>JAJPXR010000207.1 GCA_021205375.1 Clostridiales bacterium | reverse complement strand
GCAAGGGCGAATTGCTAATAACCATCATGTCCTCGCTGGCGCAGGAGGAATCCCGTTCCATTTCAGAGAACTGCACATGGGGACAGCGGAAACGCTTCTCCGATGGGAAGGTCACAGTTCCATTCAAACGGTTCCTCGGCTACGACAGAGGACCCGATGGAAACCTTGTAGTCAATAAGGAACAAGCCGCTGTCGTCAGAGGAATCTACCAGCTCTTCCTCGCAGGAAAAACACCCTGCGGCATTGCCACTCAGCTCACGCACGAAGGGATAAAATCTCCCGCCGGAAAAGACAAATGGAGCGCATCGACTGTAAAGAGCATTCTTTCAAATGAAAAATACAAAGGCGATGCGTTGCTCCAGAAAACCTTTACGACAGATTTCCTGACGAAGAAAACCAAAGTCAACGAGGGCGAGGTTCCTCAATATTATGTGGAGAATAACCACGAAGCCATCATCGACCCAGACACCTTTGAAATGGTACAGAGGGAGCTTGCCCGACGCACCCCCGGCAGTAACCGACACAGCGGCATCCACATCTTCTCCGGCAAAATCAAATGCGGTGAGTGTGGAAGCTGGTACGGCTCAAAGGTCTGGCATTCCAATGATAAATACCGCAAAATCATCTGGCAGTGCAATCACAAGTTCGAGGGCGATGCCAAATGTAAAACTCCCCACCTGACCGATGAGGAGATTATGGAGAAATTCATATCCGCCGCCAACCAGCTGCTGGAGAAGAAAGATTCCATTACTGCGGACATCGAGCTTGTCAAAAGCAGGCTGTACGACACCACTGAACTTGCCGCCGAGCAGGAACAGCTCACCGAGGAGCTGGGGCTTGTCGCAGAACTGGTGCAGCAAGCCATAAAGGAAAATGCCCTGACTGCCCTCGACCAGACAGAATACCAGAAACGCTACGATGCCTTGTCCGAGCGTTACAATAACACAAAAGAAAAACTGGATGCAGTCACGGCGGAGATTGAGAAAAAGGAACTCACACGAGCGGCGCTCACCGACTTCCAAAAAGCGCTCCGCTCCAGACAACAGCTTCTGACAAAATTCGACGAAGAAGCCTGGTACACCTTGGTTGACTACGCTACCGTCTACAGCAAGGACGACATCCGATTCACATTCAAAGATGGAACAGAAATCAAAGCCTGAAACATTCACAGCCTACTGACACCGATAAAGTGCAGCAGGCTGTTTTTCTGTGCAAAAAAATAACCGGCTATCGCCGATTTGTCCCCAGCTTTATGATTTTGTCCCCACCCTCGGAGGTTTTGTCCCCACCTGAACTCAGGCACATAAGCTATCGCCAAATTGTATTAAAAGTTGAGTGGGAATTTCGCAGATCACGTCGTCGGGCCGGGGGTCCATCATCTCCACCATCATGCGGATGATGTGGCGGGGGGTGCGGAACTGGCCGTTGCGCCCGGACTGGCTGATTTTGCTCAGGAGGTATTCGTACACGTCGCCCCGGATGTCGCTGTCGTGGAGCTGGGCCATTTGGGAATAAATGTCGTCCAGACAGTCCACTACCTTGCTCAGCAGCAGGGGAGTGGGCAGCTTGAAAATGGCGTCGTCCATATATTTGGAGTAGGCGCTGTTTTTGTCCCCGTGAAGGCCCTTGATGAAGGGGAACACCCACTCCTGCATGACGTTGTACATCCGTCCCGCCGGGAAGTCCCGGAACACCGACCATTTGAGCTGTTCGCCGGGGATTTTGCGTTCGCCAATTTCCACCTCTCCCGCGAAAATGCTGGTGTAGGGCAGGCCCAGCATGGCACTCTCTTTGGCGCGGAGGTTGTCGGTGTCGTCCAGGTCCCGGATGAACATCAGGTAGGTGACCTGCTCGATGACATCCAGGGGGTTGACCAGGCCGCCTGCGGCGAAGATGTCCCACAGGCCGTCGATTTTGTTTTTCAGTTCTCCGGTGATCATAGTTCGTTCTCCCTGTTCCAAATATAGGCGGTATAGCGTCCGCCGCTGAGTTTGAGGATCTCGCCCTTCTTTTGCAGCTCGTTCAGCGTCCGCTGAACGGTTGTCTGGCTGATGTCAGGGCATTGTGCCATAATTTCGGCCTTGGTAATTTTGCCGAGGGTGCCGCGGATGACCTCGCGGATGCGCTCCTGCTTGGAAATGCCGCTGGTGGTCAAAAGCTGCACGCGTGCGGAAAACTCCCGATAAGCCGCCAGAATCACACCGAGAGTGTAGCGGACAAAGGGGGCGTAATCGTTTTCGTTTTCGTGCCAGCCAATGGAGCTTTGCTGGAGAGTTTCGTAATAGGTCTCCTTGCTCTGCTCGATACCCTTTTCAAGGCTGACATATTTCCCCACGATATACCCGGCGCGGTACAGGAGCAGCAGGGTCAACAGGCGGCTCATGCGCCCGTTGCCGTCGTTAAAGGGATGGATGCAGAGGAAATCCAAAAGAAACATCGGAATGGCCAGCAGGGGGTCAGCCCCGGCCTGTATCGCTTCGTCATACGCTTTACAGGCTCGTTCCACCGCTTCTGGGGTCTCCCACGCGGGAACCGGCTGGAAGCGGACATACCGATTGCCTGCGGCGTCCTCCTCTGCAATGACGTTATCGGCATTTTTATAGCTCCCGCCGATACCGCTGCCGCTGAATTTGTACAGGTCCCGATGCAACTGCAAAATCATGGAGGGGCGCAGGGGGATATACTCATAGCTCTCATGGATGGTCGCCAGTACGTCCCGGTATCCGGCGATCTCCTGCTCGCTGCGGGTGCGGGGTGTGGTCTTGTCCAGAACGATTTTTTTCAGCCGGTCGTCTGAGGTATAAATGCCCTCGATTTTGTTGGAGGCTTCTGTGCTCTGGATTTTTGCAATTTCAAGGAGTTGGGTCAGGGTGTCCCGATGTGCCTCAATAAAGAGATTCTGTTC
Source organism: Clostridiales bacterium (assembly GCA_021205375.1). Lineage (GTDB taxonomy): Bacteria > Bacillota > Clostridia > Oscillospirales > Oscillospiraceae > Onthomonas. The sequence goes on along the minus strand of JAJPXR010000207.1, from coordinate 4,644 downwards.
CCCTTTGAACTCGTGAATTTGCGTCAGCAGGGCCACGATGTCGGGTGTCAGCAGGTTCTCCCATTCTTTTTGCAGGTTGTAGCTGCGCATATCACACCTCATTTTGATGAGAATTTTTGTTATTTATATTATATATCTAACTGCTTCATTCGTCAACTCAATTTTGTCATTTCCGCAAAAATGACAAAATTGAAGGCCGCCGGAATCCGGCGGCCTTACGGCTAATAAGAGCGGAACGCTCTGTCATATGTACTATTTCCAACCCTGCCTTTTGGCCAGCTCCAACAAGGCGAAACAGAACCGCTGCCACGGCTGCAATGTCATCTGTGACGGGTCGCCCTCCCGGATACGCATGGTACGCCTTATCTCCTTGGGGATGACCACACGGCCCAGGTCGTCGATCCGCCGCACAATTCCTGTCGCTTTCATATCTCTCTACCTCCAAATTGGGATCATGGCGGCGACGGTTTTACCGCGCCGCCGGAACGATGTCGTGGAGGTAGTATTTGCGCTTCCGGGAAGATTATGAAAAGGCAGAAAAAGAAGGTTTTACCAGCAGCCGTTGACGAAAAGCTATGTGAGCAGGGTGTACCCCGCGTCGGCGGTGACGGAATCTTCCAGCCCTGCGGTGACGTAAATTTCGCTGTCGGTGGTGATGAACACGGCCTGAAATTCGTCGCTGTGGGCCTGCCAGTAGGCGGTCCCTTCCTCCAGACCCATGATGAACAGGGCAGTGGAGAGAGCGTCACCCAATGCGCCGTCGTCGGTGACGATGGTGACGGAGATCAAGCCGCTGTCCGCCGGGTAGCCGGTGGCGGGGTCGATGATGTGGTGGTAGGTCTCGCCGGTGGCCTCGTCGGTGAAGTACCGCTCATAGGAGCCGGAGGTGATGACCGCCTGGTCCTCCACCTCGATGACCGCGACGATGGCCCCTTCGCTGCCCACCGGGTCCTGGATGCCCACCCGCCAGAGGGAGCCGTCGGGCTTGGTGCCAAGGCACTGGATGTTGCCGCCCAGGGAGACCATGGCGGAGGTCACGCCCATCTCCTCGAACAGCTCCATGATGCGCTGGGAGGTGTAGCCTTTGGCGATGCCGCCCAGGTCGATGGACTGGCCTTCGCCAAGGGTGACAGTGGAGGTGGAGCTGTCATAGGTAACGCGGTCCGCGCCCACAAGGGCCAGGGCGGCTTGCAGGTCGGACGCCTCCGGCACCTGATAGTCCTGGGTGGTGAAGCCCCACAGCTCCATCAGGGGGTAAACGGTGATGTCGAAGGCTCCGCCGGTGCTGTCGTAAATCTCCAAGGCCCGCTCGAAGAGGGCGGCGGTGTCCTCCGAGAGGACGGCGGTCCCCTCCCGGTTCAACTGGGAGACCTCGCTGTCCTCGCTGCCCACGGACCACAGGGCCTCCAGCCGCTGAATTTCCTCCACGGCGGCGTTCAGGGCGTCGTCCCGGTTGCTGCCGTAGGCGGTCAGGGTCATATAAGTGTCCATGGCGTCCATATACTGGGTACTGGACTCCGCCGCCTCCGGGTCAGGCTCCGCAGTCCCGGCAGAGCAGCCGGCCAGCAGCAGCATTGAGAGCAGGCAACAGAGAAGCTGTTTGCAGTTTTTCATTTTAATTCTCCCTGTTTTAACGCTTTGTGCCAACGGTCAATGACTTTCGCATCGGAATCACTTTCAGCTTTGTCATCAATCGGCGTTTCCCTAAATCGACAAAAATGAATAAAAGAAACCAGAAAAAGACGACAAATTTGACAAAGCCTATTGACCTGTGTGTTGCGCTCAACTTTATAATACATCTGATAGTAATATTTAAAGTGGTGGCGTAGGGTTTGACTCAAATGGGGATGCTCGCCTGGCAGTAATAGTAAAAGCTCCCGGCCTCCGGCGCTTCAAACAGGTGCCGGATCAGGATCGGCCCGGTTGCCGTCAGGTTTTGTGCCTCCAGCGCGGCCAGCGCCGGGGGGAGCATTTTTTGAATTTCCTCCTCATCGGTGTTCGCCTGACCGCCGATGGTGGAACGGGGAAATTTCAGGTAGTAGCAGAAGGTGCGGCAGGCGGGGAGCTGCTCCACCTGACTGCCATGCAGCCCCAGCAGCCGGGCCTGCTCCGCCGTGGCGGTAAAACCGAAGATCACCTTCTCATCCCGGATCAGCCTGCAATACTCCACTGCGGGGGTGGCGTCGGTCCAGTCCGCCATGGCATCAATGTCCTCCGGAGAGAGGGGAAGGAACGCTGCCGTCTCGGAGAAGGGGAAAAAGACCAGGTCGGGCTGCTCATCCAGTTCCCAACTGCCCAGCAGTGTTCCATCCAGCGCCTTCTGCTGGCAGGCGTAGACGAACCGCAGGTTCTCCAATGCCATCTCCCGAAGCAATTGCTCCCGCTCCAGCGCGGCGATGCGCCCGGCGTTTTCGTCGGTATATTCCTCCAGGCTGGCCTCGTTGAGGAGGTGGCCGATCTCCCGCAGGGAGTAGCCCGTGTTTTGCAGTTTCTTGCTGATGAGAATGGCCGGATATTGCGAGTGGTAATAGTACCGGTACTGGTTGCCCTCCTCCCGCCGGGAGGTGAGGATGCCCTGCTTTTCGTAGTGCTTGATCAGGTCCCGGGTGACGCCCAGCCGTTGGGAAAATTCGCCCATGCGATATGTTTTTTGCTTTGCCATAGGGGTTCGCTCCTGTTTCGTTTTTATTTATGTCTTTGTTTCTATAGTTTAGCGGAAAGAGAAGCGCTTTTCAATCATTTTTTTCGATTTTTACCGGAATCAGACGGTTTGCGCCGCTTATCCGGTCCCGGTGTCGGCCCAGGGGCGGACACCTATTGAGAAAGGAGAGACAACCCATGAAAATTGGCGCTATGGAACTGGTGGTCATCTTCATCGTGGCCCTGGTTGACATAGGGCCGGACAAACTCCAGGAGTTAGCCAAAAAGCTTTGCGCTGGCCTGCGGGCCTTCCGGGAGGCCACCAACGACCTGACCTCCGAGATCCGGGAGAACGTGGTGGAGCCACTGGAGGAGGCCCAGGCCCCCATCCGGGAGGCTATGGAGCCACTGGAGGAGATGGACAAGGAGATCAAAGGCAGCGTCAAAGAGGTGAAAACCTCTCTGAATAACATCGGAAAGCCGAAGAAAAAGCCCGCTGCGGAAAAGACGCAGCAGGCTCCTGCCGCCGAAGCGCCGGAGACCCCGGCAGCGGAGACGGCGGCTCCGGAACCGGTGCAGGCCCCGGAAGCGGTAACCGCTCCCCCGGCTGCCGCGCCCGATGCATCAGAGGAGCCGGAAGCGGTTCCTCCAATGGCGGAGGACGCCACGCTAAACCAAAATAAAGGAGGAGAAACCACATGAAAATCGGTACAACTGAGCTGATCGTTGTTCTGCTGATCGTAGTGGTCTTGTTTGGCCCCACGCAGATCCCCAAGCTGACCAAAATGATGGGCAAGAGCATCAAGAACTTCCGGGACGGCATGAAGGACGAGGACAAGCCCGAACAGACGGAGGAGAGCAAGCCCCAGGATGAACAGGCGTAAGAAAAAAGCCCCGTCCGTGCCTGACAACGGGGAGATGAGCCTGAGCGGACACCTGAAAGAACTGCGCAACCGCATCGTCATTTGCGTGGTCTTTCTGGTGGCCGCAGTGCTGGTGTGTCTGTTCTTCGCCCCCCAGTTGGTGGAGCTGTTCACCGACCTGGGCAAGGACTACGACTACAAGTTCGTCTACATCGCCCCCCAGGAGCTGCTGACGGTCCAACTGTCCATCGCCGCCATCGGCGGCCTGGTCATCAGCTCGCCTGTGATTTTCTACCACATCTACGCCTTTTGTGCCCCCGGCCTGAAAAAGCGGGAACGGCTGTTCTTCCTGCTGGCCGTGGGCTTTGGCGCGGTGTGCTTTTGCGTGGGTGTGCTGTTTGCCTACAAAATCAGCGTCCCCTTTATGCTCTACTTCTTTATGGACCTGAGCGTGGGGACCGACGTATCCGCCTCCGTCAGCATCCAGAGCTATGTCAACTTCCTGCTGACGGTATTCGTGGTGTTCGGCGCAGTGTTCGAGCTGCCGGTGGTGTCCGTTCTGCTGACCCGCATCGGGCTGCTCAAACCCCAGTGGCTGGCCAAGTCCCGGAAGGTGCTGTTCGTCCTCATCTTCGTGCTGGCTGCCATTATCACTCCGCCGGACATCCTGTCTCAAATTATGGTGGCCCTCCCCATGATGGCCCTGTTGGAGCTGAGCATCTTCCTGTGCAAGATCTGCACCAAGGTGTGGCACCTGGAAGACGACGAAGAGGACGAGGCCGAAGAGGAAAGCACCGAAGAAGCGTGACCTCCATTCATCTTATCTATTCTGCGGCCACAGGTCGGACCGCTGGAATAAACCCCCTGTACAAAACCAGAGACTATATTTTTGGGAGGAAAATTTATGGCCAAAAAACAGCCCATTTCCCGCCGGGATTTCATCAAGGGCATGGCGGCTGGCGCAGCCAGCGTCGTGACTCTTGGCGTACTCCAGGCCTGTGAGAGCGGCATGTCCAGTACCGCCGCCTCGACCAGCAGCTCGACGGCTGCTTCCAGCAGCGGCACCACCGCCGCCAGCTCCATGAGCTATACCCCCGGCACCTACTCCGCCAGCGCCGCCGGTATTTCCAGCGATGTCACC
>JAJPXR010000018.1 GCA_021205375.1 Clostridiales bacterium | reverse complement strand
CCCTGGGACACCACCCCCACCCCGGTCAGCAGCAGCGTGGAGCGGGTCAGGGAATCGGAATCTTGTTTCATGCGGCCACCCCCATTCAGGAACAAGAGTATGCGTGTCCGGTGGGGAAAATGCGCCGGAGAAATTGGGTCATCCAATCTCACGGAATCCCTTGACAAGGGCACGGAGAGATGGTACGCTTATGATAACCTGTTTTCAGAAAGGAAGGATCATCTTGGTCAATATGCGGAAAGCAGCCATCGTGGGCTGCGGGTTTGTCGGCTCCGCGTCGGCGTTCAGCCTGATGCAGAGCGGACTGTTTTCGGAACTGGTACTCATCGACGCAGACCGCCAGCGGGCCGAGGGCGAAGCCCTGGACATCAGCCACGGCCTGCCCTACGCCCGGCCCATGCAAATTTACGCCGGGGACTACGACGACGCGGCGGACTGCTCCATCATCGTCATCACCGCCGGAGCCGCCCAGAAGGAGGGCGAGACCCGGCTGGACCTGGTCCACAAAAACGTGGGCATTTTCCGCTCCATCATCCCGGAGATCGCCAAACGGGGCTTCGAGGGCATTTTGCTGGTGGTGGCCAACCCGGTGGACATCCTGACCGCCGCCGCCGTCAAGCTCTCCGGCTTCCCGGAGAACCGGGTCATCGGCTCCGGCACGGTGCTGGACACCGCCCGGCTGAAATACACCCTGGGCCAGCACCTGAGCGTGGACAGCCGCAACGTCAACGCCTTTATCATCGGGGAACACGGCGACAGCGAGCTGGCCGCCTGGAGCTGCGTGGACGTGGGCGGCGTCAGCCTGCCCGACTTCTGCGAAATGCGGGGCCACCACAACGACCACGACCTGGCCGCGCAGAAAATTTACGAAAACGTGAAAAACAGCGCCTATGAGATCATCTCCAAAAAGCGCGCCACCTACTACGGCGTAGCCATGGCGGTGAACCGCATCTGCGAGTGCATCGTCCGCAACGAGCACTCCATCCTCCCCGTCTCCAGCATGATCCACGGGGCCTATGGCATCGAGGGCGTGGCCCTGAGCCTGCCCGCCGTGGTGGGGGCCGACGGCATGGAGACGCTGGTGCCCATCCATCTCAGCGACGAGGAAATTGCCGCCCTCCGGGCCTCCGCCAATGTGCTGAAAGAGGTGCTGGACAAAGAATTTCCCCAGTAACGGTTAAAATTGCCCCTTTTGCGTTTTCAAAAGCAGATATTTACCCAAACAGGCCCTTTTGTTGAAAGAGGGCTTGTTTTTTATACCCTGATGCTGGTATAATAAATATCTATTTATAGCTCTTAGCTTTTAGCTATTAGCTGTTAGCTTGGATAGTGTTTGCTGTTTGGTCAGCACTTTTGCCAACGTAGTACAGGTTTTCCATGAAGAACTACCGTTCCGCAACTGATTGCCCCTCTTGCCTCCCCTGAAAGGGCAGGGAGGGGCAAAGCCCCGGAAGTGCCGCTTGACGGCGGAGGGGGACCATGCGAAGCATGGTGGAGGGGTTTCTCACTGAAATGGTTGATAAGGCCGGTTCAGAGGGACAACCGCAAAAGCTGGCAGCGCCAGGCTAACAGCTAATAGCCAACAACTAACAGCTACCATAGGAGGTGGCCCCCTGTGGGGACAGTCCAGACCTTTTTCAATTCCTTTGACCTGTCCAACCTGATTTACTATCTGGTGCGGGCGCTGGCGGCGCTGCTGTGCATCGTCATCCACGAGATGTGCCACGGCTTCGCGGCGCTGGCCCTGGGGGACCAGACCGCCAAGCGCAGCGGCCGCCTGTCCTTCAACCCCCTGCACCACATCGACCCCCTGGGTCTGCTGCTGATGATAACGGCGGGGTTCGGCTGGGCCAAGCCCGTGCCGGTGGATATGCGCCAGTTCAAGCACCCCAAGCAGGGCATGGCGCTGACCGCCCTAGCGGGACCGGTCTCCAACTTCATTTTGGCGCTGATCGCCCTGGGCGGGGCCAGTTTGCTCTACCACTACGCGGCGTTTTCCTCCCAGTTGATTTATGAAATTGTCTCCTGGTTTTATGTGTTCCTGCTCTATATGGCGATTTTGAGCGTGGGCCTGGGGGTGTTCAACCTGTTCCCCATCCCGCCGCTGGACGGCAGCAAGGTGCTGTTCTCCCTGCTGCCCAACCGCCTCTATGACTGGCTGATGCACTACGAGCGGTACATCGGCATCCTGCTGTTCGCGCTGGTGTTCCTGGGCTGGCTGGACGCGCCCCTCTACGCGGCGCGGACGGCGGTGCTGAGGGTACTGTGCCATCTGGTGGGGCTGCCGGAAGGGATCGTGACCTGATGGATACGCCGGTCTATCATCTGGAGGGGGTGGTCCGCGCCCGCGACCAGGCGGAGAACTTCGACGGGCCGCTGGACCTGATTTTAAGCCTGCTGAGCAAGAACAAGATGGAGATCCAGGACATCCAAATCTCCCTGATTTTGGACCAATACCTGGCGTGGATGGACCAGCGCAAAGAGCTGGACCTGGACGTGGCCAGCGAATTTGTGACCATGGCCGCCCAGTTGGTGTATATCAAGACCCGGATGCTGCTGGCCCTGAACAACGAGGAACCGCTCAGCGAGATGGAAGAGCTCATCGCCTCTCTGGAGGAGCGCAAGCGCAGCGAGAACTATGCAAAAATCAAGCAGCTCCAGCCGGAGCTGAGCCGCCGGTGCGACCTGGGAGCCGATTTGCTGACCCGCGGCCAACTGGCTGTGCAGCCGGACAAGACCTATCGTTACCAGCATCAGCCGGAGGACCTGTACCAGGCCATGCTGGGCCTGTACCGCCGCAACGGGGAGCAACTCCCCCCGCCGGAGGCGGTGTTCCACGGCATCGTGGGCCGGGAACCCTACCCCGTGGCGGACAAGGCGCGGGAGGTGCTGGAGCGGCTGGTGCAGAGCGGCGTCACCAAGCTGCGGCAGCTGTTTTTGACCTGCCGCACCCGTTCGGAGATCGTGGCGACGTTTTTGGCGATTTTGGAGCTGTGCAAAAACTGCCGCATCTCTCTGGCGGGGTTCGGCAAGGACTGCACCGTCACCTGCGTGACGGCCCAGCAGGAGGAAGGCGAGGACACCGATGGAGGATAAAGTGATAGAATCCGCCCTGGAGGGTATCCTATTTACGGCGGGAGAACCGGTGGAGTGCAAACGGCTGTGCCAGGTGCTGGAAATCAGCCAGCAGCAGTTGGAGGACGCCGCCCGGCGGCTGGGGGACTATTACCGCTACGAGCAGCGGGGCCTCCGGCTGCTCCGGCTGGAGGACTCCTACCAGTTGGCCTCCGCGCCGGAACACGCCGACGTCATCCGCCGGGCGCTGGAGACCCGCAAGCCCCCCAAGCTGTCCCCGGCGGTGCTGGAGGTGCTGTCCATCATCGCCTACTTCCAGCCCACCACAAGGGGCTACGTGGAGCAGGTGCGGGGGGTCTCCTCCGCCTACTCCATCAATTCCCTGTTGGAGCGGGGGCTGATTGAGGAGTGCGGCAAGCTGGCCGCTCCGGGGCGGCCCACCCTGTTCCGCACCACCCGGCTGTTCTTAAAGACCTTTGGCCTGTCCTCCCTGGAGGAGCTGCCGCCCCTGCCGGAAAACGGCGAGCCGGGAGATGCCCTGGCGGAGAAGGAGGCGGCGAAGTGAAGATCTTGTTGGTGGTGCTGCTCATTGTGGCGGCGCTGGCGGCTGTCGTCTTTCTGCTCCGGCTGGGGGGCCGGGTGGAGTACTCCGCCCAGGGACTGCTGGTGCAAATCAAAATCGGCCCCGCCTTCCTGACGGTGTACCCCCGGAAGCCCAAGGAGAAGAAAGAAAAAACAACGAAAAAGTCCAAAAAGAAAAAGGACAAGCCCCAAAAGCAGCCGGAACCGGAAAAGCCCTCCCTGCTCCAGCGAGTGGGGGGCAGCCTGGACGAGCTGATGGACGAGCTGCCCGCCCTGCTGGACCTGCTGGGAGAGTCGGTGGAAAAGCTGCGGGTGGACGAGCTGCTGCTGGACTACACCATCGCCGGACGCAACGACCCGGCGCGGGCCGGTATCCTCTACGGCGGCATCTGCGCCAGCGGCGGCGCGGTGGCCGGGGTGCTGCAACAAAAGCTGACCATCAAAGAGCAGTCGGTCCGGTGCCGGGTGGACTTCACCGACCGTGAGACGAAGGTGTACGCCCGCCTCACCCTGTCCTACACCGTGGCCCAGCTCATCGTGCTGGGCGTCCACGTGTTGAAAGAACTGCAAAAAATACAGAGTATCCTGAACAAACCCGTTGACAAATCACAGCAGGAGGAGAACAGCAATGGAAAAAAAGCATCCACTGAATGAAGTCATCGACATCACCATCGACAAGGTCAAGCAGATGGTGGACGTGAACACCGTGGTGGGCCAGCCCATCAACACCCCCCAGGGGGTCACGGTCATCCCCATCTCCCGGATGAGCTTCGGCTTCGGCTCCGGCGGCAGCGACTGGGCCACCAAGAACCAGCCCGCCGACAAGGACAACGCCTTCGGCGGCGGCGCCGGCGCCGGGGTCAGCGTGGAACCCACCGGCTTCCTCATCATCAAGAGCGAGAGCGTCCGGTTCCTGCCGGTGGCGCCCTGTCCCGGCGGCCCGGTGGAGAAGGTCATCGACCTGATGCCGGAGATCGTGGACCGGGTGGAGAACTTCGTGGACAAGCGCAAGGCCGACAAAGCGGAAAAGGCCGAGCAGCCGGAAGAGGCCGCCAGTGAAGAATAACGCAGGCAAAAAACTTCTTCGGCGGCTGCTGGCGGGGGTGCTGGCGGTGTGCCTGACCCTGGGCGGCGCGGGCAGCGCGTTTGCCATCTCCACCAACGCCGTGGCCACCTGCGTCATGGACGTGGACTCCGGCCGGGTGCTGTACTCCCACAACGCCAACAAAAAGCGCCCCATCGCCAGCATCACCAAAATCATGACCGGCCTGTTGGCCTGCGAGCTGAGCAGCGAGGAGGATCTGGAGCAGGTGCTGACCTGTTCCGAGACCGCCAACGCCGAAAAGGGCAGCTCCCTCTATATGGAAGTAGGGGATAAAATCACCCTGCTCTCCTGCATCTACGGGGCCATGCTCCGCAGCGGCAACGACGCGGCCATGCTGCTGGCGGAGACCATCGCCGGGGATGAGGAATCCTTCGTGGCGCTGATGAACGAAAAGGCCCAGGAGCTGGGCATGGAAAACACCCTCTACGGCAACCCCAACGGCCTGGAGGACGAGGGCAACTACTCCACCGCCTATGACATGTGTCTGCTGGGGTGCTACGCCATGCAAAACGAGCTGTTCGCGGAAATCGTGGGCACCACCTATATCGAAACCAAGGACGGCTGGAAGATCGAGAACCACAACCAGCTTCTCAGCATGGACAGCCGCTGCATCGGCATCAAAACCGGCTACACCTCCGCCGCGGGGCGGACGCTGGTCTCCTGCTTCGAGGACCCGGACACCGGTCAGCGCATCGTCTGCTGCACCCTGGCGGACTCCTACGACTACCAGGACCACATCGCCGTCTACGACTGGGCCTTTGAGACCTACCCCACCCACACCTTCTGCGAGGCCGGGGACGTGGTCACTACCCTGACGGCGGGCGGCACGGATTACACCCTGACCGCCGCGGACACCGTCTCCTATCCCCTGACTGACGCGGAGGCCCAAAAGGTCTACGCCCGGATGCGCCTGCCCCAGAACAGCGACGTGACCATAAAAGAGGGGGATGTGGTGGGCCGTATCGTCTACTACCTGGACGGTGAGAGGATCGGCAGCACCGACCTGGTCTACACCCCCCAGACCCAGGAGGAGTGACCGTGGAGCGGCTGCAAAAAATCCTCTCCGCCAGAGGCGTGCTGTCCCGCCGGGCGGCGGAGCGGTATATTCAGGCGGGCCGGGTGACGGTGAACGGCGTCCCGGCCACGCTGGGGCAGCAGGCCGACCCGGAGCGGGACGTCATCGCCGTGGACGGGGTGGAGCTGCCCCAACAGACAGAGCTGGTGTACCTGCTGCTGAACAAGCCGCGGGGGTACGTCACCACCCTCTCCGATGAGCAGGGCCGCAAAACCGTGGCCCAGCTTGTGGCCGACTGCGGTCAGCGGGTCTACCCCGTGGGGCGGCTGGACCTAAACTCCGAGGGGCTGCTGCTGCTGACCAACGACGGGGAGCTGACCCAGCGCCTGACCCACCCCAGCCATCAGGTGGAGAAAGAGTACCTGGTGCGGGTGACGGGGGACGTGGAGGCCGCTCTGCCCCGGCTGCGCCGGGACATGACCGTGGAGGGCGTGACCTACCGGGGAGCTCAGGTCCGCGCTCTGCCCTCCGGGGAGAAAGGCTCCGCCCTGCTGTCCTTCACCATCCGCCAGGGAAAAAACCGCCAGGTGCGGAAAATGTGCGCCGCCTGCGGACTGACGGTCCACCGTCTCCGCCGGGTGCGGGAGGGAACGCTGCGCCTGGGCGATTTGAACGCCGGGTGCTGGCGTTATCTCACAAACGAGGAAATTCAGCGGCTGAAAGCCCTGTGAAAACCGTCAAAATGCAAGAAGCGAAAAAAATCTTGCAAAAATAGCTTGCAATTCCTGCTGCAAAAGGGTATAGTATCTCTAACAAAAACAGCGAACCACAGCAGAGACCCTATCCACCAAACAAAAGAGGAGCAGGTTTTTTATGGCGAACGACATTTTGGCGACCATCCAGGAAAATATGTCCCATTTTTCCAAGGGGCAAAAGCTGATTGCCAACTTTATTCTCAATTCCTACGACAAGGCGGCGTTTATGACCGCCAGCAAACTGGGCCGGACGGTCAACGTCAGCGAATCCACGGTGGTGCGCTTCGCGGCGGAGCTGGGCTTCGACGGCTATCCCAGTATGCAGAAGGCCCTTCAGGAGATGATCCGCAACAAGCTGACCTCCATCCAGCGCATCGAGGTGTCCAAGGACCGCATCGGCAACCAGGACGTGCTGAGCATGGTCATGCAGTCGGACATCGAGAAGCTACGCCTGACGCTGGAGGAGACCGAGCGGACCACCTTCAACGAGGCGGTGCAGCGCATCGCCGGGGCCAAGCGGCTCTACATCCTGGGCGTGCGCTCCGCGTCCGCTCTGGCGGAGTTCCTGACCTTCTACTTCCGGTTCATGTTCGACGATGTCATCTGTGTGGAGACCAGCGCCATGAGCGAAACCTTCGAGCAGATCCTCCACATCAAAGAGGGAGACGTGCTCATCGGCCTGTCCTTCCCCCGCTATTCCCGGCGGACGGTGAAGGCCATGCGCTACGCCAAGGACCGGGGGGCTACCGCCATCGCCATCACCGACAGCAAAGCCTCTCCCCTGGCGGAGATCGCCGACGTTTCCCTGCTGGCCAAGAGCGACATGGCCTCCTTCGTGGACTCCCTGGTGGCCCCGCTGAGTTTGGTGACGGCCCTCATCGTGTCGGTCAGCCGCATCCGCTCCGAGAAGCTGGAGCATAACCTGAGCCATTTGGAGCAGATCTGGCAGGAGTACGACGTGTACGAGCGGACGGACCGGAGGTAAAGGAGTTTGGTTGAAACCCCTCCGCCACCGCCTAAAGGCGGCGGCCCTCCTCCCCTTTCAGGGGAG
>JAJPXR010000219.1 GCA_021205375.1 Clostridiales bacterium | reverse complement strand
TCTATATACAGATAACATTGTATATTACTTCCCCGTGAATTGCAACCCTCAAAATGGCGGGGAGGGAAACCGCTCTCCTCGCCAAAAGTCAACGTTCCACCGCTGCGGCCCGCTGCCGCTTCTCCCGTTGTACGTCCAGCTCTGCCACGCGCTTTTTGTTGTAAGCGAGCAGCGCCAATGTGCTCTCGTAGAGATCACGGCTACCGGACTGGTAGACCGCCACCAGATACTTTTTCTTCTTGTACTTCGCATAAATGTCTTTGAGCTGTGCCTGAATCTGCGGGTCGTTTTTCTCCGCATTCGTCAGCCAGACATCAACCAGTTTCCTGTCCTCTCTGACATTTACCTCCAAACGTTATCACGCTCCTCCCATTTTTGGTAAGTGTTCCCTTATTCGCGCTCATTATGCTTTTTCCTTTCTGCCGGCTGCTCCGGCGCATACTGTCTGGTTCTGGACACCCTTGCGCTCCAACATCCATCTTGCACTCAACAGAAGCTCCGACAGGAATTGCAGCCATCTTGTAGGTGGCGGTGCGTCCGGTACATACCTGACAGTCAGCCGATTCATGCAGAACTCCTTGCTTTTGGTAAACGTGCCGTCCATGTGATAGGTGCCGTTGGCCATGTGGATGCGGTCTGTTTGCAAGAGACGGCGGCTCTGAGTACGCCCTGATTTTCAGGGCGCTGAACAGATGGTCTACCTTCTTGGCGATTCCGGCATCCACATATTCTTCGATTGCGATATAAATATCTCTCTTGATGGAAGTTTCCTCTGCCACCAGACCGTCCACGGCGCAGAAGTGGTCATGGATGCAGCGCATGGGGTAGTGATATAGGAACCAGTCGCAAAAGACCAGCCCGATGATGTGCTCGTTCCCGTCCAGCCATTCAGGTGTGCTAAACAATTCAGACATGGTCAATCCCTTCCTCTCTCTGCCGCAGGATGCGGCGCTCTGTTCTCTGTTGTGCGTTCATTTCAAAAGCCTCTCTTCCAGGTTATGTACAGAAAAAATGTCAAAGGCTTTGGGCGAACCTTGCCCGTGTATGCTGAATGCCTTCATCTATTAGATGATACGGAAAAATCGGGGACGCCCCCCAAATTTGTCACTTCTGCATTTTTGCAGGAGGACAACAAAAAAATCCTGCAAAAATGCAGGATAGAAGCTAGAACAAATGTATTATATTCTCTTGCAGCGGAGGAAGTGTTCTCCAATTTGCAAAAGGGACAGGACTCCTTTGCCCCCACTCGGTCACGCCGGAGCAGATGGTGGACGCCATCCTGCAAACGGTGGACGGAGACTTGCCAACTGGACAGAAATCATTCCTTCGGAAAGCGCTCCTGCTGTTTTTCCCCAAGCGGGAGCCGGTGAAACAGGATGACCAATGAGGATCTGTGCGCCCTGGCGCAGCACGGGGATCGGGACACACTGGCCCCCCGGTTAGTGGAAGTTAATCTTCCCTTTGTGCGGGCAAGAGCCTACGAACTGGCACGGTCATACGGGTTTCTGGGCGTAGAGGCGAACGATTTGGTGCAGGTGGGCTGTATGGGGCTGCTTCGGGCAGTCCCGACTTTCACGCCGGAAAGAAAGGTCAAGTTTCTCTCCTATGCAGGAACTGCCATTCGGAATGCCATGCTGGATTTGGTTCGGGAATATCAAAATCAAATCGAGAACCGATTCTATTACGATGAAAACTTTTCTTTCCGCTTCTATCCCATTGGGGAACAGGGGGAGGAGGACGACGCCTTCGCAGTTCCGGCAGACGAGATCGAGGACAGGGTAACTCTTTCTCCAGAACAAATCTGCCTGGAGCGGGAAACCGTGGAGGAGGTGAGAACTGCCCTCCGCAGCATCCCGCCACGAGAGCGGACTTACCTTCGGTTTCGCTTTGGCTTCGAGGACGGGCAGGAGCATTTTCTGAAAACGACGGCGGTGCATTTTCACCTCAACGAAAGCCTGGCGAGGAAAACGGAACAGCATGGGCTGGAGATGGTGCAGGAGGCATTGCCATGGTAAAAGGGCCGTTTTTGTTCCCTCTGAGAATGTGGCTGACCGGGACTTTGCAAGCCAAAGTCGTGTGCCAGGGGGACGCTGTCCTCTCTGGATACCCATGCAAAAGGGCGTTCCGCGCCCCTTTTGAAACCCAGTGCCAAGGGACTGCTTGCCCCCGTGGAACCCCCGCCAGAAGAGGCGCTGCCTCCTCTGGACACCTCCGCCAAGGGAACGCTGTCCCCTTTGGAAACCCCAGTCAAAGGAATATCATTGTGTCTAGGTTGCATCGGTCTCCTTTTTAAGAGCTGATGATTCACACCTCTCCATGACAGGATCTTGAGGTTTACATACGAAACCAAAGCAAACGACTCACGGTCTCATAGCGTCATCGAACAAGTCCTTTAATACTCCATCTCCGCCAGATACCGCCGCAGCAGAAACGTGCAGAAGTATGGGAAGGTAAAAATATTGTCGCTGAACCCGATGTTGCCCGCCGTCAGCTTCACGCCGTACTGAATGTCCGAATAGTGGTCACTTTTGATGAGGCTGCGGAGCGACTTCGCCGTCCCTCTGGTGGCCTTCACCTCCACCGGCAACAGGCTCTTTCTGGTGCGGACAAAGAAGTCCTCCTCCAGCGTGGAGTTCTCCCGTTTGTAATAACACAGCGGATAGCCGCACTTGGACAGGGCCTCGCCCACGATGTTCTCGTAGAGCGCGCCCTTGTAAACCCCCAGGTTTTTGTTGGCCCGAAGGTCGTCCTGAGCCTCGTCGTCCAGCAGAGCCACCAGCAGGCCGGAGTCCCGCAGGTAGAGCTTGTACTTCGACGTGTCGAAGTTGCCCTTGATGGGCAGCTCCGGGAAGTTCAGGCAGTAGCACACATTGATGATACCGGCGCTTTCCAGCCACTCGATGCAGCCCCAGTAGTCCTTGAACCGTGCGCCTCGTGCCACCTTGGAGATTTGGAACTTCTTGTTGTCCATGGCGAGCTGGACGGGGATGCGGTTGAAAATGTTCAGAATCCGCGTCTGGTCTACGCCATCGGCATACTTGCGGACATCCTCCTTGTAATCCTCGATGAGTTGACGCTGCAGCGCCAGTGTCCCCTCGAAGGTGCCGCTTTCGATATACAGCCGGACCACGGCGGGCATCCCGCCCAGG
This sequence comes from Clostridiales bacterium, assembly GCA_021205375.1. Taxonomy (GTDB): domain Bacteria; phylum Bacillota; class Clostridia; order Oscillospirales; family Oscillospiraceae; genus Onthomonas. The sequence continues at coordinate 4,442 of JAJPXR010000219.1, read as the reverse complement.
ATACAGTAGTCCAAAAACAGCCCGCTGTACACGTCCATCTCCAGAGCGGAGAAGGGCTTCAACTCCGTCATGTGGGCCAGCAGTTCCGCTATGGCGTCGTCGCCGTAGCCCTTCGCCCAGAGAAACTCCTCAAAATCCAGCGAAAACAGCTCATAATCCGTCTTATAGCCCACGCTGTTGCTCTCAATGCGCTGGTAGGAGATCCCCAGCAGGGAGCCACTGCAAATCACGTCAAAACGGCCATCCAGATGGAAGAATTTTAACGAGGTCGCAATATCCGGGAAGTCCTGTAACTCATCGAAGAAAATCAGGGTGTCCCCGGCGACAAACCGCTTGGACGGGTCGATCCGGGAGATGTTCTTGATGATGTCGTCCGTCTTATAGCCGTCCTCGCAAATCAGCTTGTATTTCGGCTCCTCCACAAAGTTGATATAAATCACGCTGCCATAACCGGCCCTCGCAAAGCGCAGGATAGACTCCGTCTTTCCCACCTGCCGGGGGCCTTTCACGATGAGCGGCTTGTGATTCGGCGTGTTTTTCCAGTCCTCCAGGAACTGGTCGATTTTTCGTTTCAGATAGAGCATGGATAATTCCTCCCTTCCGCTTTCCATTATACAAAAACATGAGCGAGCTTTCAAGCTGCAAACGCAAAAACATGAGGGAGTTTTCGACAGTGCTCAACAAAAACATGAGTAAGCTGTCAAAAACGCCCTCTGCGTCTCTTTGCGGTAAATTTTCAATCATCGTTAGAGCATGATTTCCAGTCACGCCACCGCGTTGGCGTTGATGCCCTCGATAACGGTGCGGATGCCCGTCCAGACGGACAAATCCGTGAACACCTCGACGATACTCCCCTGGTCGGTAAACGGCGCCTCCTGCAAGACGGAGAGGTCCTTCATCACGCCGTTGTGAACGATATACTCCACGATTTGGTTCACAAAATAAATCTGTCGGCTGTCCAGCCGCGTCTCGTCCAGATAGGCCGCAAACGCTTCTTTCGCGGCATTCATATCCAGCCCCACGATCTCCCGGACGAACTCCCCCAACGGCTTCGCGCCCAGGGCCGCCTCGTAGTCCTCCCGGCTGCCTACCTCGCTCCAGAGGATATGCTCCAGCGCGTCCACGTCCTCGTGGTTCAGCGGCACGTTGCTCTTGAGCTTGGCGATGACCGCCTCATCCTGGTGTTGCCGCACGTAAAACGCCGCCTTCGCCTTGTAGTTTTTCAGGTCGTCGTTCTCCAGCTCGCCCTCGTGCCAGTCCACGGACAAAATCTCATCGGTAAAGTGGGTGGTATACTGCGCCTTGGTGACGGGGATGTACTTCATGAGGTCCCGCAGGCTCTCCCGGATGTGCTCAAACTCGTTGACGCCTGCGTTGTCCAGGTAATTGGTGTGCAAAATCTGGTCAATTAACCCCGACTGGGCCTTGACCTCCGGAATGTTGGCGACCCTGGCGACGCCCCGCACCCGTTTCAGCAGGTCGCTCCGGGCGCGGGTGTACTTTTTCCCCGCCAGGTAAGCCAACTCGATACCGTAGAGCAGCGCGTCGAACCGCACGGCTTTGGGGTCGTCCTCGTCCGGCGCGACCAGCAGCGCCAGCTCCTCCCGGAGGAGCAGCGTGTCCTCATAGGTGAGGGCGGCGTAATTGTTCGCGTCGGCGTACCGCTCCACATATTTCAGGTGCTGGCGGACGGCGAAGCTCTCCTTGTTCAGCTCCCGCACCTTGCCCGCCATGTCCTCCACCAGCGCCTCGCGGAAGGCGGTCAGCTCCTCCGTCTGGTACTCCAGCTCCTGCAATTTGTAAACGATTTGCCCTTTCAGGCTGAAAATGGCCCCCTGCACCGGGATTTGATTGGGGGTTTCCAGCCCATTCCCCATGCGGAAGAAGTCGAAATTGCCGCAGACGTCAAAAATATAAAACGTATTCTTGTCCGCGCCGTCCAGCAGCCCCGGACACAGGCGGGTCCCTCGCCCGATCATCTGCCAGAACTTGGCCTTGCTCATGACCTTTTTGAAGAACACCAGGTTCAGCACCTCCGGGATGTCGATGCCGGTGTCCAGCATATCCACGGAGATGGCAATTTGCGGCAGCTTTTTGGGGTCGCTGAACTCGTCGATGGCGCTCTGGGCGTAGGTGGTGTAGTTGTCGATGACCGCGGCGTAGCCGGGCAGATTGGGGTACTCCCGGTTGAAAATGCGCAAAATCTCCTCGGCGTGGCGGTGGCTTTTGGCGAAGATAATGCTCTTGCCCAGCGTCTCGCCGTAGTTGATGCGCAGGCCCTTGGTTATCAGCAGGTCCAGGACCTTTTTGATGGTGTCCTCGTTGAACACCCACGCGTTCAGGGAGGAGGAGCTGATGCTCTTCGGAAGCTCACCGTTTTCGTCCACGAAGGTGGCTTCATATTCCTCCTTCTCCTCCTCGGGGAGGTCATCGAAGGCGATGCCCTCTTCCATGAACTTCACCTTCGTGTCCGCATGGGTGAAATTCACCAGATAGCCGTCCCGGACGGCCTGGGCCAGCTCGTAGCCGTAGGTTGGCACACCGTTCTCCAGCTCGAAAATTTCATAGGTATTTTTGTCGATCTCATCCTTGGGCGTGGCGGTCAGGCCCACCAGCGGCGCGTCGAAGTAGTTGAAAATATCCCGGTATTTGTTGTAAATGGAGCGGTGGGCCTCGTCGCAGATGACCAAATCGAAGTGGCCGCAGGTGAACAGCTTGCCCGCCTCGTCCTGCACCGTGTCGATGCAGTTGTACATGGTCTGATAGGTGGAAAAAACACAGTGGGCGCTGTAATTGTCCTTCTCCTCGCAGAGGTTGGTGACGGAGAGGTCGGGCAGCAGGTTGACAAAGCTGCGCTTGGCTTGGGTGACGAGACTGTTCCGGTCGGCCAGAAACAGGATGTTTTTCACCCAGCCGTTTTGCAGCAGCACGTCACACAGGGCGATGACCGTCCGGGTCTTGCCGGAGCCGGTGGCCATGACCAGCAGCGCCTTCCGGCGGTTGCGGCGCAGGCTGTCGCAAACCGCCTTGACCGCCTCCTCCTGGTAGTAGCGGCCCGCAATGTCCCGGTCCACCAGCACGGTTTTCAGGCTGGTGCGCATGGCCCGGAGGTTGAACAGCTTCTCCAAGTCCCGCTTGGAGTAGATGGTGGCCACTTTGCGTTCCGGATAGGCCCCGTCGAGGATGCGGGTCTCGAAGCCGTTGGTCAGGAAAACCACCGGGCGGCGGCCACAGGCTTTCTCAAGCTGGTCGGCGTAATTTTTGGCCTGTTGCCGCCCTTCGGATACGTCCTTGCAGGTGCGTTTGGCCTCGATGACCGCCAGAGGCCGGTGGGCGTCGTCGTAGAGGACATAGTCGGCGCGGCCCTCTCCGCTCTTGTTGGGCATCCCCGGCACATGTACCTCGTTGAGCCAGTCCCTGCCCTCTGTCCACCCGGCGGTGCGGAGCATCTCGTCGATGTAGAGCTTGCGGGTGTCATATTCGCTCAGCTCCAGCGGCTTGGGGACGTAATCCGGCTGCTGTTGGGCGCGGCGGGCGGTCAGTTCGGCTTTCAGGGCGGCGTTTTCCGCCATCAGCTTCTGGAGGTCCACCTGCGCGGCGGGGTCGGGGGGCGTCTCCCCCTGCTTTTTCCAGAGAGTGGGGTCAAACTCAGCCGGGGTGTACTCCGTGGCGTAGCAGCAGGCCACGAAGTCCAGAAACACATAGAGGTTTTCCAGGCAGAGCTGTCCCATGGCCTCCGTCACCGCCCTGCCGGTGTGGGCGGCGGTGTTGCCGGTGGTGCGGATGTAGTCCATGCGCTTGTAGATGTCCGGCCCCACGATGTCCCGGAACTCCTCGGCGCCCATCAGGTTGTAGAGCTTATCCTGATAGGGCATGACCAGATCGCCGTCCACAGAGTACATCCATTTGACGGCGCACTCCATGGCCCGGCGGCAGTTCAGGGCGCAGGCCGCCGGGTCGATGTGCAAAATCTTCTCCGCCGCCACCGCCGCCGGAGCGAAGGGGGCGAACCGGGGTTCGGTGGTCAGGAAATCAAAGTTGGTCATGGGAACACCTCCGGTTCCGTAGGGGAAACCCCTCCACCACCGCCTAAAGGCGGCGGTCCCCCTCCCCTTTCAGGGGAGGCGAGGGGATAGTGCTTGACGTTTGCGTTGCGTTTTTGCTCGGAATAGTACAAGTTTACCGCAAAGAACTGTCTTTCCGCAACTGACCACCCCTCTTGCCTCCTGGGGCAGACGAGGGGAAGTGCTTGACGTTTGCGCTGCGTTTTTGCTCGAAATAGTACAAGTTTACCGCAAAGAACTGTCTTTCCGCAACTGACCACCCCTCTTGCCTCCTGGGGCAGACGAGGGGAAGTGCTTGACGTTTGCGCTGCGTTTTTGCTCGAAATAGTACAAGTTTACCGCAAAGAACTGTCTTTCCGCAACTGACCACCCCTCTTG
>JAJPXR010000136.1 GCA_021205375.1 Clostridiales bacterium | reverse complement strand
GTAGTAATATTTTGAGCTTATCAACGAAAGCCTCTTTTAATCAGAGGTTCCCTAACGGCCAATGGCTAATTTCAGCAGCGCGGTTGCGATGATTTTCCCGTGGTCGAAGGCCAGTCCCTCCTGCTCCAGCAGGTCTACGGACAGGGCCACGCCTGCGGCGGTTTTTTGCTCCGCCACCCGGAGCCGGGCGGTGAGGGTCTCCTCCCCGTTGGTCAGGCGGATGTTCAGTTCGTCCCCCGTCCGCCGGGCAGTGACGGTGAACCAGTCTGCGGCCTGGGCGTCGTCGTCGGCCTGGGGCCGCAGGGCCTCCCCCTCCACCAGGGTCATATAAGCCCGCGTCATGGTCCAGCAGCGGGGGTCCCGTCCGGGGTCGCTGAAAAAGCCCACCGGCACCAGCGTCTGGCCGGTGAGATGGGTCTCCTCCTCCAGCTCACGGGCGGCGCAGGCGTCCACGTTCTCGTCCGGGTTGGAAAAGCCCCCCGGCAGCGCCCAGCAGCCCAGGTAGGGGTGCCCGCCCCGGCGGATGAGCAGCAGCCGCAGGTCGGCCCCCTGCCGCTCAAACACCAGCACGTCCGCCGTCACGGAGGGGTGGGGGTAGTCTCCGGGCCGGTAAGCGGCCAAAAACTCGGCCTCGGTCAGACCGTCCTTGTCTCGCAGTTCCATGTGGTTGGCTCCTTTCTATGTGAGCTATTAGCTGTTCGCTAAAAACCGTTTTTTTCGGCTGTGCCTTCGGGTCTGTCCGGTAGAAACCCCTCCGCCACCGCCTGAAGGCGGCGGCCCTCCTCCCCTTTCAGGGGAGGCAAGAGGGGTTGGTCAATTACAAGACGGTGTCCGATGAACAGTTGGGTTTTATATTATCCATTTTGAAGTTTTGGCCGTTATGATTTGCTCATTATTCAGCAAAATTGCAACCACACGACAAGCACTATCCTCCCTCGCCTCCCCTGAAAGGGGAGGGGGACCATGCGTTAGCATGGTGGAGGGGTTTCTCGGCTGGATGATCGAGAGGCTGATTCAAAGGGATAACCAGAAATTTGTATTACACTGGGCAAACGTGCTGCGCAAACGGCAAGCACGATCCAAACTAACAGCTAACGGCTAATGGCTAATAGCTGCCTTCCGTGCCTCCGCCCTCCGGCGCAGCAGCTCCTGCTCGATGATGTCCGCCATGCCGTAGGGGATATAGTCCAAATGCTCCAGGTCGTCGGGCAGGTAGGGCAGCAGCCCCAGCTCCGGTTCCGGCCCCAGCGTCTCCGGGTCAGGCAGCGCCGCTACTGTGGCGACACAGCGGTTGATTTTGGCCCCCTCCTGGGTGAAGCGGGCCTCGTAGTCGGTCATGATCTCCCCCGGCTCGTCGGCGTGGAGGTCGTTCGTCACCCGGCTGAGGGTGTACCCCGCCCGCGGGAACTGGGTCAGGGAGAAGTCAAACAGGGGCTTGTTGTCCGTTTTGAAGTACAGCTCGCCGCCTTCTCCCAAAATATCCCGATAGGAGCGGAGAAAAGTCTCGTGGGTCAGCCGCCGCTTGGCGTGGCGCTTGCTGGGCCAGGGGTCGCAGAAGTTCAGGAACATCCGGTCCACCTCGCCGGGGGCGAACATCTCCCCCAGCCGTCCCGCGTCCTCGCAGACAAAGACCACGTTGTTCAGCTTCCGGTCCCTGGCCTTTTCCATGGCCAGCAGCAGGCAGTCCGGCACCCGCTCCACCGCCACCAGCAGCACGTCCGGGTGGGCGGCGGCGGTCTCCACGGTGAAGGTGCCCTTGCCGCAGCCGATCTCCAGCCACAGGGCGGAGCAGTCGGGCATCCGGTCCCGCCAGTGCCCCGCCTGGCTCCAGGGGTCCTTTTCCTGCCAGTCCGCCACCCGCTCCATCCGGGGGACCAGGTTTTTCTTTTTTCTCATTCTCATGGTTGGTTTTCCTCTGGTTTTTTACTCGATTGGTCGTCCCTTTTGCACAGGAATCCCACAAACAACTTACCTTCCGTAATTGACCACCCCTCTCGCCTCCCCTGAAAGGGGAGGAGGGCCGCCGCCGTCAGGCGGTGGCGGAGGGGTTTCCTACGGCAAAAATTTTCTCCACGTTGAGAAAATATGCCATGATCCAATGAAAGTGTTCTATTGCCGAATGATAAACGAAATAAATACGGAGTAAAACCCCTCCACCATGCTTCGCATGGTCCCCCTCCCCTTTCAGGGGAGGCAAGGGGGATAGTGCTTGTTTGGTTGGTCTGCGTATTTACTAAACGGAGAAAATCATCCGTTTCCGGGATAACCGTTGTTATCTTACCATAAACCCCGCACCAGCGCAAGGTCATTCAAACTGCGCGTTGTACAGCCTGCAATAAAACCCGCCTTGGCGCATCAAGCTCTCGTGAGTGCCCTGCTCCACCACGTCCCCGTGGTTCACAACCAGGATTTGGTCGGCGTTCTGGATGGTGGAGAGGCGGTGGGCGATGACGAAACAGGTCTTGTCCTGCATGAGCTGCCGCATGGCGGCCTGAATTTCCCGCTCGGTGCTGGTGTCCACGTTGGAGGTGGCCTCGTCCAAAATCAGCATCTTGCAGTCGTACAGCATGGCGCGGGCGATGGTCAGTAGCTGCTTCTGGCCCTTGGAGATGTTGCCGCCGTCCTCGCTGATGACGGTCTGGTAGCCCTGGGGCAGCCGCATGATGAAGGGGTGGATGTGGGCGGCTTTGGCGGCGGCCTCCACTTCTTCCTGGGTGGCCCCCTCCTTGCCGTAGGCGATGTTGTCGAAAATCGTCCCGTGGAACACCCAGGTGTCCTGCAACACCATGGCGTAGGCCCCCCGGAGGCTGGAGCGGGTGTAGTCCCGAATCTCGCCGCCGTCCACAGTGATTTTTCCACCGTCCACGTCATAGAACCGCATCAGCAGGTTGATGATGGTGGTCTTGCCTGCCCCGGTGGGGCCGACAATGGCGATGAGCTTGCCCGCGTCCGCCTGCAAATTCACGTCGTGGAGGATGGTGCGGCCGGGGTCATAGCCAAAGCTGACATGTTCCAGGGCTACGTCCCCCCGCACGTCGGTCAGCTCCCGCGCCGTCTCCCGGTCGGCGGTCTCCTCCGCCTCGTCCAGCAGGCGGAACACCCGCTCGGCGGCGGAGAGGGCGGAAAACAGCTCGTTGATGATATTCGCAATCTCGTTGATGGGGCCGGAGAACTTCCGGGAGTAGAGGACGAAGGAGGAAATTTGCCCCAGGGAGACCCCGCCGGTCATGTACAGCACCGCCCCCAGCATGGCGATGAGGGACAGGGACAGGTTGTTGATGGACCCCATGGTGGGGCCGATGGTGGTGCCGTAGTAGTCCGCCTGATAGTAGGCGTCGGCGGCGTCGGCGTTGACCCCGGCGAAGTTGTCCCGCACCTGTTCCTCGTAGGCGTAAGCCTGGATGGTCTTTTGCCCGGAGAACATCTCCTCCACGAAGCCGTTCATGGCGCCGTAGCTGGCGGAGCGGCGGCTGTACCGGGGCTGGGTTTTGCCCCGCATGTACACCGTGTAGGTCACGGAGACGGGGATGGTGATGATGACCACCACCGACAGGGCGGGGGAGATGTACAGCATCATGCAGAAGGAGCCGATGACCGTCACCGTGGAGGTCAAAATCGACACCACGTCGGTGGAGATGCAGGTGCAGACCACGTCGATGTCGTAGCTGACCCGGCTGATGATGTCGCCCGCCTGGTTGCGGTCAAAGTAGCCCACGGGGATGCGCATCAGCTTGTCGAACACGTCTTTGCGCATTTTCCGGGCGATCCACCGGCTGATGTACATCATAGATACGTTGATGGCGATGGTCAGCAGGGAAGAGGCCACATAGCAGACCAGCATCCATTTGGCGAAGTAAAACACCCGCTCAAAGTTGACCTTGCCCGCGCCGGCGGCGGCCTCATTGATGGCGCTGCCCGCCAGACTTGGCCCCAGCAGGGCCAGCACGTTGGCCGTCACGCTGAGGGCCGCCACCCCCAGCAGCGGCCAGCGGTAGTCCGCCAGGTAGTCCACCAGGCGGCGGAGCGTCCCCCTGGCGTCCTTGGGTTTTTTCATCACAGAAATCGTCGGCGGCATAGTCAGGCTCCCTCCCCCATCTGTGTCTGATAAATTTCCCGGTACTGGGGACAACGCGCCATCAGCTCCGCGTGGGTGCCGTGGCCGATGACCTCCCCCTCGTCCAGCATGATGATGTCGTCCAGGCTCATGATGGAGCTGACCCGCTGGGCTACCACAATCGTTGTCGTGTCCCGGTACTCCTCCCGGATGACCTTCCGCAGGGCGGCGTCGGTCCGGTAGTCCAGGGCGCTGGAGGAATCGTCCAGCACCAGAATGTCCGGGTGGGCCGCCAACGCGCGGGCGATCAATACTCGCTGGCGCTGTCCGCCGGAGAGGTTGGCCCCGTGGATGGCCGCCTGGTGCTGATAGGTGTCGTCATAGGCTTCGATGAAGTCCTTCGCCATGGCGTTGGCGGCGGCGGCGCGGATGCCGTCCTCGTCCACGTCCCGGCCAAAGTCGATGTTCTCCGCCAGGGACGCGGCGAAAATCACGTCGTTCTGGAACACCACGCCGAACTTCCGGTGAAGGCTGTCCTTGTCGTAGGTGCGCACGTCCCTGCCGTCCACGAAGATGTGGCCCTCGGTGGCGTCGTAGAACCGCATGAGCAGGTTGATAACCGTGGTTTTGCCGCTGCCGGTGGCCCCGATGATGCCCAGGGAGCCGCCCTTTTTCATGGTGAAGCTCAGGTCGTTCAGGGCCATTTGGATGCCTTCGTGGGTCACGTCGGCCTCGCCGTAGCGGAAGGAGACGTGGTCAAAGACCACATAGCCCGGCTGCTCCTGTTGGGCGGCTTCGCCCTCCGGCAGGGGTTCCAGGCCCTCCGGCTGGTCGATGACCGCCTGGATGCGCTTGGCGGAGGCGGTGGCCTTGGACATCATCATAAACACCCGGTTCAGGCCCATGACCCCCATGAGGATCATGTTGAAGTAGGTCAGAAAGGCCAGGATGACCCCCGGCTGGGTGACGCCCGCGTTGACCCGGACCGCGCCAATGATGACCACCAGCGTCAGGCCGATGTTCAGCGCCAGGGTCATCAGCGGCCCCGGCAGGGCCATGACCACGCCCGCCTTCCGGTCCCGGCGGGTCATGGTCTGGTTGGCTGTGGCGAAGCGGCGGCGCTCGTAGTCCTCCTTGGAGAGGGCCTTCACCACCCGGATGCCGGTGATGTTCTCCCGCATGATGCGGACGATCTCGTCCACGCTCTGCTGGACCTTGTCATAGAGGGGGATGCCCCGGAGGGACACGCCAATAGCCACCGCCAGCATGATAGGGGCCATGACGCAGAGGATGGCGGCCAGGCCCACGTCCATGGTCATGGTGACGATGATGCCCCCCACCAGCATGATGGGGGCGCGGACGCCCAGGGCCTGGCCCGACTGCAAAAAGTTCTGGACGTTGTAAGAGTCCGAGGTCATGCGGCTGGTCAGGGAGGGCAGGCCGAACTGGTCCGCCTGGCTGCCGGACAGGTTGATGGAGTGCCAGAACAGGTCCCGGCGGATGTCGTAGGCGGCGCTTTTCGCGCTTTTCACGCTGATGCGGTTGGCGGTGACGTTGGTGAAGCGCACCAGCGCCGTCAGCGCCAGCATCACCCCGCCCCAGAGGGCCACCAGCCGCAGGTTTTCGGTGGGGGCCACGGTGTCGATGAGGTATTCCAGCACGTAGGGCAGCAGCAGCTCCAGCACGGTGCCCAGCAGCTTCAGGCTCATGCAGGCCGCCACCAGGCCCTTGTACCGCTTCAGGTAGGAAAGCATAAATTTCATGCGTTTCGCCCTCCTTTCTCCCAGCTCGCCAGCAGCCGCTCCAGACAGTCGGTCAACTGCTCCTGTTCCGCCCGGCTCAGGGCGGCGTACCGCCGGGAGAGGGTCTCCTCCACGGGCCGCAGCTCCAACTCCTGGCCCCGTTGGGTCAGGACGATGTTCACCCTGCGCTTGTCCTCTCCGTCCCGCTGCCGCAGCAGAAAGCCCTTGCTCTCCAGCTTGGACAGCAGCTCGCTGACAGAGCCGGGCTGGATGTGCAGCGCCTCCTGCACCTCCCGCTGACTCATGGGGCCGTTTTCCTGCAAGAGCCGCAGCACCGTGGCCTGCCGGGGGCCGGCGGAGTTGTGGTAGAGGTAGTGGCCGCACCGGTGCAGCACCCGGTCCAGCCGCTCCTCCGGGGTTTTCGGCTCCGGGCGGGGGGAGCCGTCACAGTGTTCGTTCAATTCCTTCGCCTCTCAATCCTTTAGGTGCCTAACATTATAGCAACGGAAACGGAATTGTCAAGATGTTTTAGCTATTAGCCGCTAGCTCTTAGCTGTTAGCCAGGGACTGCTAACTGCCAGGTTGTTTCTCTATATCAACGTTGTCAGTAATGACAGCGTGAAACCCCTCCACCATGCTTCGCATGGTCCCCCTCCCCTTTCAGGGGAGGTGAAGGGGATAGTGCTTATCGTTTGGACAGCAATTCTGCCCGATGCAGTACAACTTTCTCACGAAGAACTGACCTCCCGCAACTGACCACCCCTCTTGCCTGCCCAGAAAGGGCAGGGAGGGGCAAAGCCCCGGAAGTGCCGCTTGACGGCGGAGGTGGCGCGGCGAAAGCCGCGACGGAGGGGTTTCCGCCGGAAACCCCAAAGCCAGACACAAAAGAGACAACCTTCAAAGCCCGTAGCCGCCGAGCTAACAGCTAACGGCTCATAGCCAACAGCTTTTTTCTTGACACCCCCCCAAAAACAAAGTATCATTAGTATGAGAATTTAGCTATTTACTGTCAGCCTTTTGTGTTCCGTTACCAGGCGGTGATTCTCTGTGGAAAACCGGTACTGTGCCGGTTCAAACCACCGACCTACCGACAAGCACTATCCGAGCTAACGGCTAACGGCTAACAGCTAACAGCTACCAAACCTTCCCGGTATGAAAGGAGCCTTGTATGGAACTGACAAAAGCAATGCGGATGCGCCGCTCCACCCGGAGCTACCAGCCCCAGCAGATCACCGACCAACAGCTCAGCGCCCTGCTGGACGCCGCCTATCTCGCGCCCGCGGCCATGGGCCGTTACGAACGCCTCCAACTGCGCGTGGTCCAGGACCCGGACGTTCTGGCCGCGCTGAACGCGGACTATGCCGCCGCCATCGGCAACGTTGGCGCACAGCCCACCTACGGCGCGCCCACCGTCATTTTCGTGCTGGGCAGCCGGGAGGACCCGGAGGCCCTGCTGGGGGCCAACGCCGCCTGCATGGTGGACCAGATGAGCCTGGTCGCCACCGACATGGGGCTGGGCAGCGTCTACCTGTTCGGCATCTGCAACGAGCTGAAAAACAGTGCCCAGGCGTCTGCCCTGCTGCGCATCCCGCCGGAGTTCCGCATGGTCTCCGCCCTGGCGGTGGGCGTCCCGGCGGAGCCGCTGGTGGAGCGGGAGCCGCAGGGGGAACGGGTGAAGGTCATTTCGATTTGAGCTATTAGCCGTTAGCCATTGGCTGTTGCCGTCAAGCGGCACTTCCGAAGCTGCGCTTCTCCCTGTAGCTTGGTTGTCTGTCCCCGTTTGCGCTGCTTTGGGACGAAACCCCTCCGCCACCGCCTAAAGGCGGCGGCCCTCCTCCGCCGTCAAGCGGCA
>JAJPXR010000215.1 GCA_021205375.1 Clostridiales bacterium | reverse complement strand
TTATGAATTTGGGGCCAGGTGCTTTACCTGACCCCAACATTTATTATAGAACCTACAATAATGAAACTGCCCGAACCCGGCTTTGCAGCCAGGTTCGGGCGTTTTTGCACTGTTTTGGCTCTTTTTCAGTCGCCGAATGCCTGTTCCAAATCGGCAAGGATGTCGTTGATGTTCTCGGTACCGATGGAGAGGCGGATGGTGTTGGGCTTGATGCCCTGGTCCAGCAGCTCCTCCGGGCTGAGCTGGGAGTGGGTGGTGGTGGCCGGGTGGATGACCAGGCTCTTCACGTCGGCTACGTTTGCCAGCAGGGAGAAGATCTGGAGCCGGTCAATGAACTCAAACGCCTCTTTCTGGCCGCCCTTGATCTCAAAGGTGAAGATGGACGCGCCGCCGTTGGGGAAATATTTCTCATACAGGGCGTGGTCGGGGTGGTCGGGCAGAGAGGGGTGGTTGACATGCTCCACCTTGGGGTGGTTGACCAGGTACTCCACCACCTTTTTGGTGTTCTCCGCGTGGCGCTCCAGCCGCAGGGACAGCGTCTCGGTGCCCTGGAGCAGCAGGAACGCAGCGAAGGGGGAGATAGTGGAGCCGGTGTCCCGCAGGAGGATGGCCCGAATATAGGTAGCGAAAGCGGCCGGGCCTGCGGCCTCGGTGAACTTGACGCCGTGATAGCTGGGGTTGGGTTCAGAGATCCAGGGGTAGCGCCCGCTGGCGGCCCAGTCGAAGGTGCCGCCGTCCACGATGACGCCGCCCAGGGTGGTGCCGTGGCCACCGATGAACTTGGTGGCGGAGTGGACCACGATGTCCGCGCCGTGCTCGATGGGGCGGATGAGATACGGAGTGCCGAAGGTGTTGTCGATGACCAGGGGCAGGCCGTGCCTGTGGGCGATGTCCGCGATGGCGTCAATATCCGGGATGTCGGAGTTGGGGTTGCCCAGGGTCTCGATGTAGACCGCCTTGGTGTTGGGCTGAATGGCGTTTTCCAGTTCTTCCAGATTGTGGGCGTCCACAAAGGTGGTGGAAATGCCGTACAGGGGCAGGGTGTGGTCCAGCAGGTTGTAGCTGCCGCCGTAGATGGTCTTTTGGGCGACGATGTGCTCTCCCGCCTTCGCCAGAGCCTGGATGCTGTAGGTGATGGCGGCTGCGCCGGAGGCCACCGCCAGACCCGCCACGCCGCCCTCCAGAGCGGCAATGCGGTCCTCAAACACCCCCTGGGTAGAGTTGGTCAGGCGGCCATAGATATTGCCGGAATCAGCCAGGCCGAAGCGGGCGGCAGCGTGGTCGCAGTCCCGGAACACGTAGGAAGTGGTCTGGTAGATGGGGACGGCCCGGGCATCGGAGGTGTGGTCATAATCCTCCTGGCCGATGTGGAGCTGCTTGGTCTCAAAGGCCCATTTGGAAGTATCAGTAATTTTTGCCATGATGTGTACCTCTTTCTGAATTAAGATGAAAATGTTGGTGTTGCCGCAAAGTTCATCTGGTACACATTCGCCCAAAGCGGAAGTTGTGCCGCAGCAGCCGCGGGAAAGATACGGTCATAGGAAAACTCCTTTATTCGTCCTGGAACAGGGGGGTGGACAGGTAGCGGTCGCCGGTGTCGGGCAGCAGCACCACGATGACCTTGCCCTGATTTTCCGGGCGCTGGGCCAGTTGGGTGGCGGCCCACACTGCCGCGCCGGAGGAGATGCCCACCAGCACACCCTCGGCCTTGGCCACAGCGTTGCCGGTGTGGAAGGCGTCCTCGTTGGAGACGGGGATGATTTCATCGTAGATGGAGGTATCCAGCGTATCGGGGACGAAACCCGCGCCGATGCCCTGGATTTTGTGGCTGCCGCCCTTGCCCTGGGACAGGACGGGGGAGCTGAGCGGCTCCACGGCGACGATTTTCACATCGGGGTTCTGTTCCTTCAGGTAAGCACCCACGCCGGTGATGGTGCCGCCGGTGCCCACGCCAGCCACGAAGATGTCCACCTTGCCCTCGGTGTCGGCCCAAATCTCCGGGCCGGTGGTGGCTCTGTGGGCGGCGGGGTTGGCGGGGTTGACGAACTGTCCGGGGATGAAGGCGTTGTGGATCTCCTGCGCCAGCTCATCGGCCTTGGCGATGGCCCCCTTCATGCCCTTGGCGCCCTCGGTCAGCACCAGCTCCGCGCCGTAGGCTTTCATCAGGTTCCGCCGCTCGATGCTCATGGTCTCCGGCATGACGATGATGATGCGGTAGCCCTTGGCGGTGGCGACGGCGGCCAGGCCGATGCCGGTGTTGCCAGAGGTGGGTTCGATGATGACGGAGTCAGGGGTCAGCAGGCCCTTGGCCTCTGCGTCCTCGATCATGGCCTTGGCGATGCGGTCCTTGACAGACCCGGCGGGGTTGAAGTACTCCAGCTTAGCCAGCAGAGTGGCCTGGAGATTGTTTTTGGCCTCGTAGTTGGTCAGCTCCAACAGGGGGGTGTTGCCCACCAAATCGGTGACAGAGTGATAAATTGCCATGGAAAACGCTCCTTTCAGCGGTAAAACACGATTATATTCAACTTTCTTTCGTTCGGGGTCTGTCAACAAGCCCGACATCGAAAAAAGGAAAAACGCTTCATTGTAACACTTTCTTTCTGTAGAAGCCCGGCTCCCTGGGAACCGGATGATGGTATCTTAGCACAATATTCCCACCAAGTCAATAGGTAAATAGGGTAAAATAAAATTTTTCTTTTGTGTAGCCTCTTGTGTCTGTTGTGTGCTGGGAACCCCTCCGCCACCGCCTAAAGGCGGCGGCCCTCCTCCCCTTTCAGGGGAGGCAAGGGGGCGATTGCTTGCAAAACAGCATTTTTTTCAAAAAAAGCAGCTCCCTCCCTTTGGAGAGAGCCGCTTTCAGGCAAATATGCTTTTGTCCGGACGGAAAACGGCGTTTTCACCGCTTTTTCGCCCGCTGTTCAAACTTCCGGTGTTCCTTCACCAGCTCCCGCGCCAGCATGGGCGCGTTCCAGTACTGATTGGCGGGGGTCAGGACGGCTTTCAGCGCGCCGGTACACAGCCCCGCGCCCCGCAGGGCGTCCAGCGCCCGGTCTGTCGTCTCCTCCGGCACGCCGCAAAACACCAACACCGGCGCGGCCAGGGTCTGCCCGCCGCCCTGTTTTACCGGCGGCAGCGGCCCCCCTTCGGCCAGCAGGCCGATGGGCTGGCTGTACCTGGCCCGCTCCGGCACGCACACCTCCAGCCCCAACGGGGACAGGGTGCTTTGCACCATGGGGCCTTCCAGCGCCTTTGCGCCGAAAAACAGCACGCAGGGTCTCATTGTAACACCTCACTCCGCCAGGGTCAGGGAGAACCGGAACTCCGTGACCCCGTTCTCGCTGGTGACGGTGATGGTCTCCTTGTGGTTGTTCAAAATCGTCTTGACGATATAAAGGCCCAGGCCCACGCCCTCTTTGTCCAGGCTGCGGGAGCGGTCGCTCTTGTGGAACCGGTCAAAGATCATGTTCAGCTCCTCCGGCGGGATGGTCTCGCCGGTGTTGCGCACGGAGAACCACGCCTTGTTCCCCTTGGGAACGATGGACACGCCGATGGCGGTGCCGGGGGTGGCGAACTTGATGGCGTTGTCCATCAGGTTGTAGCATACCTGCGTGATGGAGTCCGGGTCGCCCCACACCATCACATCCTGGTCCGGGAAGTTCACGTCTACGTCCAGCCCCCGGCTGGTGATCTTCCGCTCCAGGCTGATGAGCACCTGGGCGAAGGTCTCCACCCCGTTGAACTGGGACTGACAGAGGTCGCTCTGCTCCTTGGCGGAAAGCTGGCTCATGTCCAGCATCCGCCGCACCAGGCGGCTCAGCCGCCGGGTCTCGTCGGAGATGACCTGGAGGCACTCCTTCTGCTTCTCCGGGGGGATGGTGCCGTCCAAAATGCCGTCGCTGAACCCCGCGATGGTGGTCATGGGGGTCTTTAGCTCGTGGGAGATATTGGCTACAAACTCCTGCCGCCGCCCCTCGGCGCTGGCAATGGAGTCCGCCATGGTGTTAAAGGCCGTGGCGAGCTGGCCGATCTCATCCCTGCGGTGGTAATCCTGCACCCGCTGGTCATATTCGCCCATGCCGAAGCGGTTGACCACCTCGGTCATCTCTCGCAGAGGGCGGGCCTGCTGCCGGGTGGTGAAAAAGCTGGAGAGGAACGCGAACAGCAGCACCACCACCGCGGTGACGCTGAACACAACGCCAAAGGTTCGCCACAGGGAGGTCAAATTTTCCGTGCTGGAGGTGACGAACACAAACCCAGACAACTGGTCCCGGACCACCACAGGCGCGCCCACCGCGAATTTGGAGGAGTCATATACCCCCAGGTCGCTCATGCCCTGATAGCCGCTGTCGCCTCCCAGGGTCTCTTCCAGGACGCTCTGGCTGACAGTGTCGTTCTTCAGCTCATCGCCGCTCTGGTCGCCGTCGTAGCTGTAGACCACCTGACCGTCGGGCAGACAGATCAGCACGTCCACATCCGGCACCGAGGTCACATAGGCCAGGTTTCCCGTCAACTGCTTGTCACCCAGCTCCATGCCCTCGTCCAGGAAAATGCCGATGATGTTGGAGATGTAGGTGGCGCTGTTGTACATGGAATCCTTGTTTTCCCGGATGGCATAGCGGTAGGTCAGCACCATAAAGGAGACCCCCAGCATGGCAAAGGCCAGCAGGATCATCCCCGCCGTTAAAAAGAAATGCTGTTGATAAATGGAACCGATCCGCTTATTCATGGTTCGCCTCCGGTCAGGTCTCCAGCTCAAACTTGTAGCCCACGCCCCAGACGGTTTTCAGGCCCCACTTGGGAGAGACGCCCTCCAGCTTCTCCCTCAGGCGCTTGATGTGGACGTCCACGGTGCGGCTGTCGCCAAAGTAGTCGAAGCCCCAGACTTCGTCCAGCAGTTGGTTCCGGGTAAACACCCGGTTGGGGGAGGACGCCAGGTGGAACAGCAGCTCCATCTCCTTGGGGGGCGTGTCCACCCGCTTGCCGTCCACCAGCAGCTCATACGAATCCATGTTGATGACCAGCTTGTCGAAGGTCAGCTTCTTCTCGGCGGTCTCCTTGGACCCGTAGCGGCGCAGCACCGCATGGATGCGGGCCAGCACCTCTTTCATCTCGAAGGGCTTGACGATGTAGTCGTCCGCCCCCATCTCCAGGCCGTTGACCTTGTCCACAGTCTCCCCCTTGGCGGTCATCATGATGATGGGGACCTTGGAGGTCTCCCGGATTTTCTTGCAGACGGTCCATCCGTCCAGGCCGGGCAGCATGATGTCCAGCAGCACCAGGTCCGGGTTGCTCTCGTGGAACAGGTTCAGACCTTTGCTGCCGTCGTCTGCCACCTGGGTCTCGAAGCCCTCCTTCTCCAGGTACAACTGGAGAAGCTGGGCGATATTGCTGTCGTCCTCTACGATCAAAACTTTTAATGCCATAGGTATAACCTCGCTCTCTCCTTGTTCAGGTGCGTTTCAGGAGTGTTTGCGGCGGCCCAAAAGAGGCCGCTTATTGCTTTCAGTATAAGGGATTTTGTAGGGCTTTGAGTGAATTTTTTGTAAAAGGAACGTTTTTATTGCATTTTGTGGCAGTTCTCCGCCAAAATCTGCCGCAGCCCGGCGCGCAGCGCCGCCTGACCGTACCGGTTCAGCGCCAGCGGGAGGGTCTGTGGGCCGATGTCCCAAATCTCCCTCGCCAGCACCAACAGATACCCCGCCATGCGCCGCCTGTTCCCCTCCTGGGGGAGCTGGGCCAGCGTCCACAGCAGTTGCCGCCGCTCCGCCGTCCAGTCCAGCGCCGCACTTGCCCGCGGCTCCAGGTCGGCCAGCCGCTGGGCGGTGTACCGCACCAGCCAGCCGGGGTTGGCGGCGTCCTGCCGGGCTGTCAGCGCCGGGTCGGGGTCTGTGCCCCGGAGGGCCTGCCAGAATACCCAGTCCGCCGGGTGAATGGCGGCGGGGAACTCCACGTCCAGCGTCGGCAAAGCCGCCTCCGGCCCCGCCGGGGGCAGTTGCTCCACGGCGGCATTGTACCACGCCAACGCGGGGAAAAAGTTCAGATAACCGCCTTCTGCCTCCACCTTTTGGAACCAACTGCCCGCCAAGTCCATGCGCTTGGCCAGCTCTGCGACCTCCAGCCCCAGGGCCTGGGGCGCGGCGTTGGCCACGGTCCCCCGTTTTGATGGGCGGCTCCGCACCGGGCAGTCGTCCCCCAGGGCGGCGCGGGTCAGGTCGTCCGCCTGCCAGAGCGCTTCCGCCAGCAGCGGGTTCACTGGGTCACCTTGGCCTCCCGCACCTTCAGGGAGAAGGAGTTCTCCCCGGCCAGCCGGTGGTCGATGTCGATGGAGTAGTTGACCTCCAGCTCGCCGCCCCGGTCGCCGATGGTGGAGTGGATCTTCCGGGCGGCCACTCCCACCTCCAGGCTGCCATAGGGGGTGTTGTAGAGGGAGAGGTGCCGGACCCCCTGCTCAAAGACCATCTCCGAGCAGACCTGGCCCGTCCGGGTCAGCACCACCGAGCGGGGGAAAATCTCAATGTTGGTCTCGGTGCCCTCCATGCCGGTCAGGGCGCTCTCCTGGTAGCTCAGGTGATAGCCCTGCTCCGTCCGGGTCAGCTTGCCGGTGGTGGTCAGCTCCACGCTGTCCCCGTCGGTACCCTCGTAGTCCTGGAGGCCCAGAATGGAGATAAATACGTCTTTTGTCTGTTTCTCTGTCATAGATGGATGCCCTTTCCGGTTATTCCCGAATAACGATGATTGGTTGCCCTTTTGCCCAGTCATTCACCAGAAACCCCTCCGCAACTGACCACCCCTCTTGCCTCCGCCGTCAAGCGGCACTTCCGCTGCGCTCCCTGCCCTGAAAGGGGAGGGGGACCATGCGTTAGCATGGTGAAGGGGTTTCTCGCCGGAATTACTGATAAGGCTGATTCAAAGGGATAACCATATTCCTCAATAGTCCTCGATGCTGATCTGCTCCACGGGCTCTGTCACCGGCCTGCCCAGGAACAGGGAAGCCAGGTTCTGGAACCCCTCGGTGGAGTCGCTGACGTACCAGCGGCAGCGGCCCTCCCGCTCCGGGTCGGCCTCCTGGCCGCTGGCGCTGAGCCGTTCGGCCACCTGGCGGACCACCTCCGCGCCGGAATCCAGCAGCGTCACCTCCGGCCCCATAAAGTTGCCGATGACGTCTTTCAGCAGGGGATAATGGGTACAC
This sequence comes from Clostridiales bacterium, assembly GCA_021205375.1. Taxonomy (GTDB): domain Bacteria; phylum Bacillota; class Clostridia; order Oscillospirales; family Oscillospiraceae; genus Onthomonas. Next base: position 544 of record JAJPXR010000215.1, on the reverse strand, counting down.
CCCAGCACCAGGGTGTCGATGCCCTTTTCCTTCAGGGGGGTCAGGTACTCCCGCACCACCGTCTCGATGAGGATGTCCCCCGGCTGGGTGCGCCCGTTTTCCACCAGCGGCACAAACAGGGGACAAGCCAGGGAGGTGATCTCCGCCATGGGGTTGGCGTGGCGCATGATGCGCTCATAGGCCCCGGTGCGGACGGTGGCGGCGGTGGCGACGAGGCCGATTTTGTTGTTGCGGGTGACCTGGGCCGCCCGGAGCGCGGTGGGTCCCACCACGCCAAAGATGGGGATGTCCTGCTCGGCGGAAATCACCCCCAGCGCCGCGCTGGAGACGGTGCCGCAGGCGATGACCACCGCCTTCAAGTCAAAGGTCCGCAGGAACGCCACGTCCTGCCGGGCGTACCGCACAATGGTCTCCTGGGAGCGGCCTCCATAGGGCACCCGCCCCGTGTCGCCAAAATAGACGATGTCCTCCGCTGGCATCTGCTTGGCCAGGGCGCGGACGGTGGTCAGCCCGCCCATGCCGGAGTCGAACACGCCGATGGGTC
>JAJPXR010000120.1 GCA_021205375.1 Clostridiales bacterium | reverse complement strand
CTATTTTTGCGGGTTATTTTTCTCTGCCCCAACTCTTGACATAGAACCCTTTTTTATGGTTGGGTATACGCTTGCGAGTACCTTCTGCTCCACGTGAAAAAATACCGGCGGCCTGCGTGGTGAGCTGTCGTGTTTCTTTTTTCTGAGAAGCGCTTGACAATATGGGATAAAACCAATATAATGAGGATAGGATAAAACCCATAGAGAGAGGGAAGCATGAACATAGAGTTTTATGAGCTGCCAGACGGCAGCAAACCGGCGATAGATTTTATACAGAGCCTTGACCCAAAGATGGAAGCTAAGATGCTCCATACAATCGACATGCTGGAGGAATACGGCGGAGCTCTCCGGGAACCGTACTCAAAGCCGCTCGGTGAAGGTATCTTTGAGTTACGGACGCAGGTAGGAAATAATATCTCACGGGTGTTGTATTTCTTCTTTGTCGGCAACAGCGCGGTTTTGACACATGGCTTTATCAAGAAAAGGCAGAAAACCCTGCCACGAGAAATTGAGCGGGCAAAACGCTATCGAAATGACTATGAAGCAAGGGAGAGCCGATAAAATGACCTATGAAGAATTTAAGCGGCAAGAACTCAGCAAGCCGGAGGTTCGGGCAGAGTATGAAGCCCAGCAGCCAGAATTTGATCTGATACAGGCCATGATCGAGGCCCGGCGGGAAACTGGTCTGACCCAAAAGGAACTGTCAGAGCGCACCGGCATTTCGCAGGGCGACATCAGCAAGCTGGAGCGGGGCAACGGCAACCCCTCCCTCCGCACTTTGCAGCGGCTGGCCGCCGGGATGGGAAGAACCCTCAAAATTGAATTTGTGCCATAAGAAAAGCACCTGAACGACTGCGGTTCAGGTGCTTTTTCAATGGTGTTGAGCTGTCTCAAAACTCCGTGTGCAGGTACAGATACAGCACCCCGCCCCACAGTCCGATGAGAATGGCGGGATATCCGGCGGCGCACAGCAGCCAGCCCCACTGGATGGGGTGCCCCAGCACCGCCCAGACCGCCAGGCAGACCCCGCCGCCGATAACGCCCCACAGGAGGGTGTTCAGCACCAGGAAGAGCTTGCAGCCCAACAGACTGATGCCCTCTGTGGCGGGTTTTGTGTTTTCCCGTTTGACCGTCCGCATCAGCCAGTTCAGTAGCTGCTGGACGATTCCGACTTGCATTGTCATCGTATTTTCACCTCTTACTCTTTTTTCGATGGTATCTCTGGGGAATTGGCGCTGATTTGCAGCAGGGTCATCTCTGGCTGGGTTCCGCTCCAAAGCTTTCCCCGTCCAACTGTTCGGGGTGAACGCCCAGGATGGAGAACTCCACCCACTCCGCGATGTTGGTGGCGTGGTCGCCGATGCGCTCCAGGTACTTGGCGATCATCAGGAAGTCCAGCGCCTGCTCTCCACAACTGGGGTCCTTGGCGATGAGGCCGATCAGCTCGTGCTGGATGGTGATGAACAGGCTGTCCACCTGGTCATCGGCCTCGATGACCTCCTGGGCCAGCTTGAGGTCCTGTTCCACATAGGCGTTGATGCACTTCTGCACCATCTCGATGGTGGCCTGAGCCATGGCCGCGATGTGGTCCACCTTTTTGATGTAGTCCTGACTGGTCAGAGCCAGCACGATCTCCGCGATGTCCCCGGCCTGGTCGCCGATGCGCTCCATGTCGGAGATCATTTTCAGCGCGGAGGAGATCTGCCGCAGGTCGCGGGCCACCGGCTGCTGCTTCAGCAGCAGCTTCAGGCACAGGGATTCGATGTCCCGCTCCATATGGTCGATCTCCGCGTCCATTTCGATGGTTTTCCGGGCCAGTTCCGGGTCCTTCTCCATCAGAGACTTGGCGGCAGAGTCAATGGCCTGCTCGCAACTGGCCCCCATCTGGATCAGGCTGCGGTTGAGCTGGCTCAACTGTTCCTCAAAGGTTTTTCTGGGTTTCATAGTAATTCCTTCCTTTCCCGCCGTTATCCAAACCGGCCGGTGATGTAATCCTCGGTCCGCTGGTCCTTCGGCATGGAGAAGATCTGGTCGGTCTTGCCGAACTCTACCAGTTCCCCCAGCAGGAAGAAGGCGGTGTTGTCGCTGATGCGGACGGCCTGCTGCATGTTGTGGGTGACGATGACCACGGTGTAATTCTTTTTCAGCTCGCTCATCAGCTCCTCGATTTTCATGGTGGAGCCGGGGTCCAGGGCGGAGGTGGGTTCGTCCATCAGCAGCACCTCCGGCTTCACCGCCAAGGCGCGGGCGATGCACAGCCGCTGCTGCTGGCCGCCGGAAAGCCCCAGGGCGCTCTTTTTCAGACGGTCCTTGACCTCGTCCCACAAGGCGGCACCCCGCAGGGACTCCTCCACCAGCTCATCCAGCTTGGCGCGGTTCTTGATACCGTGGATCTTGGGGCCGTAGGTGATGTTGTCGTAGATAGACATGGGGAAGGGGTTGGCCTTCTGAAAAACCATACCCACCTTGCGGCGCAGCTCGTTGACGTCCTGCTCCTTGGCGAAGATGTCCTTGCCGTGGAGCTTGACCTCGCCGGTGATTTTCACGCCCTCTACCAGGTCGTTCATCCGGTTCAGGGTCTTTAAAAAGGTGGACTTGCCGCAGCCGGAAGGCCCGATAAAGGCGGTGATCTCCCGCTCGTTGATGTCCATGTCAATGCCCTTCAGGGCCTGGAAGGACCCATAATACAGTTCCAGGTTCCGGGCGGTAATGATCGGCTCGGTCTTGGTGATTTCCTGTGTGCTCATAATAGCTCTTACCCTTTCTTCAGCTTTGTCTTGGCGAATTTCGCCATAAAGTTGATGATCAGCACGATAATCATCAGAATGGCGGCGATGGCGAAGGCCAAATCTACCTCGCCGTACTCCTGGTAGTAGACGTACAGCATGACGCTCAGGGAGCCGCTGCTGGTGTGCAGGGCCTGGAAGTAGTTGGTGACCAGCTTGTAGCCGGTGCCGGCGGTGTAGAGCAGCGCCGCGCTCTCGCCCACGATTTTACCCACGGAGAGGATGGCTCCGCCCACCACGCCGTCCAGGGTGCAGGGCAGGACGATGGTCCAGATGGTGTGCCATTTGGTGGCGCCCAGGCCAACGGAGCCTTCCCGGTAGGACTGGGGGACCGTTTTCAGCGCCTCCTGGGTGGTACGGAGGATGTTGGGGAGGATCATAATGGCCAGGGTGAGAGAACCGGCCAGGATGCCGGACCCCATGGACATCCCCTGGACAAAGACCATCATGCCCACCAGACCGTAGATGATGGAGGGGATACCCGCCAGGCTCTCGGTGGCGAACTCGATGACCGAGACCAGCTTGCGGTTTTTGGCGTACTCCGTCAGATAAATCGCGCCGCCGATGCCGATGGGCAGGGCCACCACCAGGGTGGTCAAAATCAGGAAGATGGTGAAGATGATGTTGGGCAGGATGCCGATGGTGCCGTTGATGGCGCTGCGCTGGGTGGTCAGCAACTGCACGGTGATGTAGGGGAGACCCCGCACCATGATGTACCCGATGAGGCCCACCAGCAGGGCCACAGTGATGATGACACAGACCCAGATGATGGCTTTGACGGCGTTGTTCCACGCCTTTCTTGAACTGCTCATTTCTTATCGTCGTCCCCTTTCTTCAACAGGCGGCCCATGACCGTGTTGATGATCATGATAAAGAGGAACAGGATCAGGCCGATGGAGTACAGCGCCTGCCGCTGGAGGCCGGAGGAGTAGCTCATTTCCTTGGCGATGGCGGTGGTCAGGAAGGTGACGCTGGTGAACAGGCCGGGCATATTCGCCACGTTGCCGGCCACCATCATGACCGCCATGGCCTCGCCCACGGCCCGGCCAATGCCCAGCACGATACCGGCGGCCACGCCGCTCCGGGCGGCGGGAAGGGATACCTTAAAGTAGGTCTCCATCTCCGTAGCGCCCAGGGCCAGACTGCCCTCCTCGTACTCCTTTGGAACGGCGGAGAGGGAGGTCTCGCTGACGCTGATGATGGAGGGGAGAATCATAATGGACAGCACGATGATAGCTGCCAGCAGACAGGTGCCGTTTTTCAGGGAGAAGGCGTTCATGATCAGCGGTACCAGGATGATTGCGCCCACCAGACCGTAAACCACGGAGGGGATGCCGCTGAGCAGCTCCACAGCGGTGCGAACCACAGCCGCCGTCTTTTTCCCGGCGATTTTGGAGAGGAAAATGGCGGTCATCAGACCCACCGGCACGCCGATGAGACAGGCCCCGAAGGTGCCGTAGACGGAGGCCAGGATAAAGGGCAGGATGCCGTATTTGGGGTCTGCTGCTGTGCTGGCCCACTCGGTCCCAAACAGGAAGTTGATGGGGCCGATTTTGATAATGGCGGGCAGTCCGCTGGCGATCATGTAGATCGTGATGAGGGCCACCATTGCGATGGACACCATGCCGCAGACAAAGAACAGCCCGTTCATGAACTTTTCGATTGCGTCTCTGAGTTTCACGTTTTTGACCCTTTCTTTTGGATTTTACTTCTGAGGATTCCTTTGAAACAGCCTCATTGTGGCAAACAGCCAACCCACTGAGACTCCTTCAAGGGAATCCCCCGTACTTCTCATTTGATTGAAAATGCCGGGACGGGAGCTTCTCCCGCCCCGGCTGTCGTGTTTGGGCTAAGGTAACGTCTGTGCGGTTCCCTTACGGCTGAATGGCGCCGGCCTGGGAGATGTAGTCAGCCACGTCCTCGCTCAGGCAGAAGTCCAGGAACGCCTGGGCCGCGTCGCTGAGGGCAGCGGAGTCGTTGACCACCATGTTGAAGTCACGCTGGATGGAATAGGTGCCGTCCTTGACGGTCTCCTCGCTGGCGGCGACGCCGTCCACGGTGACCATCTTCACGGACTCGTCCTCGGCGGCCTCAGACAGGGAGGCGTAGCCGATGGCGTACTGGTTCTGCGCCACAGCGGTGATGACCGCGCCGGTGGAAGTCAGCTCCTGGTCATAAACGCAGGCGTCCTCCACGCCGACGACGCTCTCGAAGCCGTCGCGGGTGCCGGAGCCGGCCTCACGGCCGATGACAGCGACTTCCATATCCTCGCCGCCGACTTCACTCCAGTTGGTGATGGTGCCGTTGAACAGACCGGCGATCTGCTCCAGGGACAGGTCCTCCACGCCGTTGGAGGGGTTGACGATGACGGCGATGCCGTCCAGGGCCACGACATAAGCGGTCAGGCCGGTCTCGTCCTCTTTCAGGTCACGGCTGGCCAGGCCGATGTCGGCGCTGCCCTCGGTTGCGGCGGTGATGCCAGAGCCGGAGCCAGTGGCGTCATAGGTGACGGTGACGTTGGGGTACTGCTCCTCGAAGGCTTCGATCAGGATGGACATGACCTTTTCCATCGAGGTGGAGCCGTTGGTGGAGACGCTGCCGCTGATGTCGGCGGTGCTGGTCTCCTCAGTGGTGTCGGTTTCTTCGGCGTCGTCCGTGGTCTCTTCTTCGGTGGTGCTGGCCTCGGTCGTGGTGGTGTCCTCAGTGTCGGTGCTGGACTGAGAGGAGCTGCCGCAGGCCACCAGGCTGAACGCCATCGCCATGGCCATCAGCAAAGCAATCAGTTTCTTCATGTTGTTTCGATCTCCTAATCTCCATAAATGGAAGGATGTATGATTCCGTCTGAACGGATTTGCCGCAGAATTTGCGCGGTGTTTCCTTGACGGTGAGGCCATTATAGCAGGGGGTTTGTAAAGCCCTCTATCCCGAAAGAGGAAAATCTCTCACAGCGATTCGTAAATTCTTTGCAAGGTTTTTTCTGCAGAATGAGGAGACCCACCGCTGCCCCTCGAAAGAAGCTTTGGTGGGCCTTCGTTGGGCACACTGTCAGCGTTTGGCAATGCGCGGAGCGTTTCATTCTATCATTGCACATTGCAAAACTGGTTATCCCTATTACTCAGTCTTACGTTGGAAACCCCTCCGCCACCGCCTAAAGGCGGCGGCCCTCCTCCCCTTTCAGGGGAGGCAAGGGGGCTAGTGCTTATTGTTTGGTATCAGTTTTGTCTGATAGATGTGAATTTTTCGACAGAATCAGCCTCTTTCAAGCCACTGGACATTAAAATGTGGCTGATTCAAGGGAATAACAATAATTGCACATTGCTAATTGCAAATTGCACATTACATCATGCTTTCATGGCTCCTTTGTCGAAGGACGGGTTGTAGAAATAGACGTTTTTCCGGTTGAGCTTTTCCTTGGTCAGCTCCAAAATCTCTCCGAACCGCTGGAAGTGGACCACCTCCCGCTCCCGCAGGAAGCGGATCACGTCGTTCACGTCGGGGTCGTCGCTGAGGCGCAGGATGTTGTCATAGGTGAGACGGGCCTTCTGCTCCGCCGCCAGGTCCTCGGTCAGGTCGGCGATGGCGTCGCCGGTGGACTGGATGCTGGCGGCGGTCCAGGGGTAGCCGCTGGCGGCGGTGGGGTAGACGCCGGCGGTGTGGTCCACAAAGTAGGCGTCGAACCCGGCGGTTTTGATCTGCTCGTCGGTCAGGTTGCGGGTCAGTTGGTAGACCAGCGTCCCCACCATCTCCAGGTGGGACAGCTCCTCGGTGCCGATGTCGGTCAGCAGCCCCTTGGCCTCGTCGTTGGGCATGGCGAACCGCTGGCTCAGGTAGCGCAGGGAGGCACCCAGCTCGCCGTCCGGTCCGCCGTACTGGGTGATGATGATGTTGGCCAGCCGAGGGTTGGGATTCTTGACGCGGATGGGATATTCCAACTTTTTCTCATACACAAACATCTTTATTTCCCTCCCATCGGTTCCCAGGGCCATGGCCCGTTCACCCAGGTGTACTTGTCATCCTCCGCCGCGTCGTTCCGGCAGAGGGGACCGTACTGGGTCTCGTACTTCTTGCGGCCCTCCTTCTCCAGGGCGGCGTACTGCTGGAACAGGGCGAAGGCTTCTTCGTCGTCCTTGTGGCTGTCCAGATACAGCCCCAGTTCCACCAGCACAAACTCCAGCGCCTGTAACTCGCTCAGCGGGGTCTGAGGTACCGGGTCGCCGTTGGGCTTCAGGTGGAAGGGCAGGTTCAGCCCCGGAAACAGCGTGCCCTGGGCCAGCGCCTCGCTGCGTTGGTAGACCTCCGGGTCCTCCGGCTGGAAGGGGACATAGGGAACCGCAAGCTGACCACAGCAGGGCAGCTTGCCCTGTCCGTCGGCGCACTGGTTCAGCGGGCAGGACTTCTTGGGTAAAGTCGTTTCAGAAAACAAACGGATTCCTCCTTTGGAAGAAGTGGGGGACCGGGTGAGCCGCCTTGCGCCGCTTTACCGGGCCGCCCCAAAGACAGCGTTCCGCTGCCTTCGACCTATTTTATTCCCCTGCCCGGCGGGGTGTGCGGCCGCTGGACAGATTCACGCTTAGGCGTCCATTTTTCTTTCCGAAAAGGGTTGCAACCGGGTTTGGGCCGTGCTATAATAGCGAAATAGTAGGTTTATATGGTTATCCCTTTTGCTCAGCCCTATGAGTACCTATAGCTCTTAGCTGTTAGCTATTAGCTTTGTGGCTCCTGGCATTATGTGCTACGCCTACCGTTTGCATCGTTTTACAAACAGATAGTTTCGTGCTCAGTTTCCTTTTTGGCTGTTCGCTTTAGACTGGCAGCACCTGACTAACAGCTAAAAGCCAAAGGCTAACAGCTTATTACGCACGACTGATTTAAAGGGATAGTCAGATAGGTTTATATGCAGTTTTGCCGCTCCCCGGCGGGGAATGACAGGAAACCGCAGCAACATACTCATATGAAG
>JAJPXR010000261.1 GCA_021205375.1 Clostridiales bacterium | reverse complement strand
CTTTTTTCTATTATAGCATATTTCGGGGGAGGCGTGAGATTAAATCAGAGGTTCCCTATCTTTCTTCATGGTGTTACCTCCCCCTTGCGCCGCTCAGCGTCCAGCAGCTTCTCCAGCCTGTCGGCCTCTTCCTCCAGTTTGCCGGTGACGAAAAACAGGCCATCCGTCCAGCTTGACGGGTCTGCCCCGCCCTCGGTCATCGCTTGATGAATCGCCTGAACCGCATTTAACCCGGCCTTGATTTTATAAATCGCGTCGCAGGTGTCAATAAAAAACATTTCTTGAATCCTTTCTTGACGAACGGGGAGGACGGCGGTACAATAACCGTGTCCTCCCCTGTGTGGGTAGGTGCAGGGCCTCTTGTGCTTGGTTTGGTCGCCGTGTAGCACAAGGGGCTTTTTTCAGCAAATGGTGAAGCGGGTGGTGGTGACCTGCTTCATATACATGGCGGCCTCTTCCGGGTTCTCCCGGCGGAAAGCGGCGGCGTCGAAGCGGGTTTGCTTGATGTTCTTCCAGCTTGCGCTCCAGCCGTCCCCGGCCAGCTCTTCCCGGCCAGCCTCGACCATCGCCCCCTTGAGTGCGTCGGTCAGGGCCTCGGCCTCTTCCTGGAGGCGGGCGATTTCAGACTTGACGGCCAGCAGCTCCAGGGCGGTTTCTTCAATGCTCATCGTGTTCACCTCCAATCAGTTAAGAAACGGGCAGTCGGGGTACGCGCTCTGCATCCACGCCTCCAGCGCGTCAAAATAGCGGTGGACAGCCTTGGTGTGGTCATCCACGACGTAAGGCGGATAGTTGGCAATGCTGCCCTCCAGTGGAGCGGGGTACATGGCCAAAATTTCAGCAGGAATATCCATGATGTTCTCCTTTCGGTCTTTGGTGGGTGGTTCAGGTTGAGCGCCGGGGGGCTTTTCAGAGCTGCCGTTCTTCTTAGTGGTCTATTCCGAATCCCGTTCCGGTCTTGCCTTGTAGTCTTGCTGTTACCCGTCTACCTTGGCTCAACCTGTGTTTTGTGTTCCCCTTCCTTCATCGTGATTACATTATAGCACTATTTACGGGAATAGTCCATTGACAGAATAGACATATTTACGGGAATATTTTTGTTGATATTGTCTATTTACGGGAGTATCTTTTGGGTGTATACTATAGCTACAATGGAAAAGGTGTCGGAATTTTTCTGTCACCGGAGGGAGGTTAGAAATATGCCGGTATCGAAAGCACAGCAGAAAGCCGTCCACAAATACGTCAAGAACAACTATGACCGAATGGAGCTGACCATGCCCAAAGGCAAAAAAGACGCTATCAAGGCCCACGCCACGGAGCGGGGGGAGAGCGTCAACGGGTTTGTGAACCGCGCCATAGACGAAGCCGTGGAGCGGGATAACGCCACGGAGGACAACAACCAGCAGGAAGGGGAGGAACCCACCAATGCCTGACCCGTACTTTCCCGTCGTGGAGCGGGTTTCCCCCGGCCCTGGCCGCACCGTCTACGCCTATTTCACAGACGGGAGCATCCGCCGCTATGATATGCAGCCCCATATTGACCGCGGCGGCGTGTTCGCACCGCTGGCCGATGAGGGCTTTTTCCGGGAGCGGCTCACCGTCTTAAACGACACCGTGGCCTGGGACCTGTCCGGCCACTATGACCCGGCGAACTGCCTTGACATCGACCCCTTCACCGTCTATGAGGCCCCGGCGGTCGCTGACCCGCTGGAGGACGTGGGGTAAAAGCGCAAAAAGAAAAGCCCCCACAGGGGACTTGACAGAAGGCCCACCGGGGCCGTATAATAAGCATAGGGACAGGCGCTGCCCGACAACGGTTAGCCCCCGTGATTGCTACTAAGAAGTAACCGCCACGTTTTGGCTAGGGGCGGTTACTTCTTTTTGTTCTGCGTAAGCAGGTTACAAACGCCGATAATGACAAGGCAAAGCGTCAAGACTTCCATTGTGGTCATCGGACAGCGCCCCCTTTCCTTTCAGATCAGGGGCAAAAGAAGCTGCCCCTGTGAAGGGGGCAAACCGCCGCCGTATTGGACAGCGCCCTGGCCCACAAGGGGCCATTGACAGGATAACACAGGAAACGACAAAAAGCAAGCACCCTCAGGCGGTGCAAAATAAAAATTGAATCTCCAAAAAAACGGGACTAAAGGGACTAAAGTCGGATAGAGGGGGCTTTAGTCCCTTTAGTCACACTTTTTCTACAGACTGAAAAAGCCCCCTCCGGTGTGGAGAGGGCTTTATTCATGCCAGGTATTCCCTGATAGACTGTTGAACACCCCGAATCCGTTCCGCATCCTCCGGCGAATATCTCTCCGGGTCCAGCGACAGGATTTGGTCTAATTCCGCCTGCGAAAACACCGGTACACATTCCTCAGCACCAAGGATTTCCAACCAGGCGATACGGACACCAAAGGCCACGCTATCAACAGGCGGCAAAAAGTCGCCGTTGTCGTAGATGTCCACGGTCTTTTTCGCGTCGTCAAGGCGCTTTTTGATGTTCTCAAACACGGTTTTCACCCCCATCCATCTTTTTGATACGCCGCTCTAGTTCCTCCATCTGCGTTTTCAGCTCCGTGAACTCCGTCAGCTTCAGGGTGAACTCCAGCAGCGAACGGGCCGCCGTTATCCTCGTTTGCGGGTTTATCGCATCGTCCCCCATAACATCCACGAAGCACTTCATAGCCTCAGCAGAGCGGACTTGTCCGACGCGGGACGCATCCTCCAGCATCGTCCTCAACTGCGTATTATACGCCTCGATAAACTCAGCATCTTCCCGCAGCCATCGCCTCAGTGTGGTCTCAGAGGTCCCGGAGACTTTCGCGGCCTCCGTGATGGAGTTGGAGGACAGTAGCGCCGCCAAACCGTGCGCTTGCTTCATATTCATGATGTCACCCCCCATTTTTGTGATTATTTCCGTAAAGTTCCAACCAGTCCCGGAGGTTCATTGTCACCCTCCATCCTTCCCGGTTTCTCCGGTGAAATACGGCGGGGAGACCGGTTAAATCCGGCTCTGCCCCATAGCTCATCGCCCGGCCAGGGTGAACATCGTACCCATATCCCGAAAGGATACAGCATAGTTCCAGCTCTCCATTTCTCCCCTTTCTCTGCGACTTACCGCCCATTTTTCGCCTCCCACTTGCTGTTATCGGGCTGATACGCCATCGCCGCGTCAATGCGTCTCTGGACCCCCGGAGCGGGTTCCCCGTGAAACCGGTCACAAGACTTGCCGGTCCAGGCCATGCAGCCGTCACCGACACAGTGGGCCGCGCTGGTTTTGAAGGGACACAGGGGCATCTTGTTCACCTGGTAGGGTTTCAATGGGCGGCGCCTCCCTCCGGGGCGGCCAGGGCGGAAAGTTCCTCGCTCAATGTGGCGTCGATGTCACACAGCCGGGTCACGGCGCACTGGCTCTTTTCATCGTCCCACCATGCGCAATGTGCACCCAAACAGTGGCCGCCGGTGGGGTTGTTGCATTTCGCGGCGGCGATACACAGCAGCGGGCAGAAATACGGTTCATAATTCATCATAAATATTCCTTTCTCTTATCAAAAAACTTGCTGTTAATTTTTAGGATGTTACGGGTGGTTACGGTAAGATGCTATAAATTAAAAAAATCAAAAATGGTTTTCTTTAAGGAAAGGCTTGTTTTTTGCCGTAACCACCCGCAACTTGGAATTTTTACCCAGCCGAACAGTTCCCGTTTCCTCTGTAATAACCAGAATTTCCGAACATTTCAGAGGATTCTAAGCGCAGCCCCAACCATGTCTTTCTGTTGCCGGGTCTGATTTGTCGGAACCCTTTGGCCTCCATCGCGGCGTTGAAGTCGGCGGCTCTCCGGGGAAACTCCCCGTTGCCTTTGGCCCATTCCCGATACACCTTGAACAGCTCCCCGGCGGGAACTTTATCCCCGGTATTTATCACACACCGCTCGTCCAGGAAGTTGCTCAACCAGTCCTCTTGCGCCTGGTATGCCTCGGTCGCCTCTGCCACCGGGTCGGGGATTTGCAGCTTGAAACCGTTGCGGGCAAACCGTACCGCGCCCTCAATGGCCCATGACAGGATAGCGCCCCCGGCCTGTTCCGCCAACACGTCGGCGTAATTCTGCACCCCCTTGCCTGGGGGAATGACCGCCAGGAAGGGAACCACCACAAGCCGCCTCCATGTCCCGCTGTCGGTGCTGCCCACCCGGGGCAGGTGGTTGGTGAACAGGACGATGGAGTGGGACGGCGTGATGGTCTCCGGCTGGTGAAACTTTTCCTCTACGGTCATCTTGTCGGTGCTGGCGATTTTCTTCAACGTCGCCACGGACAGCCGCTGGTGTTCCTCCAGCTCCCCGGTGACGACCAGGCGTTTCCCCCGGAGGGTGGCCAGGCTCGCGCCCCGGTTTTGCCGCTCGGTGGTCAACACCTGAATGTCGATACCGCCGGAATACTCCCCGAACACCCGGCCCAGGGCGTTGAAAAAGGTCGATTTGCCGTTGCGCCCGCCGCCGTAAGCGATGATGATTCCCTCCTGGTACACCGCGCCAAACAGGGCCATTCCCGCCACCTCTTGCAGAAACCGCTCCACGTTGATGTCGTTTTGCGTGATGGTGCAGAGGAAGTCACGCCACAGCTCTGCGCCCTGTTCGCCGGGGCTGGCCTCAGTGATCTGACTGCAATAGGCGGCGGGGTCGTGGCGGCGCACGTCCCCGGTGGTCAGGTTGACGATACCGGCGGGGGTGTTCAGGTCAAACGGGTTCGCGTCCAGTTGGGCGGCCTTTATCACAAGGTCGGGTTTGGACAGCTCCAGCATACTTTTCAACCGGCGCTCGTTTCGCAGGTTCTTTGCGTGTTTCAGATAGGCCGTTGCCGCCCTTGCCGCCGCTTTTGCGTCCTCCAGGCGGGATTTGTCCCCATCGTCTCCGGTCTCGGTAAACCTTGCCTGGGCCTCTGCCTGGGCGGTCAGGGCCTCCCGGTTGAGCTGCTTTGCCTCTTCCAGCATCCCGCCGGAAAGTTCTTTTCCCCAGGTCATGGCCTTGTGGTTGTCCCGCTCCCACCGCTGGCCGTTCCACCACAGCCACCCCAGCGCGTCCACCCAAACCAGGCGGCCCCGACAGTGTTCCACGAATATTTCCGCGTTGCCCGCGTCGGACAGGTCGGGGGGTTTGAGCAGCGGGGCGGTGAGCTGGACTGGTTCCGCCCGCGTCACCGCAACGCCGCCGGGGTCATCGTGGTCGAAGGATTCACCTTTGCCGTTTATCGACCTCGCGGCCTCCAGCAGTTCCTCCGGCGTGAATCCCCGCTTTAGCCCCGCCTGGTAGTCCTCCAGCGGCATACCCAAGCGTAAAGCCTCATTCAGCGCGTCACTCATCTACGGTAACACCTAGCTTTCGGTATAAGGCCGGGATGTTTATCAGGTACTTGTCGCCGGACTTGACGCAGGGAACCTCACCGCTTTTGCAGCCCCGCCGCAAAAAATACTGCGACAACCCGGTGGCCTTACTTGCCTCGACAATCGAAGCGAACGGTGGGCCGTCATAAGACCAATTGATATATTGATTTTCCATGAAAAATCAGCACCTCCAAAAAAAGTATTGACATTGAAGTTTCACTTGTTTATAATAAATTTCAACAAGTTATGCTTCATAATGAAAGTATACGGCTCAATGCGGAAAAATGCAAGCAATAATTTCTTATAATCTATAATCGAAAGTAATACTTTCTGGAGGTAAAAACATGGGACGCAAAAAAAGCGACATTTCAACAATGGACGTTGCAGAAAAGATGAATCAGCCACTTGCGCGGCGGCTGAATGAGCTTATCACGGACACAGGGGAGCTTGCCGCCGTTTTGGGATGTTCGACACAAGCGGTAAATCAATACCGCACTGGCATCTCTAGGCCGTCACTGGAGAACGTTTGTAAAATCGCGGATTACTACGGCGTTACAACCGACTACCTGTTAGGCCGGAGCGACTTCAAACACCGGGACACTGAACAGGCCGCAGCCGCTGAGTTGGGAATTTCGGAGTTTTCCGTTGCTGCCCTCCGTAGACAGGCGCATATTGACAAGAGCGCCGCGCAGGTGATAGACCTACTGGCCGTAGATATGGAATATTCTGTTGACGGCAACCGCAGCCTCATCGACCTGATAAATTTCTTCATGGAATTTGAGTATGATGGGGGAGATCAGGCAGTCAGTCCGACGGGTAAAGTTTTTAGTCCCGAAAGGAACTACACTCCCTCGCAGTCAATCCGCCTTGACCAGCGACTTGTCGAAGAGGCCGTATTGGTGGAGCTTAACACCGCCCTGCGTGGCCTGAAAGAGGCACAAGGGACGGCTCAAAAGCGAGGGCAAACGTTGCAGGACCATTTTGAGGGGGAGGCGGGACAGCATGGCCACCATTGAGAAAACCACCAACAAGGCCGGGGAAACAGTCTATAAAGTCACCGTCAGCAATGGCCGGGGACGCAGGGTCAAACGCAGTTGGAGACCGGAACCTGGTTGGTCAGCCCGGACAACGCAGCGGGAACTCCAAAAATTCGCCGCCGAACTCGAAAATTCCCTTTCCTCCGGGGAACTCTTGACGAAGCAGGAGCGGGACGCTGAAAAGAAAGCCGCCGCCCTCGAAGCCGCAAAAATGAAAACACTGGCCCAATATGTCAGCTGGGTCTATATGCCGACAAAGGAACTCTCGTTTTCCGAAAATTCGCGGACTAACTACTGGCAATTTCTGAATACGCATATTCTCCCCGCCTTGGGCGAATACCGCATAGCAGATATAACCCCCGCCATGATACAGAAATTCCTTGTCAGCTTCCAACGGAAGGGGTACGCCGTTGCAACGTGCGTCAAATGCTATGGCATCCTGTGTGGTATCTTCCAAATGGCTTTTTTGGACGATACCATCAGCATAAACCCCATGCTCAAGGTCTCACGTCCAAAACCTACCAGCGCGGACAAAGTCGCCGCCGCAAATCAGCAACAGGCGTATACCGTCGAAGAACTACGTTATATTTTCCAGTGCCTCGAACAGGAAAGCCTCAAATGGCGCTGCTACATCCACCTTCTGGCCGATACGGGCCTGCGAAAAGGGGAGGCGTGCGCGCTCAGATGGGCAGACGTTGACCTTTCCGCTGGTATGATCACAGTAAAAGGCAATCTTCAGTATACGGCGGCCAAAGGGGTTTACTTGACCGCCCCCAAAAACGGGAAAGTGCGCTGTGTTGATATAGGCCCGGATGTCATCGGCCTTCTGAAAGAGTTAAAGCGGGAACAATCCCACGCCTGTATGAGTGAATTTGTTTTCACGCAGGACGGCTCACCGCTGCCCATGAATCCGCAATCCCCAACGCATTATTTCAAGACGTTTGGAAAAAGGTATAACATTCCAGATTTCCACCCGCACAAAATGAGGCACACCGCCGCCTCTGTCGCCATCACAAACGGGGCGGACATTGCAAGTGTCAGCGCCCGGTTAGGCCACAGCGACGTTTCTACCACCCTCCGGCTGTATACCCACGCCAATGAGGAAAGCATCCGCCGCGCCGGTCAGGTCGCCAGGGACGCTATCAAAGAGGCAAAATAAAAGCCCTCAATCACAGCTTTCCGGGCCATGACTGAGGGCAATGTTACCCCTTTTGTTACACCTTTTTCAAATCCGCCGTTTTTTCGGTCTTTCGTCAACTTGACTAATTGCCTCAAAAAGTTCACAAAGCAAAAAGAAAAGGTTCTATGTCAAGAGTTGGGGCAGAGAAAAATAACCCGCAAAAATAGTG
>JAJPXR010000054.1 GCA_021205375.1 Clostridiales bacterium | reverse complement strand
AATTTGGGGCCAGGTGCTTTACCTGACCCCAACATTTATTATAGAACCTTTTTTTGTTGTCGCTACCGATTTACCGCAGGCGGATGATCTTCGCCGGGCACTTCTCCGCGCACTTGCCGCAGCCAATGCACTTGTTGTAGTCGATATGGGCGACGTTGTCCTTCAGGGTGATAGCGCCCTGCTCACACTGACGCACGCACAGACCGCAGCCCAGGCAGCCCACGTCGCACAGCGCCTTGACCGTCTTGCCCTTCTCGGTGCTGCTGCACCGGACGGCGTAGGTGCTGCGGTCCGGCACCAGCTCAATGAGGTTCTGGGGACAGGCTTTCACGCAGCTTCCGCAGGCCACGCACTTGGAGCGGTCCACCACGGCCACGCCGTTGACCACATGAATGGCGTCAAACTGGCAGGCTTTGACACAGCTACCGTAGCCCAGGCAGCCCTGCTGACAGGCGCGGACGCCCTTGCCGGGCAGGGAGCCTGCCGCTTCGCAGCTCTCGATGCCGAAGTAGTTGCACTTGACCTTCATCACGTCGCATGTGCCCGCGCACTTGACAAAGGCGACCATTTTTTCGGTGCTGTCGGCGCTGATGCCCATGATCTCGGAGATTTTATCCGCCACAGGCGCGCCGCCCACCGGGCAGGCGTTGACCGGGGCTTCGCCCTTGACGATGGCAGCCGCCACCGCGTCACAGCCGGCGTAGCCGCAGCCGCCGCAGTTGTTGCCGGGCAGACATTCCCGGACGGCGGCTTCCCGCTCGTCCACCTCCACGTGGAAGGTCTCGCTGACGAACACCAGCATCAGGCCCACCAGCAGGCCGATGACCGCGAGGATCAGGATACTGGAAACAATCAATGTCATCGTTCAGTCCTCCCTTTCTCAAGCCAGACCGCTGAAGCCGCAGAACGCAATGGCCATCAGCGCGGCGCTGATCAGCACGATGGGTGCGCCCTGGAACGCCTTGGGGATGTTTTCGTTGTACGCCAGCCGCTCCCGGATACCGGCCAGGATGACGATGGCGATGGTGTAGCCAACGGCGGTGCCAAAACCGGCCAGAACGCTCTGGATGAAGTTGTAGCCGTCGGTGACGTTGTTCAGCGCCACACCCAGCACCGCGCAGTTGGTGGTGATGAGGGGCAGGTAGATGCCCAGCGCGCTGTGGAGGGCGGGGACGGCCTTTTTCAGGAACATCTCCACCATCTGCACCAGGGCCGCGATGACCAGGATGAACACGATGGTCTGCAAATAGCTCAGGCCCAGGGGGTCCAACACGAAGTCATAGAGCAGGTTGGCCACGCCAGAGGCGATGGTGATGACGAAGATGACCGCAGCGCCCAGGCTGCCCGCCGTCTCGATCTGTTTGGAAACGCCCAGGAAGGAGCAAAGCCCCAGGAACTGGTTCAGCACCACGTTATCGACGAAGGCGGCGGTAATCACGATCATAAACAGCGATGTCATACGGTTTCACCCTCCTTTGTCTCAGCGGTCTCCTGCTTGGGAGTGGCGCAGGGCTTGCCGCAGGTGGCGCAGCAGCCGTCGCAGCCTTCCACCTTGTCGTTGGCGGCGGTGTCGATCTGCGCGCCGTTCATAATGGCAATGATGATGGCCAGCACCAGGAACGCGCCGGGCGCCTTGGTCAGAATGGCCACCGGCTCATAGAAGCCGGGCATGACCTGCACACCGAACAGGGTCCCCGCGCCGAACAGCTCGCGGACGATGCCGATGAGGGTCAGGGCCAGGGTGAAGCCCAGGCCCATGCCCAGGCCGTCCATGACGGACAGCAGGGGCGGGTTCTTGGCGGCGTAGGCCTCCGCCCGGCCCAGGATGATGCAGTTCACCACGATCAGCGGGATGTAAATGCCCAGCGCATCGTAGAGGAAGGGGATGTACGCCTGGATCAGCAACTGGATCACCGTCACCAACGAGGCCACGATGACGATGTACGCCGGCAGCCGGACCTGGTCTGGAATGACCTTCCGCAGGGCGGAGATGATCAGGTTGGAGAGGATCAGCACCGCCAGAGTGGAGACGCCCATGCCGAAGCCGTTGATGGCCGACGTGGTGACCGCCAGGGTGGGGCACATGCCCAGCATCATGATAAAGGTGGGGTTTTCCTTGACGACGCCGTTATAAATACGCTCTGTATATTTGTTCATCAATATTCCCCTCCTCACTGAATGTAGTTGGCGTAGAAGTCGATGGCGGCATTGACCGCGTTGACCACCGCGCCGGAGGTGGTGGAAGCGCCGGAGACGGAGTCGATCTCATCGTCCGCCGTGGAGCCGCCGCTCTTGTTCAGGGTGAAGGATTCCACCTGGACGCCCACGAACTGCTCCTTGAAGCTGTCCTCATCCACGCGCATACCCATGCCCGCAGTCTCGTTCAGCTCGGTGAAGGCGATGCCCAGGATGGTGCCGTCGGTGTCGATGCCAACCGTCATGGTGATGTTGCCGTCAAAGCCGTCGGCGGTGGTCACGTTGATGCCGTAGCCAACCACGTTGCCGGAGGCATCGGTGCCGACCACCACGTCATTGATATAGACATTGCCGTAGGTGCCGCGGCCATAGACATCCTCCGCGAACTCTTCCACGTTGGCGGAAATCGCGTCGTCGTAGCCGAACTCCTCTGCCAGAGGCACGACCTCGGAATAGGCGGCGGCGTTGGCGGCGATGGCCTGCTGCTCGATGGTGTCGGCGGTCAGGGCGTTGACGCCGCCCAGGGCCAGGCCAGCCAGCAGGGTGATGACCGTCAGGGCAACAGCGGCCTTGGGGATCTTGGGCTTGGGCTTCTTGGCGTTGTCGCCCACGCCGAAGGGCTTGGGAATGGAGATCCGGTCGATCAGCGGGACCACCAGGTTACCCAGGATAATGGCGTAGCTGACGCTCTCGGTGGAGCTGCCATAGGTGCGGAAAATGGCGGTCAGCAGGCCCAGCACCACGCCGTAGTAGATTTGGCCGCGGGAGGTGATGGGGCTGGTGACGGGGTCGGTGGCCATGAACAGCGCGCCGAACATCAGGCCGCCGCCGCACAGCTCAGCCAGCAGGAACAGGGGGTCGAAGCCCTGCCCGCCGAAGAGACCCATGAAGATCACGAAGCTCAGCAGGTAGGAGCCGGGAATGTGCCAGGTGATGCCGCCGACGATGAGCAGGTAGACCGCGCCCACCAGCATGGCCGCGCAGCTAACGCCGATGGTGCCGTCGGTGAAGCCCAGGAACATCTCGGTGATGTTCACCGTGCCGCCGTTGGCCAGCACCGCCAGGGGGGTGGCGCTGGAGACGCCGTCGATGCCGAAGTCGGACATCACGGTGCTGAAGGAGATCAGCAGGAAGCAGCGGCCCGCCAGCGCGGGGTTCATAAAGTTCTGGCCCAGGCCGCCGAACACGCACTTGACGAACAGGATGGCGAACAGGCTGCCCAGATAGGGGATGTACAGCGGCACCGTGGGGGAGAGGCACAGGCCCAGCATCAGGCCGGTGACCACGGCGGAGCCGTCTTTGACGGTGTTCTCCCGGTGGGTGATGTAGTCGAAGATGAACTCCGTCATCACCGCGGTCAGCACACTGACGGCCAAAATCATGAAGGCGTGGAAGCCGAAATGCCAGATACCAAAGAGGGTGACGGGCATCAGGGCCAAAATCACGTCGTACATGGCGTGGCCGGTGGACAGGTAAGGCTCTCTCAGGTGGGGAGAGGAGGAGACGTTAAGCAGTTTTTCCATTCCTGATCCCTCCTCACAGCTTGCCCTGGCGCTGGAGGTCCAGCACGATGGGCTTGGTTTGTTTGAACAGTTGGGTCAGCGGGCGCTTGGCCGGGCAGATATAGGCGCAGCAGCCGCAGCCAATGCAGTCCAGGCCGTGGAGCTTCACATAGCGCTCGTACTCCTTGGCGGTGGCGGCCTGAGCCATCATCTGGGGCACCAGACCCACCGGGCAGGCCCGGACGCACCGTCCGCAGCGGATGCAGGCGGTCTCCTTGATCTCGCAGTCCTCCACCGGGTCGTGGGTCATGCAGACCAGGGCGTTGTAGCTCTTGGCGATGGGGATGTCCAGGTCGGTGATGGCCATACCCATCATGGGGCCGCCGATGAGCACCTTTTTCGGCTCGGCTTTCAGACCACCGGCGGCCTCCAGAATTTCACTACAGGAGGTGCCGATCTTCACCAGGAAGTTGTGGGGTTCCGCCACCGCGTCGCCGGTGACGGTGAAGCCCTTCTCCATCAGCGGCTCGTTCAGGCAGACGGCGTGATAGATGGCGGCCAGGGTGGTCACGTTGTTGACGATGCAGCCCAGGTTGGCGGGGGTGTCGTCCGAGGTCATTTTCCGTCTGGTGACGGCGTGGACCAGGTTGCGCTCGCTGCCCTGGGGATACTTGGTCTTGAGGACCATAACGGACATCTTCCGCTCGCCCTCGATGGCCTTCTGCATGGAGGCGATGGCAGCGGGCTTGTCGTCCTGAATGGCGATGACCGCGTCGGCGGCGGGGAACATCTGCATCAGGACCTTCAGTCCGCTGACGATCCAGCCGGGCTGCTCCTGCATGAGCCGGTCGTCACAGGTGATGTACGGCTCGCACTCCGCGCCGTTGGCGATGATGTGGTCGATCTCCTCTGGCTGCTCCGGGCAGAGCTTGATGTGGGTGGGGATGGCTGCGCCGCCCAGACCGACCACGCCCGCGGCCTGGACCTTGGCCACGATCTCCTCGTTGGTCAGCTTGGTGTAGTCGCAAGGCTCTCCCACGCCGGGGGCCAGGTTGTACTGTCCATCGTTGTCGATGACGATACACGGGGCCATGACGCCGGCGGAGGTCATGCGGGATTCGATGGCCTTGACCTTGCCGGAGCCGGAGGTGATGATGTTGGCGGACTCGAATCCGTCCGCTTTGGCGATGATCTGCCCTGCCAGGACAGCTTCGCCTCGTTTTACAATGGGGATGGCGGGCTTGCCAACGTGCTGGTTCAGGGGGAACACCAGTTCTCCCTTCGCCTGATGGAACACGATCGGCACATTGGCGCTCAGGTCTTTATAGCCCTTTAAGCGTACGCCGCCCCGGAATGTCAGTTTTGGCATAAATGCTTTCCCTCACTTTCCTGAAGCAAAATTGGAAGATTACAGGGAGGCAACTTCCTTTCCGGCTACGTAGCCATAATACATAGCCATAGAGTGGGACACGCCTTTCAGCGTGATGGGATATTCAGCGGCAAAACGGCTGCCCTGAATGTTGCCGGCCACATACAGGCCGGGGATAATGTTGCGGTTTTCGTCATAAGTGTGGCAGTTCTCGTCCGATTCCAGGCCGCCGATGATGACCAGCAGCAGGGCGGTCTCGAACTGGTCGGCGTAATAGGGCGGGTTCTCCAGCGCCCACATACGGCTGGCGGTCTTGCCGAAGTCGGCGTCGAAGCCGTCCTCTGCCAGCTCGTTGTAGCGCTCGATGGACTCCAGCGCCGTGGCCTGTGCGTCCTCGTCATCGGGGTACATCAGGGCCACCAGCTCCTCCAGGGTGTCGGCGGTGACACAGCGGCCATCCTCCACGGCGGCCTCCAACTGATAGGGGCTCTTGTAGTTCCGGTAAGTGGCGTTGTTGGCAGGGGCCTCGTCCTCGCTGGCGTAGTCCTCGTAGTAGCAGGCGCCGCCGTGCTCTGCGGGCATATAGGGCAGCTGCTCCGGCCAGTTGGCGTCGAAGATCTGCCAGGACTTGCGGTCCTTCTGAATTTCGATTTGGTTCTCAATCTGTTGACCGGGCAGGTCCTCGTTCATGAAACGCTTGCCGTTCAGGTCCAGATTCAGGAATCCGGCGATGCCCATGACGCCGACGCCCTCCAGGTCCGCGCCACCGCCCATGTGGTGGATCATCGGCGCGTGGGACTGCTGCACCTGCGCTCCGGCCCACATGCCCAGCTTGATGCCATCGCCCATGTTGGTGAAGTTGCCCTCCACGTCCACGTTGGTGAACATGCGGGTGATACCGTTCTCGATGACGTCGGGGCAGAAGTGCTGCACCATGGCCTCGTTCTGGGAGTAATCGCCGGTGGCGAGGATGACGCCCTTGCTGGCGTTGACGCGGAAATAGGTCCCCTCGTTGGCGTCGCGGATGTACGCGCCCACACACTTGCCGTCCTCCATGATGAGCTTCTCGGCGAAGCAGCCATAGTGGGCGTCCACGTTGCCGGTGGCCACAGCCGCGTCCATGTTGGCGTTGAAGTTGACGCTCTGGTCGGGCTTGAACTCCACGGAGGTGGGATAGCAGGGGAACCGCTCCTGGGTCCAGTCGTAAGCCTCAGGCAGCGGGTAGAAGATGGGAATCAGGAAGTTATCCGCGTTCTCGTCGGGAATGGCGGAGCGGGTCTCCGGCGCGATGTACAGGTCGGTGTTAGGCTCCACCCACCAGTCGAACACGTCGCCGATGTTGTTGGCCCACTTGTTGACAATGGCCTGCTTGACCTTGTAGCAGGATTCCTGCACATGGAAGTCGCAAATGGAGTTGATTTGCTCCTTGGTCCAGGTATCCCGTCCCCAGTTGGCCTGCACCTTGCCGTTGATGACGGCATACTCACCGCTGCGGCACTGGGGGCTGTCGCCTTTCTCGATGGCGATGACCTGCGCGCCCTCCTCGGCGGCGGCGCGGACAGCGGCCACGCCAGCGACGCCGCAGCCAATGACCAGCACCTCGCACTCCAGGGTCTCGGAGCAGTCGTCGTCGGTGATGTTGGGCTCTTCGCCCAGCCAGTCGTCGTCGCTGGAGGAGGTGGAAGTTTCCTCGGCGGCGGCAGTGGCGGTGCCCTGGGCCTGGGAGATACAGTCAGCGGCGGCGGTGCGAATGGCGTTGCTGGTCAGGGTCGCGCTGGAGACGCCGTCGATGTCGGCGGACTGGGCCTCCAGGATGGCGGCGGCCATGTCCTCGCCGATGGCCCCGCCGATGTCGGCGGTCTCGTTGGAGACGTCGATCTGCACATCGGTGATGCTGGTCTCGTCGAAGGTCATGGTGACGGTGACCTCGCCAATGCCGGTGGCGGTGGCGGAGTAGGTGCCGGGGGTATACCCGCCGGAGCTGGCAGCAGTCGCGGCGGCGCTGGTGTCGCCGGTACTGGCGGCGGCGGTGCTGCTGGAGGTAGAGTACTCACAGGCGTTGAGGATGCCCAGCGTGGCTACGCTGGCCGCGCCAGCAGCCATGCCCTTGATGAAGTCTCTGCGGGAAATCGGTTGTTTTGCCATGTTTTTTCTTCCTTTCTGCTGGCGGAGAGGGCAGGGTTTCCCCCTACAGCGTGAGAATTTGCGTTCGCCCACAGCAGAAAGGCTGGATTCAGTTCAGAAGATGCTCTTTACCGTTCCGTACCCCTCACTGCGAACGTTTGGAAACGCTCCTGTGAGGGTCAGAAAACGTTTCCGTGGATTTGGTTTATCTCCTGCGGTGCGCCCAAGCCGGGCGCACCGCCGAAATACGGAAGATTACAGGGCCGCCACGATCTGGGCCGCACGGCGGGCAAAGGTCATGGTACGACCGCAGGCCAGGCCGGTCATCAGGTTGGGATAGGTGTTGCCGAAGAAGCCGCCGGAGCAGTCGCCGGTGGCGTACAGGCCCTCGATGGGGGTGCTGTCCTCCTGGATGACCTGCATATCGGTGTTGATGAGGCAACCGCTCAGGGTGGTCAGATGCCAGGCGCAGGTGCGGACGCCGTAGAAGGGGGCGGTGTCCACGGGGGTCATACGGTGGGCTTCCTTGCCGTAATCGGTGTCCTCACCCGCCTCGCACATCTCGTTGTAGTGCTCCACGGTGGCCACGAAAGTCTCGGCGGGGATGTTCAGCTTCTCGGCCAGCTCCTCCAGGGTGTCGGCCTTCT
>JAJPXR010000119.1 GCA_021205375.1 Clostridiales bacterium | reverse complement strand
GTGTTCCGGCCTTTGGCCGGGGGACCCCACCATAAACCCGGACCCCACCTGATACCCCAGCTCTTTCAGGGTGAAGAGGCAGTTTTTCCGGTGCTCCAGAGACAGGGAGGCCGGGTGTAACATTCGATAGTGGTCGTCGCTGGCCGTCTCGTGGCGCAGCAGGTAGCGGTCCGCCCCCGCCGCCCGGTAAGCGGCGTAGCTCTCCCGTTCCTTCTCCCCGATGGAGAGGGTGACGGCGCAGGCGGGAAACGCCCTCTTGATGGCCCGGACGATGTGACAGATGCGCTCATCGGTGTACCAGGGGTCCTCGCCCCCCTGCAAGACGAAGGTGCGAAACCCCAGCGCCCACCCCTGGCGGCAGCAGTCCAAAATCTGCGCCTCCGTCAGACGATAGCGGTCCGCTTTGCCGTTGCTTTTGCGGATGCCGCAATAATAGCAGTCGTTTTTGCAGTAGTTGGTGAACTCGATGAGGCCCCGGACGTAGACGTCTGTACCGTACCATTTCCGGCGCTGGGCGTCCGCCGCCTGCGCCAGCTCCGCCTCCCATTCCGGGCCGGAAATCAGGGCCAGCAGCTCCCCATCCGGCAAATCTCTGGTCTGGGTCAGCCTGACAATGCTCTCGTTCATGGCGCGCCTCCTTCGGGAATGACTTTTCGCGTACAGGGACATTATAAAAGAGTTGTCCTCGCCTTGCAAGAGGAAAACTTGGGGTGCGACGGCGCATATTTCTCATTTCCTACTTGACAAATAGGAATTGATGTGATATACCCATAGTAGCTTGGTAGACAGGCCGGGTCTGTCCCGCCTGCCCTCCCAAAAGGTTCCATAACAGAAAGAAGGTTCCCTGATGATATACTTCGACAACGCAGCCACCACCTCCGTTAGCAAAACTGCGCTGGAGGCCATGCTGCCCTGTCTCACCGAAAATTACGGCAACCCCTCCAGCCTCCACCTGATGGGGCAGGAGTCCAACCAGGCCCTGGACGAGGCCCGGCTGACTGTGGCCAAATGCCTGAACGCCCGGCCCGACGAGATCTACTTCACCTCCGGCGGCAGCGAGGCCGACAACTGGGCCATCACCCAGCTTGCGGAGCTGGGGGCAAAAAAGGGCAAAAAGCACCTGATTTCCACCACCTTTGAGCATCATGCCGTTCTCCACACCCTCAAGCGGCTGGAGAAGGCGGGGTATGAAGTCACCTATCTGGACGTCCACGAGGACGGTCTGGTGCGCCCGGAGGAGCTGAAAGCCGCCATCCGGCCCGACACCGCTCTTGTTACCATCATGTATGCCAACAACGAGATCGGCACCATCCAGCCCATCACCGAGTTGGGGGCCATCTGCCACGAGAAGGGCGTGCTGTTCCACACCGACGCGGTCCAGGCGGTGGGCCATCTGCCCATCGACGTGAAGGCCCAGAACATCGACCTGCTCTCCCTCTCCGGCCACAAGTTCCACGGGCCGAAAGGCGTGGGTGCGCTGTACTGCCGCCGTGGGGTCCGCCTGACCAACTTCATCGAGGGCGGCGCCCAGGAGCGCAACCGCCGGGCCGGCACCGAAAACATGCCCGGCATCTGCGGCATGGCCGCGGCCTTGCAGGAGGCGGTGGACCACATGGAGGAGAACGCCCAGCGGGTGGCCTCCTACCGGGACCAGCTCATCGAGGGCCTGTCCAAGATCCCCTGCTCCCGGCTGAACGGCGATGCCAAGCAGCGTCTCCCCGGCAACGTGAACATGTGCTTTGAGGGCATCGAGGGTGAGTCCCTGCTGCTGCGGCTGGACCTGGCTGGTATCTGCGCCTCCTCTGGCAGCGCCTGCACCTCCGGCAGTCTGGACCCCAGCCATGTGCTGCTGGCCATCGGTCTGCCCAAAGAGGTGGCCCATGGCTCCCTCCGCCTGTCCCTGGACGAGGTGAACACCCAGGAGGAAGTGGACTACACCCTCCAGCAGGTGCCCCAGGTGGTGGCGCTGCTGCGGGATATGTCCCCCGTGTGGGAGCAGATGCAGAAGGACGGCCGGGCGTAAATGCAGCTCTTAGCTATTAGCTGTTGGCTTTTAGCTTTGCAGTGCTTATCATTTGGTCAGCGGATTTGGTCAGCATGGTACAAGTTTTCGGCGAAAAACTGTTTTCTTGTAACTGACCGCCCCTCTTGCCTCCCCTGAAAGGGGAGGAGGGCCGCCGCCGTAAGGCGGTGGAGGAGGGGTTTCTATAACAAAGCTAATGCAAAAAGAAACCCCAATCATACTCTTACTTGAAAGGACTTTGATACTATGGCAATGGCATACAGCGATAAAGTGCGCGATCACTTTGCCAACCCCCGCAACGTGGGCAAAATCGAGGACGCCAGCGGCGTGGGCGAGGTCGGCAACGCCGTCTGCGGCGACATCATGAAGATGTACCTGAAAATCGAGGACAACATCATCACCGACGTGAAATTCAACACCTTTGGCTGCGGCGCAGCCATCGCCACCAGCTCCATGGCCACCGAGCTGATCAAGGGCAAATCCATCGATGAGGCCCTCCAACTGACCAACCAGGCCGTTGTGGAGGCCCTGGACGGTTTGCCCCCTGTCAAGATGCACTGCTCCGTGCTGGCGGAGGAAGCGGTAAAGGCGGCTCTGGCCGACTACTACACCAAGCAGGGCCTGCCGGTGCCGGAAGCCTGTCAGTCTGCCTGTGACCACGACTGTGAAGCCTGCGGTATCTGACCGGCTGGCTGTAGTGGGAATGAGCGGCGGAGTGGACAGCTCCGCCGCTGCCTTGCTTTTGCGGGAACAGGGCTGGAAGGTGGTGGGCGTCACCCTCCATCTCTACGACAACGAGACCGCCGGGCTGGAGCCGGGGCGCACCTGCTGCTCGCTGGACGACGTGGAGGACGCCCGCCGCACCTGCTGGCGGCTGGACTGCCCCCACTACACCCTGAACCGGAAAGACCTGTTTCTGCGGGAGGTCATCGCCCCCTTTGTGACAACCTACGAGGAGGGCCGCACCCCCAACCCCTGCATCGACTGCAACCGCTCCGTCAAGTTCCCCGCCCTGTACCAGACCATGGAGACACTGGGGGGAAGCGTCATCGCCACGGGGCACTACGCCCAGGTGGAGCGCAGCGGGGACCGGTATCTGCTGAAAAAGGGGAAAGACGCCGCTAAGGACCAGAGCTATATGCTCTACACCCTGACCCAGACTCAACTGGCCCATACGGTGTTTCCGCTGGGCGGGCTGACGAAAGACGAGGTGCGCGCTCTGGCCCAGGAGCGGGGGCTGACCTCCGCGGCCAAGCCCGACAGCCAGGACATCTGTTTTGTCCCCGATGGGGATTACGCCTCGTTTCTCCAACGGCACACCGGGCGGACGCCGGAGCCGGGGCCTTTCGTGGACCCGGAGGGCCAGGTGCTGGGCACCCACCGGGGACAGCTCTGCTACACCATCGGTCAGCGCCGGGGCCTGGGGGTCTCCGCCCCTCACCGGCTCTACGTCTGCGACAAGGACCCCGCTGCCAACACTGTCACCCTGGCAGAGGAATCCCACCTCTACCGGCGGGAGCTGGACGCGGTGCGGCTGAACCTGACCGCTCTGGAGCGGCTGGACCAGCCCCTCCGCCTGAACGCAAAGATCCGCTACCATCACCGGGAGCAGCCCGCCTGGGTGGAGCAGACCGGCCCCGACAGCGTCCACGTCACTTTCGACCAGCCCCAGCGGGCGGTGGCCCCCGGCCAGTCCCTGGTGCTGTACGACGGGGACTATGTGGTGGGCGGCGGCGTGATCGTGTAACGCTGTAATAGAAGGAACATACCATTTTTTCGGCGCAAACAGCCCGGCTCCAAACAAGGAGCCGGGTTTTTCTTGCGGCAAAAAAATTTTTTGGCAACAGGCGAAAGGAACGGCTCTGTTTTTGCGTCTATACAGACAAAGGGGCCAGAAAACAGGAAAGGAGTGAGAGGATGGAGGATAACAAAATCATCGACCTGTACTGGCAGCGGTCTGAGGCGGCCATCGCGGAGACAGAGGGAAAGTACGGCGCGTACTGTCACTCGATTGCGCGGAACATCCTGCAAAGCAGGGAGGACGCCGAGGAATGTGTCAACGACACCTGGCTGAAAGCGTGGAACTCCATGCCTGAGCAGCGGCCAGGCTGCCTGATGGCGTTTTTGGGCAAAATCGTGAGAAATCTCTCCCTGGACCGTTACCGGAAAGGCCACGCGCAAAAGCGGGGAGAAGGGGAGACCGCCCTCGTGCTTACGGAGCTGGAGGACTGCCTCTCCGCATCCGGAAGCGCGGAACAGGCGGTGGAGGAACAACTGCTGACGGAGTGCATCGACAGGTTCCTGGGGGAATTGACCAGGCAAAAGCGGGTCCTGTTCGTGCGCCGGTACTGGTATCTCGATCCCGTCTCGGAAATCGCACAGAGCTGCGGGCAGAGCGAGAACGCCGTCACGCTGACGCTGTTCCGTCTGCGGAGAAAATTGCGGGTGTACCTTGAAAAGGAGGGGTTCCAGCTATGAAAACCAGAGAAGAAGTCTTGCTCTATGCGTTCGGCGGCATTGAGGACAAATTTGTTGCAGAGGCAGCCGCAGCAAGGGGAAAAAGGCGCGCAGCCGTCCGCCGATGGATAAAATGGGGCCTTGCGGCGTGTGCCGCGCTGCTTTTGGCGGTCAGCGTACCCGTCCTGTTGCAGCCCGGCAGCAGTTCCAGCAGTTCCAGCAGCGTCCCAGTGACTTCCGGGGAGTTGCAGTCCATGATTTGCGTCAATGGGACGGTTTACGGCATTTCTGCGGAAGACCCCTATGACAGCTACCGAAGCGACTTTGTGTACCTTGGCAAAATTGCCAGCGCGGTCTCTTCGGATACGTACCCGGAGGAGGAACTGCAATCCAATGACGGGGAACTGGTTGGCGCGGCGGTCTATCAGTATGAAGAAGAGCTGGTGGTCTGCATTGACGGGCAGTATTGGATTTATGAGCCGATGGCCGAAGAGGGAGAGACCGGGAACGAATAACTGGTTAGCGAAATCAAACTGCGGTTGATCTGTCGTTGACAGCGAAGGAAGATTATGATATGATGGATACATGCTAGTACAGACATACTCATCCTGTATGATTGAACCAAAGGAGGGCGATGGATATGAAAAAGTTGTTTGCAAAGCGAAACACACTCGGCTGGTTGCTGGGCGGTCTGCTGTTGCTCGCCCTGCTGTGCGGTGTGCTGGCGTTTTCGGTCTGGCACCCCGCCCGCTTGCAATTCGACCAATCTGTGACGGCCATCGAAGTCCGCCACGAGGACAAGACCTATACAATGACCGACGAGGCGGAACTTGACCCACTTGTGGAGCAGCTCAACGGGTGGGATCTGCGCCGTGGGGAACGGCTGCAAGCCTACAGCGGCTGGACCGTCCTGCTGGACGTTTACACAGAGGGCCGGGAAAAGCCGCTGCGCCTCACCTTCCACGGGGAAGGGTTCGACTACAACAACTACCTGTACCGTCCCAAAGGCGGAGAGGACGTGGAGTTGCTGCAAACGGAGCTGCTGGCGCTGTTTAAGTAAACGGCCTCGCACCTTTCCCCACCCTTCGACATAGGCTGGAGGGAAAGGGGGCGGCGGCGTGGAAGAGATGTCGGGGGACGCCCTGGTGGTGACGGCGGCGCTGCTGGCCGTCCAGGTGGCCCAGGGGCGCAGCGCTCAGCAGTTGGAGGTGCTGGCGGCGTTCTTCACCTCCTTCGCGGACAATTTGGTGCTGCTGGCGGGGCAACTGCCGGAGGATACCGGCGGCTGAAAATCTACCCAGGAAAAGCAAAATCTGCGGGCGGGCACGGGCCGCCCTACATGTGGCAGCTTCGCGTGACGCTGCTCATACGTCCCGCCCCGCCCAGAAAATTCATCTCCCGGAAAAAAACGAAATTTGCGAAAGAAGTGCTTGACATTCCCCGCCGAGATGAGTATAATACCATTTGTTGAGGCGAGCGGCCCGGCGGCGGAATCTGCCACGGGGGTATAGCTCAGCTGGGAGAGCGCTTGAATGGCATTCAAGAGGTCAGCGGTTCGATCCCGCTTATCTCCACCATGTTTCAGGTTCTCGCCGTGCCGCTGGCCGTCAATTTCATATGGGGGTATAGCTCAGCTGGGAGAGCGCTTGAATGGCATTCAAGAGGTCAGCGGTTCGATCCCGCTTATCTCCACCAAGGTTAGAACAGCTCGTTTTCAGTCGAAAACGGGCTGTTTTTTAACGATAACTTGCAGAGAGGGGAGAGAGCATGGACACCCACGAGGAATATACGAAGCTGATAAAAGAACGGTATGAACACCTCGCGCCGGAGAGTTACGAGCAACAGGGGTACTACTACTGCGCTTTGTACGCTCCATATCAATATGAAACAGAAGAAGCTATGTTGGCATATATCAAACAGAACCCAACTGCAACGCTGAAAGAGGTTTTCGATTATTTCGGTGAAATCACGCCGCCAGGTCTTGCCCCCGGCGACGACGGCGCTGACCTGCTGGAGGATTGAATCAAAAAAGCACGGCGAACCCACCGTGCTTTTCGCATTTTCAGGCCAAATCGGAACGGCCAGACCGCTCCCGCCGCCGCAGGAAGTGGAACACCATCCCCGCCGAATAGCACAGGGCCAGGCCCCAGGCCATGGGGTTCGCCAGACAGATGCCGGTAAAGCCCAACACCGTCACCGCCAGCCAGCCGCCGATGGTCCGCCCGATCAGCTCTCCCGCGCCGCTGAAAATGGCGTAGACGCTGTAGCCCATGCCCTGAAGGGTGTTGCGGAAGATCATCAGCGCCCCGTGGAGGCAGAACAGCGTGCTGATGATACCCAGGTACTGGATGGAGTAAGCCGCTTCCGGGCTGGTGGAGGTCCCCAGCACAAGCTGGGTGAACCAGGGCTTGCCGAAGTAGATGACCACCCACGCCGCGGCGCAATAGCTCCACTGGATGGTCAGTCCCGCCCGGAGGCCCTGCCAGATGCGGTCGGTGCGCCCTGCGCCGTCGTTCTGACTGACGTAGGTGACCATGCCCATGCCAACGCTCTCCATGGGGAGGGTGAACATCTGCCGTATCTTTTCACCCGCCGTCTGTCCGGCCACGGCCACGGTGCCGAAGGTGTTCAGCGCCCCCTGCATGACCACCGCGCCCACGGCGGAGACGGAGTATTCCAGGCCCATAGGGTAGCCGATGACCGCCAGCTCCCGCAGGTGCCGCCGGGAGAGGCCCATTCGCTGGCCACTGCCCCGGAGCAGATTGGTCTTGGCGGTCAGCCACCACAGGCACAGCAGGCCGCTGACCAGTTGACTGGTGACGGTGGCCCAGGCTGCCCCGGCCACGCCCATGCGCAACACCGCCATAAAAATGTAATCCAGGGCGATGTTCAAAAAGCTGGAGGCCAGCAGGAACCAGAAGGGCCGGGTGGAATCCCCAGAGGCCCGCAGCGTTGCCGCCAGGTAGTTGTAGAGGGCGGAAGCGGGGAGGCCCAGAAAGATGATGCGGATGTATGTGGTGGCGTCGGAAAAGATGTCCTCCGGCGTCTGGATGAGCCGCAGCAGCGGCCCCGCCAGCAGCAGCGTGGCGGCGGTCATCACCAGGAAGGTGACCAGCCCCAGCCAGCAGCCGTTCCAGAAGCTGCGCTGGAACTCATCGCTCCGGTGGGCGCCGGTGGCCTTGCCCAAGGGGACGGCAAAGCCAATACAGGCCCCCTGGACGAAGCCCAAAATCAGGAAGTTCAGGGGGTAGGTAGCCCCCACCGCCGCCAGCGCCTCAGTCCCCACGATGCGCCCCACCATCACTGTGTCCACAAAGCTGTAGAGCTGCTGAAAGAGGGTCCCCAGCACCAGCGGCAGCGAGAAGAGAAGGATTTGAGTGATAGGGCGGCCCTGGGTCAGGTCCATTGCGGTGTTTTTCATGGGTGGCCTCCATTTTGTTGGGTATACTACTATTT
>JAJPXR010000167.1 GCA_021205375.1 Clostridiales bacterium | reverse complement strand
GCGCAAATGCAGGGAGCTATGGCCCTTTAGGGCCATGCGAGTCGCAAAGGGGAGGGGGACCATGCGAAGCATGGTGGAGGGGTTTCTCGCCAAAATTTTTGAAAAGGCTGCTTCAAAGGGGCAACAACAAAAACAATTTCCGGATGGAGAGGGTGAATAGGATGGACATATGGGGCATCACTGACCGGGGCAAGGTGCGCCGACAGAACCAGGACGCTTTTTACAAGTGGACCAACGGGACGCTGGCGTTCGCCGTGGTCTGCGACGGCATGGGCGGCGCGCTCTCCGGCAACGTGGCCAGCGCGATGGCGGCCCAGAGCTTCGTGCAGGCGCTCAGCGCCGGGGTGGGGACGCCGCAGGAGCGGCTGACCCTGGCGGCGGCGGTGGCCAACGACGCGGTCTACCACCGGGCCATGCAGGACATCAACTGCCGGGGCATGGGCACCACACTGGTGGCGGCCTTTGCGAAGGCGGGAGAGGCCCATATCCTCAACATCGGGGACAGCCGGTGCTACCACCTCTCCGGCGGCGAGATCTGGCAGGTGACGAGAGACCATTCTCTGGTGGCCCAACTGGTGGCCGCAGGTCAAATCACCGAGGAGGAGGCCCAGAACCACCCCAACCGCAACATCATCACCCGCGCCCTGGGCACCGAGAAGGAGGTGCGGGGCGACCTCTACCGGGAGGACCTCCAGCCGGGAGACCGGCTGCTGCTCTGCTCCGATGGGCTGAGCAACGAGGTGACAAAGGAAGAACTGGCCCAAATCGCAGGCAGCGGCGACCTGCGGGACTGCTGTGACCGGCTGTTGCAGTTGGCGTTGGAGCGGGGCGCGCCGGACAACGTCACCGCCGTGATTCTGGCCGCAGACGGCTGAACAAAGAGGAGCTTGTACCATGGATCAGTACATAGGAAAAATGCTGAACGACCGATACGAAATACTGGACGTGCTGGGCGTGGGCGGCATGGCGGTGGTCTACAAGGCCAAATGCCACCGGCTCAACCGGCTGGTGGCCGTCAAGATCCTCAAGCCGGAGCTGGCCGCCGACCCGGAAATCCGCAGCCGCTTCCACGACGAGAGCAAGGCCGTGGGCATGATGAACCACCCCAACATCGTCAACGTCTTTGACGTGAACCAGGACGGGGACATCGACTATTTCGTCATGGAGCTGGTGGAGGGCATCACCCTCAAGCAATATATCAAAAAGCGGGGCGGCGTGCTGAACTGGCGGGAGGCCCTGCATTTCAGCACCCAGATCATGCAGGCCCTGGGCCACGCCCACAGCCGGGGCATCGTCCACCGGGACATCAAGCCCCAGAACATCATGGTCCTCCGGGACGGCAGCGTCAAGGTGGCGGACTTCGGCATCGCCCGCATCGCGGACTCCCAGCGCACCATGACGAAAGAGGCCCTGGGCAGCGTCCACTATATCTCCCCGGAGCAGGCCAAGGGCAGCGAGGTGGACGAGCGCAGCGACATCTATTCCGCCGGTGTGGTGCTTTACGAAATGCTGACTGGCCGCCTGCCCTACGAGGGGGACACCCCCGTGGCGGTGGCGGTCCAGCACATCAACTCCATCCCCCTGGCCCCCAGGGAGCTGAACCCGGAAATTCCCCGCGGCATGGAGCAGATCATCATGAAGGCCATGGCCCAGGACCGGGAGCTGCGCTACCCGGACGCGGAGGCCATGCTCAGCGACCTGGAAGCCTTCCGCAAGGACCCGGCCATTGTCTTTGACTACCAGGACCCCTGGATGCTCACCGAGCTGCCGGAGGTCACCCCTTACCAGCCGGAGGAGGTGGAGGTAAACTCCGCATCCACCGAGGAGGACGAGGAAGAGGACGAGGAGGAGACCGGCGGCGGGAAACGCACCGCGTTTATCATCGGCGGGGTGATTTTGGCCATTTTGCTGGTGATTTTCCTGATTTTCCGGATGCTGTGGGCCACCCTGTTCGCCGGTATCTTCGATTCCGGGGAGGTCTACACCGTCCCCGACCTGCGGGGCCTGACCTACACCGAGGCGGAGGAGTATATCTTCACCACCGACGAGCTGAACGGCCATTTCACCGTCGCCATCAGCGAGGAGACGGTCTACGACGCCACCTACGACGTGGGGGAGATCGTCTCCCAGGACCCGGAGAGCGGCACCTCCACCAAGGGGGACGTGACCGAGATCACCGTGGTCCTCTGCGCCGAGCCGGAGGAGGAGACCGAGCTGGTCATGCCGGACATCGTGGGCAAGGACTACACGGAATGGGCCTCCACCCTCAGCGAGGATTACCACGTCACCGTGAAATACAACCCCCAGTATTCCTCTGACTACGACGAGGGGCTTATCATCTCCACCGACCCCGTGGCGGGCACCACCCTGACCGAGGGCCAGACCGTCACCCTGACTTACAGCCGGGGCGAGAAGGTCACCACCACCACCATGGTCTCCCTCTACGGCATGACGGAGAACAAGGCCAAGGAGACCATCGAGGAGCTGGGCCTGACCACCGGCAGCGTTACCACCGTCACCAGCAGCGAGACGGCAGGGACCGTGGTGTTCCAGAGCGTCAAATCCGGCGCAGAGGTGGAGCTTGGCACCGCCGTCAACCTGCAAATCAGCTCCGGCCCCCAGCCGGAGGACCCGGAGCCGGAGGTGGAAGAGGAACCCGAAACCGATGAGCAGGAGACGGAAAACAACAACACGAACCACAACGACGACGACGAGGACGAGACCCACACCATCGTGGTGACGATGCCCTCCGGCCGGACGGCGACCTCCACCATCTCCGTCCGGGTGAACGGCGTGAACTACTACTCTGCCACCGTTCCCGCCGACCAGAGCCAGGTCTCTGTGGAGTACAAGGGCACCATCGAGTCGCTGGAGGTGCTGGTGGACGGCAGCAGCTATTCGGAGTATACAGTCCAATGACAGGAATTATCATTCGCGCCCTCAGCGGCTTTTACGATGTGGACTGCGGCGGCGAGGTCATCCGCTGCCGGGCCAGGGGCAAGTTCCGCTACACCAAAGAATCCCCCCTGGTGGGGGACCGGGTGTCCATCACCCCCACCGAGGCCGGGGCAGGCCGCCTGGACGAGATTCTGCCCCGGAAGAACGCCTTCCAGCGGCCTGCCGTGGCCAATATGGACCAAATCATCCTCATCGCGTCCGAGGCCATCCCCGTCACCGACCCCTTCCTGGTGGACCGGGTGGCGGCGCTGGCGGAGGGGAAGCACTGCGAGCCGGTGGTGGTGGTCAACAAATGCGACCTGGCCGACGGCAACGCGCTGGCGGACATCTACCGGGCGGTGGGCTATCCCACCTTTCAGGTCAGCGCCGCCACCGGGCAGGGCATCGAGGCCCTGCGGGAGATTTTGAACGGCAAGGTCAGCGTGTTCACCGGCAACTCCGGCGTGGGCAAGTCCAGCCTGCTCAATGCCCTGGACCCCACCGCGCAGATCCCCACCGGGGAGGTCAGCGAAAAGCTGGGCCGGGGCCGCCACACCACCCGCCATGTGGAGCTGTTTCGCCTGGGCGAAGGGGCCATTGTCGCGGACACGCCGGGGTTCTCCTCCTTCGACACCGAGACCCCGGAGCTGCTGGACAAGGAGCAGTTGGCAGACGCCTTCCGGGAGTTCCGCCCCTATTTGGGACAGTGCCGCTATGTGGGCTGTTCCCACACCAAGGAGAAGGGCTGTGCCGTCCGCCAGGCCCTGAAAGAGGGGAACATCTGCCGGAGCCGGTATGACAGCTATCTTCGGCTGTATCAGGTGGCGAAGGAGTATAAGCCGTGGAAGTGAGCTATTAGCTCTTAGCTGTTAGCCAGGTACTGCATACCATAAGCGTAGAGCTTATAGGCACGGTTTTGATGACACTCAGCCGTGTGCTTTACCCCCTCCGCCACCGCCTAAAGGCGGCGGCCCTCCTCCCCTTTCAGGGGAGGCAAGAGGGGATAGTGTTTGTCGTTTGATGTCATTTTTGTCCGATAGATGCGGAATTTTAGTGGAAAATCCCGCATTCTAGCCATTAAAATGCGCGACTGATTCAAAGGGATAACCAGTTTAATTTATTAAATAGTGAAACTTTTTCCATAAAAAGAACCATTCCGTAACCGACCACCCCTCTCGCCTCCCCTGAAAGGGCAGGGAGCGAAGCGGAAGTGCCGCTTGACGGCGGAGGGGGACCATGCGAAGCATGGTGGAGGGGTTTCTCGCTGAAATTACCGACAAGACTGGTTCAAGGGGACCACCGAAGAACCCAAAAGGAGAACAAACCGTGGGAGAAAAACAGGCCATCATCATCGGCGCGGCCCCCTGCGCCAGTTGGGACTACCTGACCCCCTACCGGGGGGAGGACGACTTCGTCATCTGCGCCGACGGGGGCCGGAGCAGCGCGGCGCTGGCCGGGCTGGAGCCAAACTGGTACGTGGGGGACGGGGACTCCGGCGGCAGGCCGGAGGGCCTGCCCTCCATCACCTTGCCCACCGAGAAGGACTTCACCGACCTGGAGGTGGCGGTCCACCAGGCCCTGCGCATGGGCTACCGGCGGCTGCTGCTGTGCGGCTGCTCCGGGGGCCGGGCCGACCACTACCTGGCCAACTGCTTCCTGTTGGAACAAATTCACGAGGCAGGGGCGGAGGGCCTGCTGCTGGACGAGCGCAACGAAATCCGCTATCTGTCACCGGGAAGGATTTCCATTGCAAATACTCCACTTTTTTGTTATATTGGTATCATCCCCCTGGACCGGACGCTGCGGGGAGTGACCCTGCGGGGCGTCAAGTACCAGCTCACCGACGCCACCCTCCGCCGGGACGCGACCCTGGCCGTCAGCAACGAAATTCTGCCGGGCCAGACGGCGGAGATCACCGTGAAAGAGGGCTGCGCCCTGCTGGTGCGCAGCGACCCCCAGCGCCAACCGTAAAAAGAGAGAATCCAGGTTTTCCGTGAAGAACTGCGTTTTCGTAAGTGACCCCCCCCTCTTGCCGCCCCTGAAAGGGCAGGGAGGGGCAAAGCCCCGGAAGTGCCGCTTGACGGCGGAGGGGGACCATGCGAAGCATGGTGGAGGGGTTTCCCGTTGGCGCCACTGATGAGATTGATTCAAAGAGATAACCATAATGAGAACCCTCATAAAAGGAGCAATCCCCATGAAGCGACCCCATATCCTCAGCAAACTGCTTTCCCTGGTGCTGACCGCCGCCCTGCTGGTCGGGACAGCCTCTCCCCTGGCGGAAGCCTACACCCACGCCAGCGAGTTCAACACCGGTTACACCATCTACGACGGCATCGACGTGTCCAAGTGGCAGGGGACCATCAACTGGTCCAAGGTGGCGGCGGCGGGCATCGACTTTGTGTTCATCCGCTGCGGCTACACCTCCTCCAGCAGCTTCACGCTGAACGAGGACCCCCAGTTTGCCACCAACATCAAAAACGCCCAGAAGTATGGCATCCAGGTGGGCGTGTACTACTTCTCCCAGGCCAAGTCCACCTCCGAGGCCAAGAAGGAGGCCGCCTATGTGTTGAAGCTGCTCAGCGGCTACAACCTGGACCTGCCCGTGGCCTTTGACGCAGAGAACGCCGGCGGGCGCTTCTCCTTCTCCAGCTTCACCAAGACCCAATGCACCAACTTCGCCCTGGCCTTCTGTGCCGCCATCGAAGCCGGGGGCTATGACGCCTGCGTCTACAACAGCGTCTCCACCTTCAGCGGCAGCGGGGCCAAGTACAACCCCACCACCATCCTGAACAACGGCTATAAGCTGTGGGTGGCCCACTACGCCAGCGCCGCCAGCAATTCCACCTACAGCGTCAGCGGCTATACATACTGGCAGTACTCCTCCACCGGCTCCGTCAGCGGCATTTCCGGCAACGTGGACCTGGATTACTGGTACTCCGACGACCTGGAGCCCTGCGAGGAGGTGGACGACGACACCGCCATCACCTCCCTGTCCCTGAGCAAGACCTCCGCCACCCTGAAACCGGGGAAAACCCTCTCCCTGACCGCTACGGTGTCGCCCTCCGGCACGTCTGACCCGGTCTGCTGGTCCTCCAGCGACAACAGCGTGGCCTATGTGGACGACAGCGGCACCGTCACCGCCGTCCAGAGCGGCACGGCCACCATCACCGCCGCTTCCTCCAGCGGCGACGTGACGGCTACCTGCAAGGTGACGGTGTCGGGCACTGACCCGGACGAGGTCATCGTCGTCACCTACGGCGACGACGCCTTTGACCTGGACAACAAGACCTCCCTCAGCCCCACCAGCTATCAGGCGCTTTCCGATTCCGTGCTCACCGTTGCAAAGGACGGCGCGACGGCCATCAACGGCGCAGGCGTCACCGACGTGACGGCGGTGGTCTCCACCGCCTCCGCCAGCGCCGTCCAGGAGAACGAGGCGACAACATCCGACACCGATGAGGACGAAACGGCGGAAACCGCCGAGCCGGAGGAAACCGACCCCGCCGACGAAGCCGAGGGCGACAGCTCCGCCGCCGAAACCGTGGAAGCGGAAGCGGTGGAAGAAACCGGGGAAACCGCAGCGGCAGAGGCCGCGGAAGCGGAATCTTCCGAAGCCGAAGAGACAGTAACGGCCCAGGCCGACGACGCGGAGGCCGGGGAAGCGGAGGATACCGCCTCTGACAGCGCCGACGAGAGCGAAGCCACCGCTTCGGCCCTCAGCTCCACCAGTACAAAGACCATCCGGGTGGTGGTGGAGCGGCTGAGCCTGTCCAGCGCCACCCTCAAGCTGAAAAGCACCTCTTTGACCTACACCGGCAAGGCGGTGACGCCCACCGTGTCCTCCCTCAAGGTGGGCAGTCTCAGCGTTCCCTCCAGCGGCTACACCCTCTACGCCAACAACAACATCAACCGGGGCAAGGCCACCGCCACTGCCGCGGGGGTGGGCAACTACTGCGGGGCGGTCACGGCCACCTTCTACATCCGCTCCAGCCAGACCATCGCCCTCACTGAGAGCAGCTACACCGTGGCCCTGGGCAGCAGCGCCTTCTACCTGCGGGCGCGGAACGCCTCCCAGTACGGCAGCAGTCTGACCTACTCCAGCAGCAAGACCTCCGTGGCCACCGTGTCCAGTTCGGGGAAAATCACCGTCAAGGGGCTGGGCGTGACCTACATCACCGTCACCGCCGCCAAGAATGACCGCTATTCCAAGACCACGGCGCAGATCAAGATCAAGGTGGTCCCCAAGAAGGTAACGCTGTCCTCCGTCTCGGCGGGGAAGAAGAAATTCACCGTCAAGTGGAAAACCACCACCTGCTCCGGCTACCAAATTCAATACTCCACCTCCAGCAGCTTTTCCAGCTATAAGACCGTCACCGTCTCCGGCAAGAGCAAATGCTCCAAGACCATCAGCGGGTTGAAGTCCAAGAAGAAGTATTATGTCCGGGTACGGGCCTACTACAAGACCACCGCGACCTCCTACGGGGCCTGGAGCAGCAAGAAAACCGTGAAAACGAAGTGATGAGCTATTAGCCGTTAGCCGGAAACCCCTCCGCCACCGCCGAAAGGCGGCGGCCCTCCTCCGCCGTCAAGCGGCACTTCCGCTTCGCTCCCTGCCCTTTCAGGGGAGGCAAGGGGGGATAGTTCTTTTCGGTTGGTTTGCGTTTTACCAAACAGAAGAATTATATCCATAACGAAGTGCTGTTCCTCAAAGGGACACTAAACAAAAAAGTCACAGGCACATTTCGCCGCTTCCCAACGTATACTGAGCCATAGAGGAACCACTCTAAACCTGCTCAGCGCGAAGGGAGGCGGTCTTTTTGGGCCATTTTCGTTGTAGAAGCGGCGGCATCTGCCTGATTTCCATTGGCATCGGCATCTGGCTGGCCATGGTGCTGCCGGTGGGGGTCATCCTGTTCGTCTCCGGGCTGACGCTGATCTTGCTGGGCTGCACCTTTTTGAAGGGGTAAAAAAGGTAAAACCCCTCCACCATGCTTCGCATGGTCCCCCTCCCCTTTCAGGGGCGGCAAGA
>JAJPXR010000211.1 GCA_021205375.1 Clostridiales bacterium | reverse complement strand
ATCACCGACGGCATGAATATGTCGGCCATCACCAGCTATTATTCCTCCGGCGAGGCCGCAGTCCGGGCGGTACAGGCTGGGGTGGATGTCGTACTCATGCCGGAGGACCTGGAAAGCGCGGCGGCGGGTCTCCGGGAGGCCGTGGAGACGGGAGACCTGACCGAGGAGCGCATCGACGAGAGCGTTCTGCGTATCCTCCTGTGCAAGCTGCGGCAGGGTATCATTGCGGCGGAGGAGTAAGGCCCCGCAAAGCGGCTTGGAATCGGGAAATGTTCGCCTCTGTTCGGCAGGGGCGGACATTTTTTTGCTTTTTTCTTGCGTAGATTGGAAATTATGGTATACTATGGGCAGAGAGAAAATTTTCACGTTGTGGGGAGGTGTCAGCGTGGAGTTTACGGCTGATATTTCAAAATACATTGACGCAGGGGTGGAGCTTGCGAAAAAGCATCCGATGTGTTCCACTTTGGTCATCGTTCTTGTACTCTTTCTCATTGTGACACCAATGATCGGGTCAAATTGGCTTGATTTTTTGAAAAAACTAAAGGATATTGGCGGCCAAAAGGGAAACTTTGACATGGCTGACCTGAACAAGAAACAGACCCGCGTGATACAGAACCTGGCGCTGATGGCCAACAACCGCACATTGCCCTTTGAGGTGCGGAATTGGATCGGCTGCGAGGAGCGCACATTGAAAGCATTGGTTAAATCTGGCTGGCTGACCTGGACGGAGCGGGGGTACAAGGTACCTGCCGCTGTCCGGGAGGTCGTTCTTATGGGTGAGATGCCGGTGGCGGCGGTGGAGAATTTTCTTCGTTTTGTGGCCAATGAGGAATACTTCAAGGACGGTGAGGACTACCGGGCAGTGCAGTTCAAGTTGGGAATCATCGAGGCAGTGCTGGAGAAGGTGGAGGACAGGCTGGAGGAAAGCCAAACCACCAGTGCGCTTTACACCAGATTGGGCAGTGTCTATGGCGAACAGGGGAAATACGCCCAAGCGGAGGAATATTATCAAAAAGCGCTGAACATACGACTAAAGGCGTTGGGGGAGAACCACCCTGACACGGCCACGAGCTACAACAACTTGGGTGTTGCCTACGATGACCAGGGGAAGCTCGCCCAAGCTGAGGTGTGCCAGAGGAAAGCGTTGGACATCCGGTTAAAGGTGTTAGGAGAGAACCACCCGTCCACGGCAATGAGCTACAACGACCTGGGCAATGTCTACGCTAGCCAGGGGAAGTATGCCCAAGCAGAAGATTACTATCAACAAGCGCTGGATATCTCTTATAAAGTGCTGAGAGAGGACCACCCGAACACAGCCATGTTCTACAGCAACTTGGGTTGTGTTTACGAGGAGCAGGGGAAGTACGCCCAGGCAGAGGAGTGGCACCGGAAAGCACTGGACATCGCACGAAAGGTGCTAGGAGAGGATCACCCGAACACGGCTATAAGCTACAACAACTTGGGCCTTGTCTATGAAGATCAAAAAAAATATAATGAGGCGGCGGAACTTTACTTGAAAGCCTGGAAAATCCGCCAGCAGAAGCTCAACCCGGAACATCCGTATACAAAACAGACCCTAAACAACCTTCACACCTGCTTCCCCCACATCGACCACGGCGACCAGGACTTCGACACCTGGCTCAGCCAACAATAGAGAGGAGACCCCCATGCCCGTTGCACCCACCCATTGGACGCCCTTCACCACGCCGGAGTAGAGCCTGGACTACTAAAAGGAACACCAGATGCCCCCCAAGACCTACACCGCCCCCAAGGAACTGGTCTACGCCGGCATCGACGCGGCGGAGCCGGTGCCCTGCACCGCCGAGGGGACAGCGGACGGCTGCACCCTGGTCATCCGGGTGGGGGAGGCGTTGCACTGCATCCACCCGGACTACCTGGTGGAGATGCAGACCAAACGGCGCCAAGCTGCCCCCGCGCCCCGGCGGAAAGTCGCTCCCAAACCGGCAGCGGCCCCGGAGATGGACTGCGTTGCCATCGACTTCGAGACCGCCACACGGGAGATGGACAGCGCCTGCTCTCTGGGCGTAGCGGTGGTCCGGGGGCTGGAGGTGGTGGACACCTGGTATCACCTGATTCAGCCGCCAGAGAACCGCTACGAGGAGGGCAACGTTCACGTCCACGGCATCACCCCCGCTCAGACCGCTGACCAGCCCACCCTGGACGAGCTTTGGCCGGAGCTGCGCCGGTTCTTCGACGGGACGCTGGTGCTGGCGCACAACGCCCGGTTTGACGTGGGGGTGCTGCGCAAGAGCCTCTCTCAGTCGGACAAGATTCCCAACTTCCGCTATGCGGACACCATCCAAATGGTGAAAAACGTGGTGCCCGGGCGACACGGGCTGGATGCCTGCTGTGATTACTTCGGTATCTCCCTGGCGCACCACCATAACGCCCTGGACGACGCGGTGGCCTGCGCGGAGATCGCCATTCGCTGCGCGAAGCTGGCGGGGTGCGCCAGCGTCCGGGACTGCCTCCGCCAGCGGCGGCTGAACACCACGGACTTCCATCGCAAGCCCTCCACCTACCAGCGCTATGCGGCCAAGGCGGTGCGGCTCTCCGACGTGACCGCCACGGTGGAGCAGTTCGACCTGACCCACCCGCTGTATCAGAAAACGGTGGTGTTCACCGGCGACCTGGCAATTGACCGGGCCGAGGCCGTCCAGCGGGCGGTCAACAAGGGCGCAGTGGTCAAGTCCGGCGTCTCCGCCAAGACGGACGTGCTGGTGGTGGGTCGCCAGGGGCAGTCCGCCGCCGCGCCGGAGAGCACCAAGGAGCGCAAGGCCAGAGAGCTGACCGAAGCCGGAAAAGCC
This sequence comes from Clostridiales bacterium, assembly GCA_021205375.1. GTDB lineage: Bacteria > Bacillota > Clostridia > Oscillospirales > Oscillospiraceae > Onthomonas. Next base: position 5,276 of record JAJPXR010000211.1, on the reverse strand, counting down.
AACATCCGCGTCATGGACGAAGCGGAGTTTATGGCGCTGGTGGGGGAGTGAGCCAGTAGAAACCCTTCCGTCACGGCTGACGCCGTGCCACCTCCCCTTTGCGACTCGCATGGCCCTAAAGGGCCATAGCTCCCTGCATTTGCGCTAAAGAGGAATTGGCCATTCGGCCAGCGCTTCACAGGGGAGGCAAGAAGGGTGGTCAGTTGCGGAGATGCAGTTCTTCGTAAGAAACTTATACCATACAGATACATAAAGTTGATAAAAAGAACCAACAGCGCCGCGCAGATTCCACAGAATCCCGCGGCGCTGTTTTGAACTGCGTTTTACATCTGATTCATCAGATTGACCATCTCAATGGCGGAGAGGGCACAGTCATAGCCCTTGTTGCCCGCCTTGCTGCCCGCGCGGGCAATGGCCTGCTCGATGTTCTCGGTGGTGATGACACCGAACAGCACCGGCACCCCCGTAGCCAGCCCCACCTGGGCGATGCCTTTGGAGACCTCATTGCAGACGTAGTCGTAGTGAGAGGTGTCCCCCCGGATGACCGCGCCCACGCAGATGACCGCGTCGTACTCCCCGGACTGGGCCATTTTGGAGGCGACGATGGGGATCTCAAAGGCCCCCGGCACCCAGGCGGCGGTGATGTTGTCCTCGTCTACGCCGTGGCGCACCAGGCCGTCCACCGCGCCGCCCAGCAGCTTGTTCACGATGATCTCGTTGAACCGGGAGGCGATGATGCCCACCTTCATGCCCTTCCATAAGGTTCCCTCCTTAGAAGCCGTACTCTTTCAAAAATTCCATGGTCAGCGTGCTTTCTACCGGGGACGTGGCTGTCTGTCGGTTCAGCAGCTTTTCCACGTACTTTCCCACGATGTCCGTCTCCAGGTTGACCACGTCCTCCGGCTTTTTCCCCAGGAGGGTGGTCTCCGCCCCGGTGTGGGGGATGATGGACACCTGAAAGTCCCGCTCCGTCACCTCCGCCACCAGCGGGTTGGGGTTGGTCCAGCCAGTGCCCCGTTTGGCCAGTTCGATGGCCCGGCGCATATAGTCCCGGTCTGTCATCTTATCGCCTGCCTTTCGTTTATAACAACATCGCACGATTAGGGCGGTATTGTTTTAGTATCCCCACACATGTGCAAAAAAACGCGCCCTGTGGGAAACTGCTCCACAGGGCGCGACGGTTCGCATAAGCTAACTTTCGCTGCGTTACTGAAACAAAAAGGCTCTGAATTGGCATCCCATCCCAGAGCGCGGACTGTCTCCCACCTCACCCGATGACACGGGAAAAGGGGAGAGCGGTCACTTTCTTCTTTCATCCAGACTATACTGTCGGCTCCGGAGTTTCACCGAATCATGCCTCTCGGCTCGCGGGCTGTACCGCCGGTAGGGACTTGCACCCTGCCCTGAAGAATTATTCCGTTCACAAGGAGTATTATACGCCGTCAGGGGCCGCTTGTAAACCCCAAAATGGATAAAAAAATAAAAAATAAAGATTGACAACCGCCGTGGGGTGTGCTATAGTAATTTCACCTGCGGGAAAGCGGTTTTGTTGTTATGGGTTTTTTAGCCCGTATCCTCCCTTTCCAGGCCCCAAGCAGACCAACGCAGGGAGGCAGAACCCATTGCCGAACCCCTTTTAGAATCTTGCCGCAGGGAGTTCCTGCGGAAATTTGCGCCGGAGTTCGACAGTACCAGCCTGTTTCAGGTCAATCTGCCGGAGGTCCGGCGTTTTATTTGACCGGTAGGAAACAGAGCCCACAAACCTAAGGAGGTGCCGAATATGGCCAAAGCGAAAGGCGTTGCGCGTGTGAAGGTCACGCTCCGCTGCAGTGAATGCAAGCAGAGAAACTACAACACCATGAAGAACAAGAAGAATACCCCTGACCGCCTGAAGATGAAGAAGTATTGCCCCTTCTGCAAGAAGCACACGGAACACACGGAAACCAAGTAAGTGTGCGATTGACAAGGAAAGGTGCGTATCATGGCAAAAAAAGCAAAAGAACCCAAGACTAAGGTTGACAAAAACGGGAAGGAAAAGAAGCCTAACTGGTTTGTCCGCCATTGGCGTTCTCTGAAGAACTGGGCCCATGAAACCAAGCTGGAGCTGAAAAAAGTCCACTGGCCCAAGCGGAACGAACTGTTCAAGGCGTGCGCAGCAGTGCTGGTGTGCATCCTGGTCGTGGGCGTGTTCGTCTGGGTACTGGACGCGGTGGCCGCTGCGGTCATCAACGCTCTGCTCCACCTGTTCCAGGGCTGAGGTAGACCGACATGGCTGAAACTGCGAAGTGGTATGTGGTCCACACGTATTCCGGGTACGAGAACACGGTGGCCAGCACGATTACCAAGCATGTCGATAACCGCAATCTGCGCGACCTGATCCAGCAGGTCGAGATCCCCATGGAAACCGTCACTGAGATCACCGACAACGGCCCCAAGACCGTGGAGCGCAAGACGTTCCCCGGCTACGTGCTGGTGAAGATGATCTTGACCGACGAGACCTGGCACATCGTCCGTAACATCCGCGGCGTGACGGGCTTTGTCGGCTCCGGCAACAAGGCCATCCCCCTGACCGACGAAGAGATCAAGGCCATGGGCATGGAAAAACACGAGATTTCCGTGGGCTACAACGTTGGCGACAGCGTGAAAATCACAGGCGGGGCGCTCTCGTCCTTCCTGGGTGTGGTGGAAGAGGTCGATGTGGACCGGGAGAAGGTCCGTGTCGTCGTGTCCATGTTTGGCCGGGAGACCCCGGTGGAGCTGGACCTGGACCAGGTAGAACTGATTCAGGAGGACTGACCCCAGCCGCCGCAAAACAACTGAGTTTGAAAATATTAAGGAGGTATTCCTCGTGGCACCTGCGAAAAAGAAGATTACCGGCTATGTGAAATTGCAGATTCCCGCCGGCAAAGCGACTCCTGCTCCTCCCGTTGGCCCCGCTCTGGGCCAGCACGGTGTGAACATCGCTGCATTCACCAAAGAGTTTAACGAGCGCACCAAGAAGGACGTGGGTATGATCATCCCGGTCATCATCACCGTCTACGCTGACCGCTCCTTCACCTTTGTGACCAAGACCCCCCCTGCCGCCGTTCTCATCAAGAAGGCGTGCAACATCGAGACCGGCTCCGGCGTGCCCAACAAGACCAAGGTCGCTACCATCAGCAAGGCCGATGTGCAGAAGATCGCCGAGACCAAGATGCCCGACCTGAACGCCGCCTCTCTGGAGGCTGCCATGTCCATGATCGCCGGCACCGCCCGTTCCATGGGCGTCGTCGTGGGCGACTAAGGAGGTATGTGATCTATGGGTAAGAAATACAACGACAGCCTGAAGCTGATTGAAAAAGGCAATCTTTATGATACCAACGAGGCCCTGGACCTGGTCTGCAAGACCGCCAAGGCGAAGTTTGACGAGACCGTTGAGCTGCACCTGAAGCTGGGCGTCGATGGCCGTCACGCCGACCAGCAGGTCCGCGGCGCCATCGTCCTGCCCAACGGCACCGGCAAGAGCGTCCGCGTTCTGGTCTTTGCCAAGGACGCCCAGGCCGACGCCGCCCGGGAAGCCGGTGCGGACTATGTGGGCGATATGGACCTGGTGGAGAAGATCCAGAAAGAAAACTGGTTCGACTTCGACGTGGTCATCGCCACCCCCGACATGATGCGTTTCGTGGGCCGTCTGGGTCGTCTGCTCGGCCCCAAGGGTCTGATGCCCTCTCCCAAGTCCGGCACCGTCACCCCCGACGCGGCCAAGGCCGTCCGGGACGCCAAAGCCGGTAAGGTCGAGTATCGTCTGGACAAGACCAACATTATCCACTGCCCCATCGGTAAGGTCTCCTTCGGCACCGAGAAGCTCCAGGAGAACTTCGACGCGCTGGTGGGCGCGGTCATCAAGGCCAAGCCTGCTGCCGCCCGTGGCCAGTATATCCGCACCTGCACCGTGGCCTCCACCATGGGCCCCGGTGTCCGTGTGAATCCCGCCAAGCTGGGCTAATTTGTCCAACTTTTCATGGTGGAACGGGTTGACAAAACCCGTTCCGCCATGCTATACTACCAGTTGCGTTCAAAGACAGCAGGTTCGTGAGATCAATGGCTTGTCCGCCTGCCGAGAGTGCATCAAGACATCCCTGTTTTGCTGCTTACTGTCCTCCTGTCTTTCGACGCGGAGGATTTTCTTTTTGTGAGGTGAAATCAATCATGCCTAACGCAAAGGTTCTGGAGTCCAAGAAGGCCGTCGTCGCCGCCCTGGAGGATCAGCTCAAGAGCGCCCAGTCCGGCGTGCTGGTGGATTACTCCGGTATCACCGTGGAGCAGGACACCGAGCTGCGTAACATCGCTCGTCAGGCCGGTGTTTCCTACGCTGTGGTGAAGAACACCATGGTGCGCCGCGCCCTGGACGACGCTGGTCTGTCCGCCCTGGACGACGTGCTGCACGGCAACACTTCTCTGGCCACCGGTACTGAGGACCCCATCGCTCCCATCAAGGTCATCGCCGACTATGCCAAGAAGATGGGCGACGACAAGTTCCACATCAAGGCCGCTTTCATGGAAGGCAAGGTGCTGTCTGACGCCGAGATCGCTCAGATGTCCACGCTGTCCTCCAAGAAGGACCTGCAAGCCCAGGTCATGGGCACCCTGCTGGCCCCCATCTCCAGTCTGGCCGCCGTCATCGCCGCCATCGCCGAGAGCAAGGGCGGTGCCGCGGAGGAGGCCCCCGCTGCCGAATAATTCGGCCCAATTCCGCCGGGGAAAGAATATCCCGGCCACCTATTTTACAATTTGCTCTATTTAGGAGGTAATTACCATGTCTGAGAAGATCGATGCTATCGTTGAAGAAGTAAAGGCCCTGTCCGTCCTGGAGCTGTCCGAGCTGGTCAAGGCTCTGGAGGAGACCTTCGGCGTTTCCGCCGCTGCTATGGCTGCCCCCGCTGCCGGCGCTGCCGCTGCTGAGCCTGTGGAAGAGAAGACCGAGTTCGACGTCGTCCTGGTTGGTCTGGAGGACCCCAAGGGCAAGATCAAGGTCATCAAGGCTGTCCGCGAGATCACTGGTCTGGGTCTGGCCGACGCCAAGGCTGCTGTCGAGAACGCTCCCACCACTCTGAAAGAGGCCGCTTCCAAGGAAGATGCCGACGCTCTGAAGGAGAAGGTCGAGGCTGTCGGCGGCAAGGTCGAGCTGAAGTAAGATTTTTGTTCCGAACCCAAAAGGGCGGCTGTCGTTTGGCAGCCGTCCTTTTTTGGTTCTATGTCAAGAGTTGGGGCAGAGAAAAATAACCCTCAAAAATAGT
>JAJPXR010000133.1 GCA_021205375.1 Clostridiales bacterium | reverse complement strand
ATAAAAAGGCCCTCCACATGACATGGAGGGCCTTTTTGCAGCTATTTGGGATGATACAGAAGCGCTTAGCAGTACTTCTTGATGCCTTCGGTGGCCAGGTCCGGGGTGGAGGACATGGTGATGGTGAACTTGATGTTGTTCTTGTCGCCAAACTTATCCAGCCAGTCCAAGAACTGCTCGACCTCGGCGGGGTCCTTGGTGCCGGCGATCTTGCACAGGTTGTCCACGAAGATGTGGGTGATGTCGTAGTTACCGGCATACAGCCCGCACAGGAAACCCTGCAACTTATCGAAGGACCGGATGGGGTATTCGTTGGCAGCCACCAGACGGATGTCGTGGTGGATATTATAGGTCAGGTCGAGGTTCGGCTCGATGCAGATGATGTTGCCATGCTCTGTGGTGACAGCGGCGTTGAGCAGGTCGATCAACTGCTTGGTCTTTCCCGCACCTGCGCTGCCCATAATCACTCTTACCATAGAGAATCACTCCTTAACATTGCTTTTTTCCTTTTCCTGTTTCTTTTCGGAAAAGGGGGGCTTTGCTATGTGTATACTCTACCATAAAACCGCACAGGTTTCAACCGATTCTTTTGTGAATTTTTCGTGATAGAGGGCGGCTCAGTCAAAGGCGAAGGCCAGGTATCCGGCTGGCTCCGCCTGCACGTCCCCGCCGGGGACGAGGGATTTCGCCACGGCGAAGCCCTTCGCCCCATCCGCTGGCCCCGCCGGGGTGCGGACCACGGCGCAGTCCATGCCGAAATGGGTCAGCAAGGCGTTGACCGCCGCCTGGGGATGGGCCGTCAGCAGCTCCTTGCAGTACAGGGTCTCCCCGTCAGTCTCCACGGCGGCGAGGCTGTCCTCCCACAGATAAAAGTCGCCCCCCGTCTGGCGGCACAGGGAGCGCTGATACTCCAGCACCTCCGGGGGATAGGCCATGTGGAGCGTTCCCGTCAACAGCGCCTCCCGCCGGGCGGCATAGGCCGCACCATCGCAGGGGGCGGGAGTGCCGTTTGCCGGTCCGGTTTGGGTGAAAAGCTGCTCCCGGTGGAAAAATACCGTCCGGTAGCCCAGCGTCTCATAAAAATCGAACAAACTGGCCTCGCCGGGCACCATCACGGTCAGATGGCAGCCCTGACGGGCGGCCTGTTCCTCCGCCCAGGCCAGCAGGCGGCGGCCATAGCCCCGGCTCCGGACCTCCGGCGCGGTGCAAAAGGCGTAGATATAACAGGCGGGGACCTCCCGCCCCTCCCCCGTCACCAGGACGTTGGGAAAGGTCAGCAGCATGGAGCAGATTTTGCCCCCGTCCTCCAGCACCAGCGCCCGGTCCGGGCGGTAGTAGGCGGAAAAATAGTGGGCGATATAGTCGTCGGTGTCCCCGAAGCAGACCTTCCACAGCCGGGCCAATTGGGGAACCTCCTCCCGGCGGGAGGGGCGGCACAGGCCGGTCACAGGGTCTCCCCCGGTTTCAGGCAGGCCAGATGCTTTTCCACCATCAGGTCCGGACGATAGGAGAGCTTGGCCTTCCGCAGCCCTGGCTCGCCCATGTCGTCCTCCCGGTTCAGGTAGACGATCTCCGGGTGGTGGACCCGGACCCACCTGGCGAACTCCCGGTTGATCATGGCGTAAGCCCCCTGGATGTCGGCGTAGGACTTCTCAAAGATCACGTCGTAGGTGTCCCCGCCGATGCTCCGCCCCATGGTGAAGGCCAGGGGTTTGTCCTCCCCGTAGAGGATCAGACCCTCCAGCTCCAGTTCGTCGTAGTGCCGGATGCACAGGCGCAGGGCGACTTCCCCCTCCTGCTCGTTCCAGTCGTCCAGCCCGGCCTCCGCCTCGGCTCGTTCCCAGTCCTGGGCCAGGGCCACGCACTGGTCCAGATTCTCCGGGGTGATCTCCGCCACCCGCCAGTCCGGGTAGTTCTCCACGAAACGGTGGATGTGGTTACGCTTGGCGTGGAGCTTTTTTCCCGCCAGATCGGCCAGCTTGTCCACGGTGTAACAGTAGTCCGCCGCGTTTTGGTAGTTGGTAAAGGTGAATTTCCCGGGAAACATCGTTTCCAGTTCCTCGGTCTGTTCTTCGGTCAGGCCCAGCAGACGGAAGGGACGGCCCCGCTCCGCTGCGTCCTGGGCCAGAGTGTGGAGCAATTGTTTTCGGTCGCCGGAACCGGCAGACCAGCCGTAGCCCCCTTCCTCTGTCCCCACGTGAACCACCACGAAGCCGTCCACCAAGGCCACTGTCTCATCGAATGCCTCCGCCCAGGCCATCAGGTTGGGGAAGGTGTATTCGCAACTGCGGAAGCCGGAGGCGCGGAAAATGGGGTCGATCCACGCATTGTCTGCCAGTTGCGGACGCTTGAAGTCTATCATAATTACCTCGTTTCTACGCAGTCCCCTTCCGAAGTGTCGATTTGGGAAAGGGCCGCTAGCAGTATACCACAACCGGTCAAATACAGGCAATGCTCCCAGGCCATTTTTCGAAAACTTTACCCCCGGTTTCCTTTAACGGAAACAGGCAAAAACACCGAACACGGCGGACAAAACGGAGACAAAATTGTAAAAACGACAAATTGTTTCATTTATTTAAAAAAATATGCGTTTTCGTGTGCAAAATCCAATTTCATTTGCTATAATAGGGGACGCTGGGGGAATCGCTTGCGCGTACCCCCGCGGAGCCGCAACGAGGCGGCGTATCGAAAACCCACACGAAGATGAAAGGGGAGAATGGGCTATGACAGCTTCCAGTGCGGTGATTTTTGTGCTGAGGGAGGCAGCCCAGTCCTCTTGTGAACCGTTCCTCCTACAGAAGATTCTGTTTTCTCCCGCCGCAAGCTGGCTCGCCATGGGCCTGGAGCGGCAGGGCGTGGAACGGTTTTTTGTCGTTGCCGAGGACGATTTGACCGACCTGACCGCCGGGTGCTTCCCCGTCGGGACAGAGGTGGTCTCCAGTGCCGACCCATCCCTGGACGAAAAGCTGAAAGGCTTTGCCGCCGGGTGCGAGGGCAAGGTCATTACCATTACCCAGCCGGTGTGGTTGTCCTGCTCCGCCTGTCAGGAGCTGGTGGAGGAGGAGTTTCTCACTCCCGCCGGGGACGTGATGGGCGTCTACCGGGTGGAGGCCGCTGACCTGGCCGAGGGCGGAACGGACGCCCTGAATTACGGCGACTTCTACTCCCCCCTGAACGACCCGGAAATTCAGTTGCTGTCCCTGACCGGTCCGAAAGAGCTGTTCCAGGCCAGAGAACTGGGGCTGGCGGACAACCTGTACCGCCTGATGGCGGAAGGCGTGGACCTCATCGACCCCAACACCACCTATGTGGAGGCGGGCGCTCAGGTCGCGCCCGGCAGCGTCATCATGCCCAACACCATTCTCATGGGGCGGGTGAAAACCGGAGAGGGCTGCGTCCTCGGCCCCAACAGTATGTTCACCGACTGCGAACTGGGCAGCGGCTGCGTGGTCAACGCCTCCCAGGTCTCCGGCGTCCGTCTGCCCGACGGGACGCGAATCGGTCCGTTCCAGGTGGTAAAAGAATAAATTCCGGCTGGAATCATTGATAAAAAGAACGCAACAAGAAAACCATATTTAAAACCGTGCTGTATCTGTTACCCATCCGCATCGCGGGCCACCCCCGCCCTTATGTCTCTCATTCATTCGCAAATTCCTGAAAAAAGAGACTTGAATCCAGGAGAGGAATGATTTTGTTATGAAAGACCTCAAGATTTTCAGCGGCAGCTCCAACCCCGCCCTGACCAGGGCCATCTGCAAAAAAATCGGCGTCCCCATGGGCAACTCCGAGTGTGGCGCGTTCTCCGACGGGGAGAGCTTCGCCTCCATTTACGAGACTGTCCGGGGCAGCGATGTGTACGTCGTCCAATCCACCTGCGCCACCGGCAAGCCGGGACAAAAAGAGTACCGCAGCGTCAACGACTACCTGATGGAAATGCTCATCATGCTGGACGCGCTGAAGCGGGCCTCCGCCGGGCGCATCACCGCAGTCCTCCCCTACTTTGGCTATGCCCGGCAGGACCGCAAGACCAAGCCCAGAGACCCCATCTCTGCCCGGCTGGTGTCCGATCTGCTGACCAAGGCGGGCGCGGACCAAGTGCTGACCATGGACATCCACTGTCTCCAGATCCAGGGCTTCTTCGACATCCCCATGGACAACCTCCAAGGCGGCACCCTGTTTGTGGAGTACTTCAAAAAGAAGTTCGCGGACAGCTATGACAACACCATGGTGGTCTCCCCCGACGTGGGTTCTGTGGCCCGTGTGCGGAACTTTGCCCAGCAGATGAACATGCCTATGGCCATCGTGGACAAGCGCCGTCAGAAGGCCAACTCTTCCGAGGTCATGAACATCATCGGCGACGTGAAGGACAAGAACGTCATCCTGCTGGACGACATGGTGGATACGGCTGGTTCCCTCTGCGGCGCAGCCAAGGCGCTGATGACCATCGGCGGGGCCAAGAGCGTCACCGCCTGCGCCAGCCACGGTGTCCTCTCCGGCCCGGCCATGGAGCGCATCGACAACTCCTTCCTGGATGAGCTGGTGTTGCTGGACACCATCCCCGCGCCCAAGGAGCTGAGCAGCAAGATCCACTATCTGACTGTGGCGCCCATGTTCGCGGAGGCCATCTCCCGGATGTTCAACGACGCCTCCATGAACGCCATTTATAGCTAAAATTTCACCTGCAATCATCCTTTTGCGTCTTTCTAAGCGCCTTCAGGGGTCATCGCCCGCCGATGACCCCTTTGGGGCGTTTGCGCGTTTCTTCCTTTCCTGAGTTGTTTTTCATCCCTTTTGACCGCCCGTTTCGGGCAGGAGGCAGACGATGTTTCTTTTCAAAAACCGGCAGGGGCCGGTGGAGTGGCTGGTGGTGTTCCTGGGCAACCCCGGCCCCAAGTACGACAACACCCGGCACAACGCCGGGTTCCGGGCGGCGTCCGCTCTGGAGCAAAAGACCGGCCAGCGCATCAACCGCTCCAAGTTTCGCGCCCTGGTGGGGGACTTTTCCTGCGGCGGGGTGCGCATCCTGGCCATGAAGCCTCAGACCTTTATGAACCTCTCCGGCGAGGCCGTGGAGGAGGCTGCCCACTTCTATAAAATCGAGCCGGACCACATTCTGGTGGTCTGCGACGACGTGTCCCTGCCCACTGGCACCCTCCGCCTGCGGAAAAAAGGCAGCGCCGGGGGGCATAACGGACTGAAATCCATCATAGAGGAATTGGGGACGGACCAGTTTCCCCGCATCAAGATGGGCGTGGGACAGAAGCCTCACCCGGACTACGACCTGGCCGCCTGGGTGCTGGGCAAGTTCTCCCCGGAGGACGCCAAGCTGATGGACGACGCTGCCCAGCGCGCGGCGGAGGCAGTGGAAATGGTGTTGGAGCAGGGGTTTGAGAAGGCCCAAAACCGGTACAGTAAGTAAAATATGGTTGTCCCTTGCAATCAGGCGCGTTGGTAAGCTGTTAGCTGTTAGCTGTTAGCTTGATGGCGTTGAACAGATGGTTAGTGGCTAGAAAAGAGGGCGGCTCTACTGAAAATCCAACTTTTATCGCATAAAACCAACACCAGATAATAAGCACTATCCCCCTTGTCTCCCCTGAAACTACTGGTAAAGCTGTTTTAAAGCGATAACCAATAAAAATGATTCCGCGCAAACGGTCCCCTTTCACGGGGTTGCGTCATCCCCAAAACGACAAAAAACCACCACTTTTTTATGATTTCGAGGTTCCGCCATGAAACCATTGACAACAGTATTGCAATCCCTCCCGGAGTTCCGGGAGCTGACCGCTCAGTTGGACGCGGGCCGCAGCCCTGTGGCAGTGGCCGGTCTGACTACGGTCCACCGGGCGCACCTGGCCGCCGCCCTGCGGGAGGCCACGGGGCGGCCCCTTGTGCTGCTCTGCCCGGACGAGCAGGAGGGCAAACGGCTGCAAAGCGACCTGGCGTTTTTCACCGGGGAGCCGGTGGAGCTGCTGATGGGGCGGGAGTTTGTGTTTCACAACGCCACCGTCTCCCGCCAGTGGGAGCACCAGCGGCTGCGGTTGCTACGGGGATTGCAAACCGGGCGGGTGCCGCTGCTGGTGGCCACGGTAGAGGGCCTGTTCCAGCGGACCATGCCCCCCGCCACGCTGGAAAAATCGACGCTGACCCTGCGGCCCGGCGAACTGTACGAGACCGACGACCTGACCCGGCGGCTGGCCGCCGGGGGATACACCCGCTGTATGCAGGTGGAGGGGCCGGGACAGTTCGCCCTCCGGGGGGACATTTTGGACGTGTTCTCCCCCGCGGCAGAGGCCCCCGTCCGGGTGGAGTTCTGGGACAACGAGGTGGACACTGTCTATTCCTTCGACCCGCTGACCCAGCGGCGCACCGAGCGCCTGGAGCGGGCAGAGCTGCTCCCTGCGGCGGAGACGCTGCCCCAGTTGGCTCCGGGCGGCGTGTTGGGGCTGGTGGAGGACATCGAGCGCCGGAAGCTCCAGGTGGAGAAGGCGTCCAAGGCCAAAAAGCGCAGCGACGCTACCGATTACGCCACGTTGCTGAACACCTTGGAGGAGGACAGCCGCCGCCTGGCGGACGGCACCGCGTTCCCGGCGTCTGACCGGTACATGGACCTGATTTACCCGGACTTCGCCTGTGGCGGCGACTACATTCCCGCCGACGCCTGCGTCCTCTGGGCGGAGAGCAACCGGTGCGTGGAGGCCGCCAACCACTACCTCTGGCGGCTCACCGAGGACATGGACGCGCTGTCCTCTTCCGGCGTGCTGTGGGCGTCTCAGGCCCGCTACACGGCCACGGTGGAAGAGATGGGGCGGCGCCTGGGCCGGGAGTTCCCCTGCGTGTATTTGGATTCCTTCCAGACCTCTGTGCGGCCTTACGACGCCCGTGTGCTGCTGACGCTGAACTGTAAGCAGCTCCCCAGCTTCGGTTCCAGCCTGGAGACCGCCGTCTCCGACCTGGAGCACTACCAGCACCGCAATTATGCCTGCGTGGTGCTGTGCCAGAGCCAGGGCCAAGCCAAAAACCTCTCCGACCTGCTGCGGGAGCGGGACGTAAAAGTGCAACTGGATCTGGACCTGAAGCAGTTGCCCCAGCCGGGCCAGACGGTGCTGTCGGTGGGCGGGGTGTCCTCCGGGTTTGAGTACCCCGGCTTCGCCCTCATCACCGAGGGGACTGCTGCCCCGGCCCAGAAGCGGCGGGGAAAGTCCTCCAAAACCGCCACCAACCGGCAAAAGCTGCAATCCTTCACCGACCTGGTCCCCGGCGACCTGGTGGTCCACGAAAAGCACGGCATCGCCCGCTTTGTGGAGATGACCAAGATGAAGGTGGATGGGGTTGAGAAGGACTATGTGAAGCTCTCCTACGCCGGAGGCGACAGCCTCTATGTCCCCGCCACCCAGTTGGACATGGTCAGCAAGTATATCGGCGGCGGCGAGGGGGAGGACGGCAAGCCCACGGTGCGCCTCTCCAAGCTGGGCGGGAGCGACTGGACCCGCGCCAAGTCCAAGGCGAAAAAAGCCACTCAGGACCTGGCGAAAGACCTCATTCAGCTCTATGCCGCCCGCCAGCGGCAGCCAGGCTACGCCTTCCACCCGGACGACCCCTGGCAGCAGGAGTTCGAGGACAAGTTTGAATACCAGGAGACAGACGACCAACTGCGCTGCGTGGCGGAGGTCAAGGCGGACATGGAAAAGCCCATTCCCATGGACCGGCTGCTCTGCGGCGATGTGGGGTATGGCAAAACCGAGGTGGCGCTCCGGGCGGTGATGAAATGCGTGCTGGAGGGCAAACAGGCGGCCATTCTGGTGCCCACCACAGTGCTGGCCAACCAGCACTATCAGACCGCCCTGCGGCGGTTTGAGGGCTTCCCGGTGCGCATCGCCCTTATTACCCGGTTCCAGACCGGCAAGGCCGCCAAAGACATCCTCCGGGACGCGGCAAATGGCCTCATTGACGTGCTCATCGGCACCCACCGGCTGCTGACCAAGGGCTTGCAGTTCAAAAACCTGGGCCTGTTGGTGGTGGACGAGGAACAGCGCTTCGGCGTGGGACAGAAGGAGAAGCTGAAAGAGCGGTTCCAGCAGGTGGATGTGCTGACCCTGTCCGCCACCCCCATCCCCCGGACGCTGAACATGG
>JAJPXR010000218.1 GCA_021205375.1 Clostridiales bacterium | reverse complement strand
AAAGGGGAGGAGGGCCGCCGCCTTTAGGCGGTGGCGGAGGGGTTTCTGGCATATGGTAAAACAGAAGAGATAGTCAGCTTTTCATAAATCCAGAGAGGAGCGGTTTCTTATGGAAGAAAGAATTTCTCAGTTGATCGAATACGCCGTGCGCAAGGGTTGGATCACCGAGGCGGACCGGCTCTGGGCCGCCAACCGCATCCTGGAGGCCCTGCACCGGGGCGGCTTTGAGGGTCTGGTACCTGTGGAAGGCCAACTGCCCCCCATCCAGGAGATTTTGAACGCCCTGTGTGACGACGCCTATCAGCGGGGCGTCATCGACGGCAACTCCGCCGCCTACTACGACCTCTTCGACACGGAGCTGATGGGTCTGCTGACCCCCCGCCCCTCCGAGGTCATCGGGCAGTTCAACACGCTGTACCAGCAAAGCCCTAAGGCCGCCACCGACTGGTATTACGCCTTCTCCGGCGACACCAACTATATCCGCCGGGACCGCATCGCCAAGGACAAAAAGTGGACGGTGGACACGGAGTACGGTACGCTGGACATCACCATCAACCTCTCCAAGCCGGAGAAGGACCCCAAAGCCATCGCCGCCGCCGGGAAGGCCAAGAGCACCGGCTACCCCAAGTGCCAGCTCTGCGCGGAAAATGAGGGCTACGCGGGCCACCTGAGCCACCCCGCCCGGCAGAACCACCGCATCATCCCCATCACGCTCAACGGGACGGAGTTCTTCCTGCAATACAGCCCCTACGTCTACTACAACGAGCACTGCATCGTGCTGAACAAAGAACACATCCCCATGCACATCGACGAGCAGGCGTTTGGCAACCTGCTGGACTTCGTCACCAAGTTCCCCCACTACTTCATCGGCTCCAACGCCGACCTGCCCATCGTGGGCGGCTCCGTGCTGAGCCACGACCACTACCAGGGCGGCAACTACACCTTCCCCATGGCCCGTGCCGAGGTGGAGGCCCCCCTCACCATCCCCGGCTACGAGGACGTGGAGACGGGCATCGTCCGGTGGCCCATGTCCGTCATCCGGGTCAAGTCCCCGGACCGCCAGCGGGTCATCGCCCTGGCCTCCCACATCCTGGACAAGTGGAGAAGCTACGACGACCCCGACGCCTTTATCTTCCACGAGACCAACGGCGAACCCCACTCCACCATCACCCCCATCGCCCGGCGGCGGGGAGAGGACTACGAGCTGGACCTGGTGCTGCGCAACAACATCACCACCGAGGACTGTCCCCTGGGCGTGTTCCACCCCCACGCGGAGAAGCACCACATCAAGAAGGAGAACATCGGCCTCATCGAGGTCATGGGCCTGGCCGTTCTCCCTGCCCGTCTGAAGGATGAGCTGGCCGCCCTGGAGGACGCCATTCAGGAGGGCAAAGACCTGATGGCCGACCCCAAGACCGCTCCTCACGCGGTCTGGGCCAACGAGGTCCAGGCCCGCCACCCGGAGATGACCGATTTCAACATCATGTCCATCCTCCAGCAGGAGGTGGGCCAGGTGTTTAAGGGCGTGCTGGAGGACGCGGGCGTCTACAAGCGCACCCCCGAAGGCAGAGCGGCTTTCCTCCGGTTCGTGGAACAGCTTTGATTCCAACATTGACAAATTGACGATAACCAGATAAGATAAATGGTACTTCACAGAAACCGTGAAGTACCATTTATTTTTGAAATCAGGTTGATTCTATGAAACGCTTTCTCGCGCTTTTTCTGGCCCTTTCCCTGCTCTGCTCCCTCACCGCCTGCGGCGGCAAGGATGATTCTGCCACCGTGGAGGAAAAAGACTCCGCCGCTGAGGTGGCGGAGGTTCTGGGCTACGACCTGCTGGAGCCGGAGGCCGACGATTTGACCTTCTCCGCTGCCGCCGTAGTAGATGAGGTCATCGGTCAGGCGGAATACCGCGACGGGGACTCCACCGTCACCCTGCGCATGACGCTGGAGGAAACGCTGCTGGAGGGTCTGGCAGGCTACGAGAACGCAGGCATGGCCGGCGGCATCGACGCCCCTGCCGACGTGTTCAGCGCGCTGGAGGTCTTTGTCATCGACGAGAGCCTCTATTACTGCGAGTTCTCCTTCACCAACAACGGCTACACCTGCTATCTCTCCCTGGCAAAGACAAAGACGGACTTCAATAATTTCTCCGCCCTGCTGATCGACTACGTCAACCAGCTCTACAACTTGGAGGATGTCCCCAGCTTTGTTTACGCGGTGGACCCCGACTTCGTCCTGGAGGAAGAGGCGGAGACGACAGCCTCCGACACGGTGGCGCACCTTTACCTGGAACTCTACGACATTACCCTGGCCAGTGTGGGCGACAGCTACACCTTCTCCCCCACCGGCGGCGACGGGACCTACACCTGGGAGAGCGCGGACCGCGCCATCGCCATCGTCTCCCCTACTGGCGGCACGGTCACCGCTGTGGCCTCCGGCACCACCACCGTCACCTGCACCAGCGGCGACGGCCAGACCGCCGAGGTCATCATCCGGGTGAAGTAACGCTGTCAGAGCATAAGAGAACCCTGCCGTCTTTTGCAAAAGCGGCGGGGTTCTCTCTTTACTTTTTGGTGTTGGTTTTGCGCAGCGGACGGGGCGTGTTTGTGAAGCCTGCTATGTAATCAATGGACACGTTATAGAACTCTGCCAACTGGACGATCAGTTCAAAAGGTGGCTCACGCTTTCCCTGCTCATAGTTCGCGTAGGTCGTTTTGTGCATTCCCAGCATCTCAACCAGTTTGCCCTGAGTCAGGTCATGATCCTCCCTCAGGTCGCGCAGACGAGGATAGTAGTGCAAGGGTACACCCTTCTTTCTTCGTTTTTGTCTATTATGCGCCCTTTTTACCGAAAACATCGTTAATAAACAGCGTATGTTGTTCATTATACCAACAAATGATACCTTTGGCAACTGGGAGAAACCCCCGTGTTTCCCGCATAAAAAACGGCCTTTCTCCGCCTGTCTGACGGAAAGGGCCGTTTTCTTCCTGGTTTTGTAGTGGAAATCGGTGGTTTTACATGCCCAGCTTCTTCATTTCCTCCAAAATCTCTGCCTCGGATTTTTCCGGCGCGCCGCCGCCGGCGCTCAGGCGCTCCGGCCCGTCCGGGCTGTCTGCCCAGGCAGCCTCGTCCTCTTCGTCCAGGATAAAGTCTCCGCAGGCGTCTACTTTTGGCAAATAGGGTTCAAATTCCTTCAGCAGCAAGGTGGCTCCCAGCAGGGCCACCAGCCCGAAGCCGCAGGTGACCCAGATGAAGCCGTAGAGGGGCATCATCTGCGCGTCTGTGTAGGTCAGGTACAGGGGGAACACGTTGAAGAACACAATTACGATCAGGTTCAGCGGCTTGCGCAGGGCGAAGTACCAGGCGTTGCGCAGCAGGTTGGGGATGGTGTCCCGGAAGGCCGCCATGGTGGGGAACAGGTAAATGGTCATCACCAGGGCGATGACGCCGATGGCGAAAATCAGGTAGATGAAATACTGGAACACCCCGCCGAACTGGCGGCACCAGAACACGTCCAGCGCGCCGAAGGCCACCAGCGCCAGCAGCACCACCCAGTAAATGGTGGCCTGCTTGAAGTTGGTCTTGAAGCCAATCCAGAACTGCTTGAAGGGGTTGATGACCCCGTCCCCCCGCAGCGTTTTGAACATCACGTGATACAGGGCCACGTAGCTCGCGCCGATCGTGACCACCGGCAGACTGAAAATCGCAAACATGATGTTGGCGGCGATGATAATGCCCAGCCGGGTCATCAGGCGGCCAAAGGCGCTGTCGTTGCTCAAAAATCCCCGAAACATTTCCGCCATGTTACGAAACCTCCCCGATCAGATAGTCTAAAAAGAGTTCCACCGCGTCCAGGTTCTTGCTGTACGCGCCGATGCCGATGACGCAGCTATCCTCATAGAGTTCGTATTCCGTCATCAGGCAGCTATCGCTGACATCAATGCCCACCGGCACCAGGTCGTCGCTGTACTCCTCGTCGTAAGGCTCGCAGTAGACCAGCCGGTCCCCGTACTTCTCCACAATGGAGGCACAACCCTCGCTGTTCAGGTCCAGCAGCCGCCCGCTGGCCCCCAGCGCCACCAGGGAATCCTTCTCCATCGTCACACAGTCCAGAGTCCCGGCGTCCACATAGGACACAAACACCTCGTAATAGGTGTTGCCCACGCCCTGATTGCTGGCGTAGTCAAAATAGGAGCTGTTGTTGAAAACCACGTTCTTCTCCGACAGGTCGAAGTCCCCGTACTCCACGAAGTCCTCCCACAGGTCGGAGCCGGTGCCCACCTCGGCGTAGGTGTTGGTAAAGGTGACGTACAGCCAGTTTTCCGACAGGACGGTGTTCATCTGGTAGATGATGTACACCAGCAGGGTGACGCCGCAGACGATGCCGATGATCCACAGCTTGTAATACTGCCAGATGTACTCGGCCTTGCTGCGCCCATCGGGTAGGGCGGCGATTTTCTCTTTTTCAGCGGATAGATAGGAAAGTAACCATTTCATGCGTGGAAAGCTCCTTTTTGCTGGGATGGGAGATGGTGCGCGAGCCTGCCGGAGGTCCGGCAGGCTCAGTGCGTGGAAAATGACGCAGGGAAGCTCTGCTTAAATGGCCTTGGATGGCTGGGCGAGCAGATTTTGCGCAAATCAAGGCGCGAAATCGCAGGACCAGGAGCGCCGCTAGGCGCGGGCGTACCCCTTGAGGGTAATCCTTTGTGGATTTCAAGGTTTTGCAACGAAGAGTTGCACGAAAGATGCCGTCCAGACGCCGGGAGTTATTTAATCAGAGGTTCCGTAAGAATCAGTGCTTTGCAGCCTCGCCCACCCGGACCAGGTGGACCTGCATACTGGGGTAGTCGCCGTTGAGCACCGGGAAGGTGTACCCGCCGTACATCAAGGCGCTGCCCCGATACCGCCGCTGCTCCTGCCCCTCGTCGATGTAAACGCCATCGGGGTCCAGCCCCTTCAGGCGGACGTGGACCAGAGCGGAATTGGGCTGGGGACTGCTGACGACCATGTTGATGAGGCTCTCGCTGCCGTCCTGGGCCACGAACTGCCAGGCGCTGTAGAACCCGTCGTCCTGGGGCTTGGTCAGACGGTAGTAAAGCCCGTCCTGAATCAGCCAGTAATACTTTTTGAAGTCCGCGATCTGGCGGCGGACCTCCTCCTTGTCCTCTTCGCTGAGCTTGTTGGGGTCCAGCTCATAGCCGAAGCTGCCGGACATGGCCACCACGCCTCTGGTTTTCAGGGGGGTGGTGCGGCCCGTTTGGTGGTTGGGAGAGGCGGAGACGTGGGCGCCCATGGTGGAGACGGGATACCCGAAGGAAGTGCCGTACTGAATTTTGATGCGCTCGATGGGGTCCGTGTCGTCGCTGCACCAGATTTGGGGGGAATAGTAGAGGATACCCGGATCGAAGCGGCCTCCGCCGCCGGCGCAGCCCTCAAACAGCACGTCGGGGAAGTCTGTGGTCAGCCGGTCCATCAGCTCGTAGACCCCCAGCACATACCGGTGGCTGACCTCCCCCTGCCGCTCTCTGGGCAGTTGCCGGGAGTACACGTCGGAGAGGGAGCGGTTCATGTCCCATTTGATGTACTCGATTTGATTTTCCCGCAGCAGGCGGGCGATGCTCTCATAGAGGTAATCCCGCACGTCCTGTCGGGACAGGTCCAGCACCAACTGGTTCCGGCCCATCATGGGGTGGCGGTTGGGCAGGGAAAAGGCCCAATCTGGGTGGGCACGGTAGAGGTCGGAGTCCTCGTTGACCATCTCCGGCTCGATCCACAGGCCGAATTTCAGCCCCATATCGTTGATTTTCTCGATCAGCGGATGCAGTCCGCCGGGCAGTTTCCCCTCGTTGACGAACCAATCGCCCAGGCCAGAGTTATCGCTGTCCCGGTGGCCAAACCAGCCGTCGTCCAGCACGAACATCTCCACCCCCAGCTCCGCCGCCTGCTCCGCGATGTGCAGCAGCTTTTCTTCGGTGAAGTTGAAATAAGTGGCCTCCCAGTTGTTGATGAGGAGGGGACGCCGGGCCAGCTTGTACTTGCCCCGGCAGACATTGTGGCGGATGATAGTGTGGTAGTTGTGGGAAAGCTGGGTGAACCCGCTGGGACTGTAGGTCAGCACCACCTCCGGCGTGTGGAAGCTCTCGCCGGGGGGCAATGTCCACAGAAACTGTGCGTCGTGGATACCCATGACCACCCGGGTGTTCTCCAACTGGTCCACCTCGATCTCCGTCTTGTGGTTGCCGGAGTACATGAACATCAGGCCGTAGCAGTCGCCGCTGTCCTCGGTGGCCTCGTGGTCGCAGAGGATGACGAAGGGGTTGTGGTGGTGGCTGGTCATGCCCCGCTTGGAGGCGATGGTCTGGATGGAGTGGATCAGCGGGGTGCGCTCCACCTGGCGCTCCATGCAGTGACGGCCATGGAAATGCACCAGGTCCCACTTGCCAAAGGGCATATCCAGGCAGAGGGAGGCCACCTTCTCCAGCCGCACATTCTCCTGGCCCCAGTTGACGATCTCCGCGCAGCGGGTGATGATGTCCTTGTCCTCAAAGACGCCGTAGCGCAGTTTGACCATCAGCCGGGTCACGGGGTCCATCATGCTGATTTCCAGCGTTTCCGCCTCGCCGCCGTTGTCGTAGACGGCGGGCATTGCGGGGATGGAATACTTCCCCGGCAAAATCTTGTGGCCGGTATAGCGGAAATCCGCGCCATAACTGCCGTCCCCGTTGACCACAGAGAGGCCGTTGATGCGGAAGTCCCCTACGCCGAAGCTGGTGTACTCCTGGGGCAGGGTGTCCAGGGAGAAGGTACGGTCAAATTTGACATCGTAAGGGTTGCCGGAAAAGCCCCGGTCATAGCTGCTGTTGAGATAGGCCATGTTGGCCCCGTCCACCTGCCGTCCGTAGTACAGATGGTGCAGAAACCCGTACCGGTCCACCTGCATCTGATAGGTGGAGCTTCGGGTCTCCAGGGTCAGGAGACGCTGCTCCTCGTCATAGCGGATACTCATTCCGTTGGCTCCTTTCGGGGCTTTTCTTCGCTGTCCTCGTTCTCCTTTTTGTCTGCGGTAGGGGCTTTTTTCTCCTTTTTGTCCGCAGTGGGAGCAGTTTTCTCCTTTTTGTCCCCGGCGGGAGCGGAGACGACCCCGCCCTGCATCCGGTAGTTCCGGGGGCTGACGCCGTAGACGTTTTTGAACATCTTGGAGAAGGTCAGCGGGTTCTCATAGCCGATTTTCTGGGCGATCTCCTGGATGGAATACCGGGTCTCCAGCAGCAGCTCGCAGCCCCGGCTGAGCCGGTACTGCAACAGGTACTCTTGGGGAGAAATGCCCATCTTTTTCTTGAAAATGTTGGTCAGATAGCTGCGGTTGATGCCGATATACTTGGCCACATCGTTGACCTTGATGCTGGCGTAGTTGTAGCGGATAAAGTCCAGGGCGTGGTTGACGTACACGTCCGGCGCGTACTCGTGGTGGCGGCGCACCACCTGGGACGGCTTGTAATTGGACTCCACCGCCAGGGACAGATACTCCAGCAGGATGCCCAGCCGGAGCAGGTCGTTGGCCAGGGTCAACTCCGGTCGGTCCAGGATACGCTGGGTCAGGTGGTGGAAGTCCTGAGGGTCCACGTAGCAGTCCAGCGCGTTGACGCCCTCCCGGAACCCGGCGCTCTCAGCGTAATAGGGGGCGTTGGTGCCATCGAAGGTCATCCAGCAGTAGGTCCAGGGGTCGCTGTCGTCCGGCTTGTACCAGCCGTCCTCGTTGGGCTTGGTCATGAACATCTGGCCGAAGTGCAGCCGCTGCTCCCGCCCGTCGATGCAGATGGTGCCCTTGCCAGAGAGGATGACGTGCAGGTGGTAGCCGCTCCGCCCCTCCGAGTAAATTATGCTGCCCGGCGTGCAGTGCTCCACGCCGCACAGGGTCAGATATAAGTCCTCTGTCTGCTTCTGGTGATATTCCAGACAGCGGAAGCGTTTGCTCTCATGGAGGGTTGATGCGTTGTCCAAGTTATCACCGTTCCTTCCTTCCGAATCGTTCAAAATGTCGCTTTTCTCACATTTTACATGGATGCAATGTGAGACACTGGCAAATAAAGGTTCTATGTCAAGAGTTGGGGCAGAGAAAAATAACCCGCAAAAATAGTGAA
>JAJPXR010000149.1 GCA_021205375.1 Clostridiales bacterium | reverse complement strand
TCACTATTTTTGCGGGTTATTTTTCTCTGCCCCAACTCTTGACATAGAACCAAATAAAAGTGGTCCCCCACGAAAGGCGGCAGCCATTCGGCGGGGCACCCAAAGAAAGGAGACAACAGAACTATGAAGTATGGAATCTACACGCCCTATTGGACCCACGAATGGACCTCCGATTACGAGTACTACATCCCCAAAGTGAAAAAGCTGGGCTTTGACATTATGGAGATCTCCTGCGCGGCGCTGCTCCAGAAGTACACCACGGACGCGCAGTTGTTGGAGCTTAAACAGGTGGCGGATGACAACGGCATCATCCTGACCGCCGGGTATGGCCCCACCAAGGAGCAGAACCTCTGCTCAGAGGACCCCGCTATTGTCAAGCGAGCGATGGATTTCTTCCAGTGGCTGCTGCCCAAGCTCCAGCTGATGGACATCAAGATCCTGGGCGGAGGGCTTTACTCCTACTGGCCGCTGGACCCCACCATGAAGATGGATCGGGAGGCGGAGATGGAGCGCGCCATCAAAAACCTGAAGACCCTTTCCAAAACCGCGGAGGACTGTGACGTGACGCTGGGCCTGGAAGTGCTGAACCGCTACGAGAGCTATATGCTCAACACCTGCGCCCAGGCCAAGGAGTTCATCGACGCTGTGGACAGCTCTCACGTCAAAATCATGTTGGACACCTTCCACATGAACATCGAGGAGGACAACATGGCGGCGGCCATCCGCCTGGCAGGAAAGGACCTCTGTCACCTGCACCTGGGCGAGCAGAACCGTCGGGTCCCCGGCAAAGGCTCGCTCCCGTGGGTGGAAATCGGCCAGGCGCTGCGGGACATCGACTACCAGGGCGCGGCAGTCATGGAGCCGTTTGTCATGAAGGGCGGCACCATTGGCTCCGAGATCAAAGTGTGGCGCGACGTGGTTGAAGACCCCACCGAAGAAAAACTGGACAAGGACGCCAAGGGCGCAGTGGAATTTGTAAGGCACGTATTTGGAATCTAAGGGGGGGAACGAAATGGAACCATTGATCAAAATGGTCGGCATCACAAAAGACTTTCCCGGCGTCAGGGCACTGGACAACATCAGTTTTGACATCCTGCCGGGGGAGGTACACGTCCTCATCGGTGAGAACGGCGCAGGAAAATCTACGCTGATGAAGATCCTTTCCGGCGTGTACACGCCCACCAGCGGGAAAATCATCTGCAACGGACACGAGTATGACGCGCTGACCACCAAGACCTCCTATGACGAGGGCATTGCCATCGTGTACCAGGAGCTGAGCGTCATCAACGAGCTGTCCATCCTGGAAAACCTGTTCGTGGGCAAGCTGCCCACCAAAAAGGTGTGCGGTATCCCGGTGGTGGATTACAAGCTGATGAACGAAAAGGCGAAGGTGGTTTTGGAGCAGGTGGGCATTCACCACGACCCCAACACCCTTGTGGGCGACCTGGCCATCCCCGAGAAGCAGCTCTGCGAGATCGCCAAGGCGCTGGTCTCCGGGGCGAAAGTCATCGTGCTGGACGAGCCGACCACCTCGCTGACCACCTCTGAGGTGGAGAACCTGCACAATCTCATCCGCAACCTGAAGGCCCAGGGCTGCGGCATCGTGTACATCTCCCACAAGATGAGCGAGCTGCACCAGATTGGCGACCGCATCACCGTTTTGAAGGACGGCGGCTATGTGGGCACCTACCCCGTGGAGGACATCACCATCGACGAGCTGGTCGCCCTGATGGTGGGCCGCGAGATCAGCGGCACCTATCTGGCGGAGGAGGGCTACGACCCCGAAACGCAGCCGGTCATCTTTGAGGCCCAGGGGATCTCCCGGGCAGACGGAACCTGCAAAAACATCTCCTTCCAGCTCCACAAGGGCGAGATCCTCGGGTTCGCCGGGTTGGTGGGCGCAGGCCGCACGGAGACAATGGAGGCCATCTTCGGTGCGGTGCCCAAGAGCGCCGGAAAGGTATTTCTCAACGGCAAGGAGCTGAACATCAAAAGCCCCTACACCGCCATTAAGCAGGGCCTGGGGATGTTGACGGAGAACCGCCGTGAGACCGGGTTTGCCAACAACTTCTCCTGCAAGAGCAACATCTCCCTGATCCCCTTCATCAAAACATCCAGCGCCGGCGGCATCGGTGGCCTGCTGAACACTGCCGACGAGCAGCGCTGGGCGGAGGAGCAGCGGGACAGCCTGAACATCAAGTGTACCAGCGTGGACCAGATGACGGTGGACCTGTCCGGCGGCAACCAGCAGAAGGTCATCCTCGGCAAGTGGATGGCGGCCCAGAGCGAGGTGCTGATTTTCGACGAACCTACCAAGGGCATCGACGTAGGCAGCAAGAGCGAGATTTACCTGCTCATGCGGCGGCTGGCCAACGAAGGCAAAGGCGTGCTGATGGTCTCGTCGGAACAGACAGAACTTTTGAGCGTCTGCGACCGCATCGCGGTGTTCCGGGGCGGTGAGTTGCAGGAGATCCTGTCCAGCGCGGAGGCCACAGAAGAGAAGATCGTTAAGATTTCCACCAACGAATGATGTTATAGGGAGGTATACCGAACATGAGCGACAGCAAAGAGAAAAAGAGCTTAAATTTTGGCACCATCTGGCAGCGGTACGGCACCATCGGCATCCTGCTGCTGATCCTGATCGCGCTGGCTATCATCAAACCCAGCGCCATCTTCACTTCCACTTCTATCCCGCAAATTTTGAAACAGTCTTCGGTCAACATCCTGCTGGCCCTGGGCGAGTTCTTCGCCATCCTGCTAGGCTACATTGACCTGAGTGTCTCCGCCACCTGCGGGCTGACCGGCATGATCGCCGCCCTGTGCATGACCAGCCTGGGTCTGCCCTGGGTCCTGGCCTGTATCATCGGCGTGCTGTCCGGCACCCTCATCGGCGCCATCAACGGCACCCTCATCAACAAGACTGGCTTGCATCCCTTCATCATCACGCTGGGCACCCAGACCATCTACTTCGGTGTCATGCTGGTGATCTCCAACTCCCAGAACGTGTACGGTTTCCCGTCCCAGTTCTCTTCGGTCATGTCTATGGAGTTCTTCGGCATCCTGCCCTTCAGCGCCTGCATCGCGCTGGCGGCGGCGGTCATCCTCTGGTTCGTGACCACCAAGACCAAGCTGGGCCGTAACCTCTATGCCCTGGGCGGCAACCGTGAGGCGGCATGGTACTCCGGCATCAACGTCCAGCTCCACCAGCTGATCGTTTACATGATCTCCGGCACCTGCGCGGGACTGGCCGGCATCGTGCTCATCGGCCGCCTGAACGCCGCAGCCCCTACTGCCGGCACCGGTTATGAGACCTACGCCATCGCAGCCACCATCATCGGCGGCACCAGCTTCTTCGGCGGCGTTGGCAAGATCCCCGGCGTCGTCGTCGGCGGTCTCATCATCGGCATTATCAACTACGGCATGACCGTCCTGATGATCGAATCTTCCTACCAGAAGATCGTCATGGGCGCGCTCATCATCATCTCCGTCACCATCGACCACTTTGTGTCTGTTTCCTCCAAGAAGTAAGGACGGCACGCCCCATCCATCGGTAATCACCACCGGAACGTGGTATTATAAAACTAAAAAAGGAGAACACATCATGAAAAAAAGACTTTTGGCCCTGTTGCTCAGCCTGGCTATGGCACTGGCCCTGACCGCCTGTGGCGGCTCCAGCTCCAGCAGCGACACTACCACCACCACTGACAGCGACACCTCCGCCGCTGCCGCCGCAGACGAGACCACGGACAGCAGCGCGGAAGCGGAATCCACCAGCACCACTTCCTCCGATAAGAAGTATGCCGTCATCCTGAAGACCCAGTCCACCGACTTCTGGCAGAGCATGTGGGACGGCGTTGAGGAGTACGCCGAGACCAACGGCCTGGACGTGGACCTCTACGCTTCTCAGAGCGACACTGACTACGAGGCGCAGCTGTCCATCCTGGAGAACTGCATCAACTCCGGTGAATACGCCGGCATCGCCATCGCCCCCTGCTCCGGCGTCAATATGATCTCCGGCGTCAAGGCCGCCAACGACAAGGGCATCGTCATCGTAGACATCGACGAGCAGTTCGACGAGACCGAGATGGAGAGCCAGGGCGCCACCTGCGTGGCCTACGTTTCCTCCGATAACGTGGCTGTGGGCAACCTGGGCGCCAGCTACATCGCCAGTCTGCTGGAGGAAGGCTCTCAGGTGGGCATCATCGAGGGCATCGCGGGCAACGCCTCCTCTGAGGACCGCGCTTCCGGCGCACGGCAGGCGTTCGAGGACGCCGGCATGGAGATCATCGGTTCCACCGCCTGCGACTGGGATATGCAGAAAGCCCTTGACACCGCCGCTACCTGGATCACCCAGTATCCCGACCTGAAGGCCATCTACTGCTGCAACGACGGCATGGCGATGGGCGTTATGCAGGCTATTGCCAACGCTAACAAGACCGGCGAGATCCTCCTGTGTGGTACTGACGGCGACTCCGACGCCATCGAAGCTGTCGCCGCCGGCAACATGACCTCCACCGTGGCCCAGGACTCCGCCAACATCGGCGTCGTCTCCCTGGAGCTGCTGATCGACGCCTGTGAGAACCCGGATAGCTACACCGCCAGCGCCGCCCCGGAGAAGACCCCCGTGGACGCCATCCTGGTGGACATCGACAACGCTGCCGAGTGGCAGTGATCCCCCGGAACCACAGCTGCGCTGACAGCGCAGTGTAGGCAGTGACGTGGGCCGGGAGCTGCAACATCCATGTAGCTCCCGGCCTTTTCCATTGGACGCAGGCGGCGCCGCGCAATTTGTTCTGCGCCGTCCTGATTCTCGTGTGTTTTCATGTTGAAAACGATTGCGCAGAGGGAAGGAGGTGTGCTATAATGAGCGACAGAAGTTCCAAACAGCATTTGGCGAGCCTGTCTGTCCAAGGGTGGGATGGCTGCGCCTTTGCGGAAGAAATCAACGGGTTACAGAGGCAGTTCGATATGGGAAAAAATTTGTCGGTCAAGGAAATCGCGGAGATGGCAGGCACTTCCGTCGCCACCGTTTCCAGGGTCATCAACCAAAACGGAAGATTTTCCAAGGACACAGAGAAAAAGGTCCTGGACATCATTGAGCAGTATAACTACCAGCCCAACCAGTTGGCCAGGAGCCTACGGGTGAACCACACCCAGATCATCGGGATCATGGTGCCGGACATCACCAACGAATTTTTTGCCAACATCGTGCGGACGGTGCAAAAATATCTGCTGGAGCAGAACTACATGACCATCATCTGCAACGCCAATGAGAACGGCATTGAGGCCCAGAAGCAGCTCCAAATGCTGCTGGCCCAAAAGGTCAGCGGCCTGATTTATATCAACAGCGGCGCGGACGACCTGGCGGAGTTTCCGGATATTCCAACGGTGTACATCGACCGGGACCCCAGAGAGACGCAGATCAAACCGGCGCAGAACTACGCCATGATCGAGTGTGACAACATCCAGGGCGGCTATCTTGCCGGGCAGGAACTGGTGAAGAAAGGGGCCAGAAATATCGCTTATGTCTGCTTCAACAGCACCCTCTCCACCATCAAAAAGCGGATACAGGGTTTTGAGGCGGCACTGCAAGAGGCTGGGCTCCCCTTCGACCCGACCCACGGCTTCAGCGTGAACGAGGTGACGGTGGCGGAGGGATTCCGCATCACCCAGCTCATCACCCAGCAGTTCCCTGATGTGGACGGGATCTTCTTCATGAGCGATGTGCTGGCGCTGGGCGGCCTGGGGTATCTGGTGCGCAACGGAATCTCCGTGCCGGGGCGCATCCGCGTGGTAGGTTTCGACGACATCAGCATCAGCGCCAACATCTGCCCCAGCCTGACCACCGTGCATCAGCCTGTGGAAGAATTTGGCCGTCTGGCGGCGCTGCGCATCGTAGACATGATCAACGGCAAGGGAGACATCTGGCAGCAGCGGCAGCGTATCCCGGTGGAACTGATCGTCCGGGAGACGACCTGACGCGCAGGATCATGCAATGAGGAATGCGATATGAAAGCGATTGGAATCGACATCGGGACGACGACCATCAGCGGCGTTGTCCTTAGCGTGGACGAGGAGCTGGTTGTGGAAGCCAGGACGGTGGAAAACGGCAGCTTCCTGAAAACAGAATACGAATGGGAACGGATCCAGGACGTGGACCTCATTCTCCGCAAAGCAACAGACCTGGTAAACGAGCTGTTAGAGCGCTGCCCCGAAGCAGAGGCCATCGGCCTGACCGGGCAGATGCACGGTATTGTTTACCTGGACAGCAGCGGAAAACACATCAGTCCCCTTTACACCTGGCAGGATGGCCGCGGGAACCTCCCGGATGGAGAGGGAAAGCCGCTGACCGAGTTGGTGCAGGAACGGACCGGCCTGAACGTGGCTGCGGGCTACGGCCTGCTCAGTCACCTCTATAACCTGCGGAACGGGCTGACGCCCCCGGGAGCGGTTTCGCTGTGTACCATCGGGGACTACCTGGGGATGGTGCTGACTGGGCGCAAAGCGCCGCTGGTCCACACCAGCAACGGGGCCAGCCTGGGGTTCTTTGGCAGTCAAAATGGACGGTTCCGCACCGGCGCGCTGGAGAAAGTAGGCATCGACTCGCAAATTTTGCCGGAACTGACCGACGATTTCACCGTGTTGGGGACCTACAGGGGCATCCCGGTCACAGCGGCGATTGGGGACAATCAGGCCAGTTTTCTGGGGTCGGTGGGCATCTATCCCAACATCATCCTGCTCAACATGGGGACCGGCGGGCAAATCTCTGCCCTCTCAGATCAGTATTTTGAGGCGCCGGGCATCGAGGCACGGCCGTTTTTCAATGGAAAATATCTGTTGGTCGGTTCCTCCCTATGCGGTGGGCGAGCTTATGCCGTGCTGGAGCACTTTTTCAGAGAATACGCCTGCGCAGCCGGGCTGCCGGACGCCGCACAGTACGGCCTGATGGCACAGTTGGCGCAAAAAGGCATGGAACAGCAGGACCGGATGCAGGTGCGCACCACGTTCAACGGGACCCGGGTACACCCGGGCCTGCGCGGAAGTATCACCAATCTGTCCGAGGACAACTTCACCCCAGAGGGGCTGACCTTCGGCGTCCTGGAGGGAATGGCCCGGGAACTGTACGATATGTACAGCCTGATGCGCGCTGGGACCGGCCTGGAGGCGGAGCACCTGGTGGCCTCCGGTAACGGTCTGCGGATGAACCCGGTTTTGCAGGAGATCTGCCGTCGGATGTTCCACGCGGAGTTGTCTCTGGCGGAATACAAGGAAGAGGCGGCCTGCGGCGCGGCCATCAGCGGCACGATTGCCATCGGCAGGGAGCTTGCCTGACGTAGCAGCCAGTATCCATTGTTTTGAGCAGTGAGTACTGGCTGCTTGATTTTGCGTATTGCTCTTATCGAATATGACAAGTTGTGATTTTGTGTATTTTTTATGGGCAACCACTTGCTGAGAAGGCGCTTTTATGGTACGCTACTTATATCATAAGGCGTACTGAACAAAAGCCATACGCATTGCAACAATGGTTGCATTCCACGAAACCAGCGTGAAACTGCTGATTTCATGAAGTTGCACGGCTTTCACCGCGCAAATAAACCGCATGGCAGTTTCTTCAGCAGACATTATCATAAGAGATTTGTTCCACAGATGTTCGGAGGTGAATCAGGAATGGAAAGGTTGAAACTGCCACTGGGGATCGAAAATTTCATGGATATGCGCACCCGCGGCTATTACTACGTGGATAAAACAAATTTGATTCGAGACCTGTTGAATCAGGGGGCGTTGGTGACGCTTTTTACCCGCCCCCGACGCTTCGGTAAAAGCCTGAACATGAGTATGCTCCGGTATTTCTTTGAGGTCGGGACAGATAAAAGCCTTTTCGACGGGCTGGACATTTCCAAAGAAGCGGCGCTTTGCGAACAGCATATGGGGCAGTATCCGGTCATCTCCATCAGTCTGAAAGGTGTGGAGGGCTGGGACTTTGCGGACGCTCTGCGAGGCGTTTGGAGAATTATAAAGGCAGAGGCGAATAAGGTTTTCTATTTGACACAAAATGACTTGTTAAGTAAATCTGAAGCCAGTGAGTTAGAGAACCTTTGCGATGGGACAGGAGACTTGGAAGGAAGCTTACAATTTCTGTCCCAGCTTCTCAACAAATACTATGGCAAAAAGGTCGTCATCCTGATTGACGAGTACGATGTTCCCCTGGACAAAGCCTACCAGCGTGGCTACTATGACCAGATGATCCTGCTCATTCGGCAAATGCTTAACGCCGCCCTGAAAACCAACGATGCCTTGCAGCTTGCGGTGTTGACTGGCTGTCTGCGCATTTCCAAGGAGAGTATTTTCACCGGGCTGAACAACCTGAATGTCAATACCATCGTGGATGAAAAGTATGATGAATGGTTCAGATTTCAGAACTTTTTATGGTTGCTGGGCCGGATTTGAACCAACGACCTTCGGGTCATGAGGATGACAACATTTGGATTTTTCAAAAATTGTTCCTGTACGGGCGTATTTCTGTGGGTTTAGGAAGCCTTTTCAGACCATTTATACACAGTTCCTGATATGCCACAAACAGCGACGTTTAGGTTGGGGTAAAATTGGGGCAAACGAATCCCGTTAAGCTCCCTGTACCCGCTCCATTTTGACCCGGCACTTCTTTTTATAAAACGCAATGCCGTAGTGGATGATCTCCGGCGGCATATCAATGCCAAAGAACTCGTCGTACCGCTTCGCAGTGATCTGCACTAGTGCTTCCTGAGCCTTCTGTTCCAACTGCCGCTCGTCTGCAGTATATTTCACTTCGATAATAACGGCAAAGTTCTTCTGCCGCTTCTTCACTGGCTCCACAATAATATCTGCCCGTCCGCTGCCTGCTTCACGGTTGGACCGGATACGCCATGCCCGGTTGGTCTTGAGCATACCAATCAGCATACCGTGGTAAAAGTTCTCTCTGACTTCGATGGCTCCACCGTCCAGGAAACTGATGGAGTCGGCCATGCAGTCGTTCAGATAATCCTGGATTTCACCTGGGACGCCGCTTTCGACGGCGTCAATCAATCTATTCAGTCCATCTGTATCCTTTTTGATTTTGTTAGAGAACCACTTGTCAATTTTTTCAATAAAGATAGAACGGATTTCCCTGTTAGGAATCACCAGCTCATATTCACCAAAGTCGTTCATTCCCCGCTGGGTCAAATAACCAGTGGTAAACAGCACGCTCCAGATATGGTCTGGCTCCTCGTCAATTTCCGGGTATGTTAAATCAAGCTGCAACTCTTTATACACGGACTCCCCCGCAATCAACGCTTCGATTTGTTCACGAGTTCCCAAATCGGCTTTCTCTGCAAAGCGGACGATCATATCGTTGCTGCTGGTGTTGGCCCAGAAGTTCTGTGGCACCTTGCGGGATTCATTCAAGAGGTGGTCGCACCACTTAACAACATCCCAAGGACAGTAGACATTTGTCTGCCCAAAGCAGTAGCCATCATACCATTCTTTTGTGCGAGCATAGTACTCACTAAGGCCATAATAGCGGAGCAGGTCCTGAACCTCTGCATCTGTAAATCCGAACCATTCATCATACTTCTCATCCACGATAGTATTGACGTTCAGGTTGTTCAGCCCAGTAAAAATACTCTCCTTGGAAATGCGCAGACAACCCGTCAAAACCGCAAGCTGCAAGGCATCGTTGGTTTTCAGGGCCGCGTTGAGCATCTGTCGAATGAGCAAAATCATCTGGTTGTAATAGCCACGCTGATATGCTTTGTCCAGGGGAACATCGTATTCATCGACTAAGATAACAACTTTTTTGCCGTAGTGCTCATAGAGCAGTTGGGAAAGCAGTCTAAGACTGTTTTCCAGTTTTCCCTTTTCCATCTCTAAGTCACGGAACATTTGTTGCTCTGTCTGACTCAACCGGTCACTATTCTCAAGAAAACGAAAACGTCTTGCCTCAAACCCAATAATGCTCCACAAACCTTGCCGAGCGTCTTCATACTCCCAGCCCTCTACCCCTTTCAGGCTGATGGAAATGACCGGGTACTGCCCCATATGCTGTTCGCACAGTGCTGTTTCTTTGGAAATGTCCAATCCATCGAAGAGGCTTTTGTCTGTCCCGACCTCGAAGAAATACCGGAGCATACTCATATTCAGCGTTTTGCCGAAACGCCGGGGACGAGTGAAAAGTGTCACATCACAGAAATTGCTGAGCAGCTCTTTAATCAGCCCGGTCTTATCCACATAATACAGGTTTTCATGGCGCAGTTTTTCAAAATTTTCCGTTCCGATGGGCAGCCTTTTTCTCTCCATGTCCGTCACCTCCAAGACCGAATCATATAATTTACTTATGGTGATAGCTTATCACAAATAAAGGAGCTTATCAAGAGTTGTCCTAAAGAATACTTGAAATAGGCTGTTCAACCAATCCCATTCTACTTCTAGGTTGACAAAATACCGCGCACAGGTTATCCCATGCGCGGTATTCGTTTATTTTGCGGGTTGTTGTATTCCGGCTTTAGGCAGAAACAAGTCTATATTACTTCTTGACCTTAACTGTCTTGACCTTGCTCCAACCAGCGTAAGAAGTCACGCTGCCGGAGGTCTTGTAGGGCCGCATACGAATGTAATAGGTCTTACCTTTTTTCAGATTTTTCAGGGTGGTGGTCAGGTTCTTATTGCCCTTGATGTTCACCGTCTTGGTAGTAGAGCTGGTGAAGCTCTTGCTGGTGGAATACTCGATAATATAACCGGTGGCTTTGGTATTCCGGGTCCACTTGAGGCTGATCTTCTTACCCCTGACGTTCTTGGCGCGGGTGAAGTGCTTGGCGGTCAACCGGTAGATGGTCTTAGTAACGGAAGCTTTGCTCTTTCCGGCGGAGTTCACCGCGTAGACCTTGTACTGGTACTTGGTGCCGTTCTTGGTGGCTGCGGTGTCGGTCCAGGTGGTAGAGGTGGTGGTTTTGACCTTCTTCCAGCTGCCGCTGCCGATCTTACGGTAGACTTGGTAGTGGGTGGCTGCGGAGACCTTGTTCCAGGTGAGCTTGATACCCTTGGCCTTGTTCGCCGCAGAGGTGATTTTAGTGGCGGCGGGAACAGTGACCTTTTCAGCCACTTCCAAGCCGGAGATGGCAAAGGTCAGAGCGGCAGCGGCCTCTTCCACTTTGTCCTGTGTGGCGGAGCCGTTGGCGGCCACGATTTTGGCACTTTCCAGTGCGGATTGCAGCGCAGACCAACTGTCGGCGGTATAGTCACTCTCGGTCAGGGCCTCCGCCTGCTCGATGGCGGCGGTCAGCGCAGAGCTGTCAACAATAGGCAGCGTTTCCAGGGCAGAGATTGCACTGGTCAGAGCGGTGGCAGCTTCGTCTATCTCACTCTGGGTTGCTGCGGCATTGGCGGCCACGGTCTTGGCGGCGGCCAGCGCTGTTTGCAAATCGGCCCATCTGTCAGCCGTGTAGTCGCTCTCGTTTAGAGACTCCGCCTGCTCAATCGCGGTGGTCAGGCCAGAAGTATCGACGGTTTCTTCCTGTGTCAACGCCGTAAAGGTCGCTTCGGTCAGGTCAGTAGGAACGGCTGTGATGTTGTCGTACCAGATGGAGCCGCTGACGGTGTCGCCGTCAAAATACTCGTTGTCGATGGCGTTGACCCACAGGCCGAAGGAAGTCACACTGGAACAGTCGTTTACCAGCCCACCTGTGGGATTGCCCTCGGTGTCTCGCTGGCAAAATTCAGTGAAGGGGATGGTTACCAACGTGGGTTGTCCTGCCAGAGCCGCATAATCCTCATAGAGATTCAGATACGCCTCATAGCAAGTGTCGTTGGCCTGAATTTGGATGACCACCTTCTGCTGGTTGGCATCGGGGATGGTCCAGAACTGGAGGGCGTTGCAGTCCGACCAGTCCACTTCTTTGCTAATGGTAGCCCCGGCCCAGCCGCCGCTGGTTTCGGAATAGGTGAAGTTCAGGCCGAAGCCCTCCTGCGCTTCCCCGTTCGCATCGGTCAGGGTCAGGGAGATGGTGCTGCCGGAAGCTTTGTTGGTGGCCCAGGTGCTGGTCAGCAGAGAATCCACCCCGTAGTAGGACTCAAAGTCGTCTACCAGATAGGGGTCGGCCTCGGTTTCCTCGATGTTGAAAATCACGCTGTTCTCCGCCAGCTGCTCCTCGCCCACGCAAAGATAAATGGCGCCGCTGGCTGTCTTCCCCAACTGTGCCAGCACCTCCGCTGTCAGTTCGGCAGAGACCGTTTTCCCGTCTACAGTGGTGTCTAGGGTAATCACGTTAGTCCCGTTGGAAACTGTGATTACGGCATCCGTGTCCGCCTGGCTCACCCGAGCGGTGACGGTGGTGGCATCTAAAATACGGGTTCCGGCGACAGGCGCGGTAAAGTAGCCGGTGATGTCCCAGTTTCCGACGGTGGGAGTGGCGGGCTGCGTTTCACCGCAGAGTACTGCCTGCTGGTCTGTGGCAAAAATACTTTTGGCGTTGTTATAAAAGCGGATGAAGGGGTCCATCAATTCGTGGCCGTGAAGCGTACCGTCCTCATTGACCAAAACGGCGAAGGGGGAATAATAGTTGCCGTTGGAGGAGTAGTTGGACCAGACCATGTAATAGACACAGTCGTAATCGTCTTTGGTGATGATGTCCAGGATCTCTGTGAACCACTCCAAACGCTCGTTTCCAGTCTTTTTCATTGCACTGTTGCTGATGCCGGTCTCTGTGACGGCAAAGAGCTTGTTATGTTCCTTGGCGAACTGGTCTGTCACCGCTACAACGGCCTCAAAGTTCTTCTGGAAGGTGTAGCTGTCGCCGTCCGTGGCCTGGTCGTCATAGGAGTCGAAACCCACGATGTCCACATACGCATCGCCGGGATAGCGCTCACCATATTCTTCTACAGTGGCGGCCTCCGAGCCGGGTCCATAGACATACAGCAGGTTATGTACTCCCTTTTCGTCCCGCAGGTATTCCACGGTGTACTTGTACACACTCTTATAGGTCTCCGCATCGCAGAAAGCCTTGCCCCACCAGAACCAGCTGCCTGTGTTCTCGTGGAAGGGACGGAACAGGATCGCGCCGTCCACCTGCTGGGCGTACTCTGCTACCAGGTCCAGGAAGGCGGTGAACTGGGCATTGTACGCACCGCCGGGCAGGAGTTCGTTCATCGTATCGCCCGTCAGTGTGTAGGAGTCTGCCGCGCTGTAGTCGTAGCGGTCATAGGTCTTTTCCGCGTCGGGGTCTGTCTCCGTGGCATAGGCAAAGTTTGGCATATGGCAGGAGAGTGTCATAATCGCGCCGCTCTCAATAGATTCGTTGGACAGCAGCGCAGCGGCCTTGATATTGCCCTCGGTGGTCTCTGGCAGCTGCTCCTCGTCGGGGTGACGGGCGTTGTATTTGGCGGCGAAACCGGCAAACAGGTCGCCGCAGTCATATCCGTCGATAGCGGAGAGGGAACCGGTCAAGTCCAGGGTGTCCGAGTAAGACAGACTGCTGGAACCGGCCTTGAGGACGGTGTCCTCCATGTGGCCGTAGAGAGCAGAGTCAGATTCACCCACGGCTTTCAGGTATTGGTACAGGGCCAGAACACAGTCGTCCGCATCGGGGTCGGCCAACTGCACCTCAGTGGCGTAGGCATAGGAGGTGCCGTTGACTGTCAGCGCAGAAGAACTGCCGGAGAGACTGGTTTGGGTGTCCGCCGTTTCCGTAGCATCCACATATCCGTCGTCCTCCTCCGTATCTGCCTGAGCGAACTGAATATTGTCCAGCCACAGGTCGCCCTGATAGTCGGTGTTCACACCAATCAGGCAGAAAGTGCTGCCGCTGACGGAACCGGAGGCACTGTCGCCGGTCAGGGTCACAGACACCTTTTTCAGGGTGTCCTCCACGGTTTCTGCCGCGCTCATGTCCACGGCAGTCTCGCCGATTTGCAGCACATCAGAGTAAAAGGTCATCTGGAAGCTGCCGGATGTCATATTGGCTTCGTCATAGTAAAAGTCCAGCGTTACCTGATTGACGCCGTCCAGGGAGACACCGTCGTCGCTGTAATAGGAAATGGCCATTTTGCTGTAGCTATACCCGGAATCGGCGCTGAAATCCACTGTGGCTTTGACCATGCCGTTTTCCTGGGTGACGGAGGAGTTGTCTGCGCCGGAGTACTGCCATTCCCAGCCGCTGCCGTAGTACCAGCCGGATTCCTCCTCCAAGCCGACCTTGTCCGTGGCGGGAGGGGTCAGTGTCTCCGCAGCGGTGACGATCTGTTGCGCCTCGGCAGTCCCACTGTCGGCGGCTTCCGCGCTTTCGCTGGTGGCTGCGTCTGCATCCTCTGCGTTTTCAATGGATTCCTCTGCGACAGACTCAGCGCCAGTTTCGTCTGCGTCCTCTGCCGATGGGGTTTCCGTCTCCGCTACTTCTGCTGCGGGGAGCGTGTCAGCGGCGTCAAAGACAGTCTCAGAGATGTCCGCCGCGTAAACGGGCAAGGACAGGGTGGACAGGGTCATTGCCAGGGCCAGCACCAGGGCGACAAGGCGTTTTGTTCGCTGTTTTTTCATAATTCTACCTTCTTTCCGCTTTGAGGTTGATATAGTTCCTTTGTCTGTCGTTTCACCTCCCCTTTTTTAAGGCGGCACCGCACAATTCCGTAAGACGCCGCAACTCTAATTGTGTGGTGTTGCCTTTATTCCACGCTGCTCAAAATATTGCACCACAGCGCCCAGTCATCCTCCAGCCGGGCCTCCCCGGTGCCGGAATCGTCCCAGACACCCCGGAATCCCAGGTAACAATCACAGTCCACAGGCAATGCTCCTAAGGTGGAGATGTCCTCCCAGGCCACTGTCAGCGTTTCGGCGCTCTCATCGTCCTCCGGCAGCGTCCCGTCCAGGCGGCAAAGCGCCCCATAGGTGGCCTGAAAACTCTCCGGGTCCTCCAGCAGGAAGATGCCGCTCTGGTAGACGGTAAAATCCGTTTCCAGTCCGTTGTAGGCCGCCAGAACCTCCTGGCCGGACTGTCCCTCTCCGTTGGAGGAGAGGTCAATACAATACTGGTGGAGCTGCACCACCACCCGGCCGTCGCCGTTCACGTCCTCGCCGAAGGCCGCCAGCCGCTGGGTCAGGGCGTCCGCCTCCTCGTCGGTCAGCTGGGTGACGCCCACCCAGGCCACATGGTAGTCCGGGTCGTCTACTCCCGCGTCCTGCCAGGCGAAGTAACCCAGCAGCAGCAACACCAACAGGGCCAGCAGCAGGTAAAACCGGTGATACCACCACCAGTTCCGCAGTCGCTCTGTTCTGGTCAAATCCTCTTTCAGGTGCCGGTGGACCCGATCTGTTTCCGTCTCATAATCTGGCAGCATGGTTTTCTCCTGTATAATAGCTATTAGCTCCTAGCCAAAAACTGAAACTTTTGAACTTGTCCCTTCGAATGAACCTTGTCACTTTCACTAGCGTGAAACCCTGCCGCCACCGCCGAAAGGCGGCGGCCCTCCTCCGCCGTCAAGCGGCACTTCCAGGGCTTTGCCCCTCCCTGCCCTTTCAGGGGAGGCAAGAGGGGATTGTGCTTTGTCATTCGGTCAGCGCTTCTGCCCAACATGGGACAAGTTTTCCACAAAGAACAGCTTTTCGTTGACAGCTCGTTTTCGGCGGCAAACGGCTATATTGTCCCCACCCGTGTCATTAAGGCGCTAATCGTTCCTGCGATGGAAAATTCCCCGCTGTCGGCAGGCAGAAACAGACTGTCCCCTTTCTGGCAGGGCATGGCCTCTTTCCCGCACTGTACCTCGCCCTCTCCCTCCAACACCAGGAGGGAGGTGAAGGATTCGTCGTCACAGTCCCCCGCATAGGGCGCCTGCACCACATCGACGGTGAAGTAGGCGCTGCGGGCCAGGTGTCCGCCGAAGTTGTAGTCGGTGCGGGGCGGCTGACAGTGGGTGACCTCCACCGCCTGATCCACATGGAGCTTCCGGGACATTCCGTCCGCTCCCACCCGGTTATAATCAAAGACCCGATAGGTCACGTTGGAACTCTGCTGGATCTCCGCAATAACGATACCCTTACAGATGGCGTGGAGGGTCCCCGCCGGAATGTAAAACAGGTCGCCCTTGTGAACTGGTACGGCGTTCAGTACCTCCAGCAAGGTCCCATCTTGGATGCGCCGCCGGAACTCCCCTTTGGAGATCGGTTCCCGGAAGCCATAGTAGAGGTATGCGCCGGGTTCGGCGTCCAGCACGTACCACATCTCGGTTTTGCCGTACTGGTGCTCATTTTCCAGGGCGTCGGTGTTGTTGGGATGCACCTGAATGGACAGATTGTCTTTTGCGTCGATGAGCTTGATGAGGATGGGGAACTCCCGGAACACCTGGCAGTTACTGCCCAGCACCCGTTTCCCCACGGCGGCGAGGTATTCCCGCAGTGTCCGCCCTGCGAAAACGCCGTTGGTGATGACAGAAGGCCCGTCCGGGTGACAGGACAGCTCCCAGCACTCCGCCAGCCGGGGGCCGTCAAATTCCTTGTGATAGTCCGTTTTCAGGCGCTTCCCGCCCCAGATATAGTCCTTGCAGGCGGGCTTTAACTTTAACACAGGCATACGCTTTGCTCCTTGTTCTAAGGAACCTTTGATTAAATACCTTCTGGCGTCTGAGCGGCATCTTTCGTGCAACTCTTCGTTGTGAAATCTTGAAATACATCCAGTATTCCTGCGATTTCACGCCTCGATTTGCGCAAAATTTGCTCGCCCAGCCATCCAGTGCCATTTAATCAGAGCTTCCCTGAAATTTACCCTTCAATGGGAAATTCATCTGTGCGGAAGGGCGCGGCGGGCAGGCCGGAGGCCCCGTACAGGGTGGCCGGGCCAAAGTTGGTCCAGGCATAGCGCACATAGACCGGCGCGGACACCTGGGCGCTGTGGAGCAGCACCCGGTCTGCCTGGACGCTGCCGCGAGCGGGATAAAAAAACCCATCCGCCCCGGCCAACTGGAACCCCTCCAGGCAGTCTCCCCGGACGGACAAGCCGCCGCCGGTATGCCGGAAACGCACCTCCATGCCGCCGTCCTCTGTGGGGCGGGTCTGCGCCATCACGGGTGCATCCGCGACCACGTCCTCGCCGTAAACCTTTTTCCGGGCCTGGAGTGCCAGGCGATGGCCCACCGTCTGCTTGTCCAGGGGGTGGATGTTGTCGAACTCGCCGCAGTCGGTGAGCACCGCAAGGCCGGTGTTGGCCACTGTCCGGCTGACTTTCATCTGCTGGTCCCGCATCATGGCCCAGTGCTTGCTGTCCTGGTGATTTTGATATTCCTCTCTGGAGCAGTACATGGGCAGCTGCACAAACAGGAAGGGCAGTTCGTCGTCCCGCCAGTCCGTGCGCCACTGGTCGATGAGGCTGGCCATCATCACATCGTAGGTGGCGTGTCTGGCCTCGTCCTCCTCGCCCTGGTAGTACAAAAAGCCACGAATAGCGTAGGGCGTCACCCGTTGCACCATCGTCTCGTACAGTCCGGCGGGCCGGAAGGGGGACTGGTTGCCCGCAGGCTGGGGCCAAGGGCAGAGACCACATTCCTCGTTCAGCACCGGCCAGGTCACCGTCGGCTCCGCCGCCCGGCGTTGGTCAATGCGGGCTTGCCACGCCTGGTATTCTGCGTTGTAGCGTTCCATCTCGGCGGCGTACTGTTCATCGGTCTTGTCCCCCACCAGTGCTGCGTAGTCATTGAGGTATTTCTGCCCCGCTGCGGTCTTTTCCAACTGCTGTCGGCTCATCCAGCAGCTAATTGAGGTACCGCCCCAATAGCAGCCGATGATGCCCACGGGGACTCCCTGGGTCTGGCTGAGCTGTCGGGCGAAGAAATAGGCCACGGCGCTCATGTCCCCGCTGGTCGAGGGGGCGCAGACTTTCCATGTACTCTCTGCTTCCTCGTCCAACACCGCCCGCTGGGGGACGTTGTAAAAGCGGATAGAGGGGTAGTCGCTGTCTGCCACCTCTCGCCTTCCGTTTTTGCAGTCCCGGAGCGGCAGCTCCATGTTGCTCTGCCCCCCGGCAAACCACACCTCGCCCACGGCTACGTCGGTGCAGGTCAACTGCTGGCCTTTGCTTTCCACGGTCAGGGTGAGGCCGGTTCCCGCCTCCCGTGGGGCAAGGGTGAGGTACCAGCATCCGTCCGGCCCAACGACAGTGGTTTTCCGTTCATCGGCCAGGGTGACAGTCACCTGTGCGCCAGGGGTACCCTGTCCCCAGACGGGGATGGGCTTTTGCCGTTGGAGTACCATATGGTTAGAAAATACAGCGCTCGCCGTCAAACGGCACTTCCGGGGCTTTGCCCCTCCGCCGTCGAGCAGCACTTCCGCTACGCTCCCTGCCTGCATAGTCAGCATACTTCCATCTCCTTATTGCATCTGATCGGCGGCAGCCGCTGCCAGCCGCTCAAGCAGTTCGACTGCCTGTTCCTCTGTATCCGCCACGGCGGACAGGTACATTTTCAGCTTCGGCTCCGTGCCGGAGGGCCGCACCGTGACCTTGGCTCCGCCCGCCAGCCGGAACTCCAGCACGTCCGCTTTGGGCAGTCCGGTTCCGCCTGCATGATAGTCTACCACCCGTTCCACGGATACTCCGGCGAAGGCAATCGGGGGATTTTCCCGCAGGCGCCGCATCAGCTGGCCCATATGTGCCATGCCGTCGGCCCCCGGAAAGGCGAAGCTGTGGAGCGCGCTGCGATAGCATCCAAATTCAGCATACAGGTCGTTCAGGCCATCCAGCAGGGTTTTCCCCTGTCCGGCGTACCATCCGGCGGCCTCGCAGACCAGCAGAGCGGCGTTCACCGCGTCTTTGTCCCGGACGTGAGGGCCGGAGAGGTAACCGTAGCTCTCCTCAAATCCAAAGAGATACCGTTCCGGGTGGCCCTCTTTCTCCAGCAGACCGATTTGCTCTCCGATGAACTTAAAACCGGTGAGGGTGCGCCGCAGCTCCACGCCATACTTCGCCGCCACGGGGTCTGCCATAGGAGTAGAGACGATGGTGGTCACTGCCACCGGATTTTTCGGCATGGTTCCCAACCCTCGTCGGGTGCGACAGACGTAGTCCAGCAGAAGAACGCCCAACTCGTTGCCGGTGAGTAATTTGTAACCGCCCTTGCCATCGGGAACGGCCACGCCGCAGCGGTCACAGTCCGGGTCGGTGCCCAGCAGCAGGTCGGGCTTTATTTTGTTGCACAGCTCCAGCCCTTTTTCCATGGCCTCCCGAATTTCCGGGTTGGGATAGGGGCAGGTGGGAAATGTTCCGTCCGGCTGCTCCTGCTCCGGCACGATTGTCACCTGAGTGACGCCCAGCTTTTTCAGCAGCCGGGTGACGCACTCCAGGCCGCTGCCATTGAGCGGCGTGTAGACCAGCTTCAAATCGGAGATCCCCGCGCCGTCCCCCACCCGTTGGGCCAGAACTGCGTCTAAAAAGGCGTTCAGGCAGTCCTCCGGGATGAATTGGATGGTTCCCGTCTCTAGCGCAGCGGCAAAGTCCAACCTTTTGACATCCCGGAAGCAGTCCACCTGTTCGATACAGCCCTGGATTTTGGACACCGTCTCCAATGTGATCTGGCAGCCGTCGGCCCCATAGACCTTGTAGCCGTTGTACTGGGCGGGATTGTGGCTGGCGGTGACGCAGACTCCAGCCCCACAGCCCAGATACCGCACGGCCCAGCTCAGAGCGGGGGTTGGCTCCAGCCGGGGGTAGAGGTAGGCGGTGATGCCGTTGGCCGCCAACACCTGAGCGGTCTCCCGTGCGAACCGGTCGCTTTTGATGCGGCTGTCGTAGGCGATGGCCACCGATTTGGGAAGGCTCGTCCCGTTCAGGTAGTCGGCCAAGCCCTGGGTGGCCTTGCGGACGGTGTAAACATTCATCCTGTTGGTTCCTGCGCCGATGATCCCCCGCAGACCGCCGGTGCCAAAGGCCAGTTCCCGGTAAAAGCGGTCACTGATTTCCGCCTCGTCATTCTGTATCTCCGCCAATTCCGAAGCCAGTTCCGGGTCTAAATCCGTCTGCGAACGCCACCGCAGATACTGTTCTGTTGCGTTGCTCATGGTCATTCCCTCTCAATCTGTTTCAAATACCAGATGCAGCCCGGTACCTCTCCCCACGCGCCGGGGAGAGGGAGGCCCTGCCGCAGCAGTTGCCCACCGGTGTACTGTGCGCCATCCTCGTCTGCGTAAACGGCGTGTTCCTCCAGCCCCTGAAGGAGGAGCCGGGGCCGAAGGCCGTCCCCCAAGGCGGTCCCCACGGCGAACACCGCCGCCTCGGTCCGGTCCGGGCTGACAAACATCCAGGCCCCGCCGCTGTCCGCTTCCTCCGGGGCAATCAGCCGGTACAGGTCGCCGCCCCGCACCAGCGCTCCGTGCGCGCGATACCAGCGAACGTAAACGGCCAGTTCCTGACGCTCCTCCTGGGCATACCGGGTCAGGTCCAGTTCAAACCCAAAGGTGCCGCTGAGGGCCAGCGCCATCCGCGCCTCCACCGAGGCGGTGCGCCCGGTGTTGTGGTTGGGGACAGTGGAAAAGTGCGCTCCCATGGTGCAGGCGGGGTAGAGGTACGAAGTGCCGTGCTGGATGCCCAGCCGGGAGCGGGCGTCGGTATTGTCGCTGCACCAGATTTGGGGAGAGTAGTAGAGCATCCCGCAGTCGTACCGACCCCCGCCGCTGGCACAGTTCTCCAGCAGCAGGTCAGGGTAAGTCCGGGTCAGCCGCTGCTGGAGGTCATACAGCCCCAGCACATACCGGTGATAGACCTCCCCCTGGCGCTCCGGCGGCAGCGCCGCGCTGTACACGTTTGCCAAACTCCGGTTCATGTCCCACTTCAAGTAGCGGATGGGGCAACTGTCCAACAGCGCTCTGAGCTGCTGCCAGATGCCCTCCCGGACATCCTCACGGCTCAAATCCAGATTGTACTGATGCCGTATCTCCAGCGTCTCCCGGCCAGGGATTTCCAGCACCCAGTCCGGGTGCGCCCGATGGAGGTCGCTGTTGGGACTGACCGCCTCCGGCTCCACCCACAGGCCAAAATCCAGCCCCAGGGCGTTCAGCTTTTTGCAGAGGCCCGGCAATCCCTCCGGCAGTTTTCGGGGGTCCGCCGTCCAGTCCCCAAGCCCGGCCTCTGTACTGTTTCGGTTTTGGAACCAGCCGTCATCCAGCACAAACAGGTCGATTTCCGCCTCCTTCGCGGCCTGAGCCAATTCCAACAGCTTGTTTTCATTGAAGTCGAAGTAGCAGGCTTCCCAGCTATTGAGCAGGACAGGCCGGGGTGCCTCCGGGTCGCTCCACCGGGGCGGCAGCAGATGCCGACGGATGGCACTGTGGAACCGGCGGCTCAGTTCTCCCAGTCCCTGGTCAGAAAACGCCATCGCCACCTCCGGCGCGGCGAAGCTCTCCCCCGGCTCCAGCGTCCAACAGAAGTGCTGGGGGTGGACGCCCATCGTCAGGCGGATACCCGCCTCGCCCCGCTCCGCCTGAATGAGAAAGCTGCCGCTGTACACCAGGGCGAACCCCCAGCAGTCGCCGCAGGTCTCCCCGGTGTCCGGTCTGCACAAAATGGCGGCGGGGTTGTGTGCGTGGCCGGGGATGCCCCGCGTACTTCCCACGCTCTGCACACCGGAGAAAATGGGCCGCCGCTGGGCCAGGTGTTCTCCGGCCCAAACCCCATCGAAGGTCATCAGGTCCAACTGTTGCTGGTCGAAATCCAGGCACAGGGAACCGGCCTGATGGAGCTTGATGGGCGCTTCACTGCGGTTGGTGTAAAAGACGGCGCGGGTGATGAGGTCGCAGTCCTCATACACGCTGTAGAGCAGCTCTGCCTCCAACCCTGCCGCGTCCCGCAGGGTGACAGCCAGCGTCTCCACGCCTGCCCCTTGCCGGTCGTCGCCGCAAGCTCCATATCCCTCGCCCCGCCGCAAGCGGCAGGTCTCGTTCATTTCGCTGCGGCTCCTCTCCCCACCAAACCCGCCTTGCGGGTTCGGCGGGGACCCCAGACGGAAATTAGGCAGACCGGGCAGGGCGTACTTTCCGGGGCGCACCTCCGCCCGAACAAAGCGGAAATCTGCCGCTCTGGACCCGTCGGCGTACTCCGGGAGGACAGAGGGGAGCCGGTTGTCCCCCAGGCCCGGCCCGGCGCACTCCAGCGGGAGCTGGTCGGGCCAGCAACCGGGGTCAAAGGCGTGGGTGGGTCGGCTGTCCCACAGGTTTTCTTCGGTTTTGCAGCCGTACCAATTGTGGCAAAGCCTGCCGTCTGCGTCCACTGTCATCTGGTAAGTGGTGTGGGCGGTGTGAAGGGTGAGTAATCCGTTGGAAATGGTCATCATAGGCGTATTCCTCGTTGTCAATGAAGGATGGGCAATGGGAGTTACAGGTTCTGCATCATCTGTTTTCCATGTGCGCAAAGGTCGGACGCATGGAAACCGCCAAAATCAGGCTGGCGGCGCTGCCTCCCGCCAACAGGAAGAAGGGCAGCAGGTAGACGAACACTGAGAACGCCAGCAGCAGCAGAGCGGGGACCAGCAGCGCCAGCACCACAGCCACCAACGTAGTGGGCAGGTTGGCGGCGGCCAGAGCCAGGGCGTCCCGGAGGACTTCCCGCCCCCGCCGGTACTGGAACCGGCCCAGCAGTGCAAAGCTCCAGGTGGTCGCGCACAGCCACAGCAGACCGAAGATGACCGCTCCCGCCGTCAGCAGTCCGCCCAGGGCGCTGGCAGTGTGCCCGCCGATGTAGAGATCTGCCGCCACCAGCAGGCCAAAGGCCAGCAGAGGGAGCCAGACCTTTGTAGTGCTTTTCCACTCCCGCCGGCAAAATCCGAGGAAGTCCCGCCAG
This sequence comes from Clostridiales bacterium, assembly GCA_021205375.1. GTDB lineage: Bacteria > Bacillota > Clostridia > Oscillospirales > Oscillospiraceae > Onthomonas. Next base: position 10,787 of record JAJPXR010000149.1, on the reverse strand, counting down.
ACTACAGTGGCTTCCCCGGCGGCCATTTTACCGGTGACGTGGAACAGAGCGGCAGTAGAAGCTCCCACCGTGACCACCGGCAGACAGCACAGCAGCCACAGGAGGTTCAGCACCACCAAATCTCCCACGGTGCCCATGGCCCGGAAAAAAGCGTTGTCATTTAGACTCGTTTTGGTTTTCATTCGTGTTCCTCCTGTCTGCTGCCCTGTGTGTTTGAATCCTATTCGTTATAATTTGCCGAGATATTGCAGATTGTTGTCAATGAGCTGGCACCGCTGGGCCACGCAGTCCCCGCTGCGCAGGGGGTCCGCGGGGGTGTGGAAAGCGAAGTCCAGCAGCTTGTCTACGGTGGTGGAGGCCACATGGAGCCGGGTGTCGCTGGCGGCGTAGTAGATCCAGAGGCTGCCATCCGCTTCCGCAATGGCCCCGTTGGAGAACACCACGTTGCTGACATCCCCCACCCGTTCCCAGCCTCTGGGGGCCAGGAGGAAACCGGAGGGTTCGGCGATGACCTTCCACGGTTCCCGCAGGTCGGTGACGAACACATAGAGGACGTACCGCAGCCCAGCGGCGGTATTCCGCACCCCGTGGGCGATGTGGAGCCAGCCCCGCTCGGTCTTGATGGGCGTGGCCCCCTCGCCGTTTTTGGCTTCGGTGATGGTGTGGTAGCGGCGGGGGCTGGTGATGATCTCCTCATCAATGACCGGGTGGGTAATGTCCGGGCAGAGGCCAAAGCCGATGCCTCCTCCGCTTCCGGTTTCGATAAAGTCGTCCATAGGCCGGGTATAGAAGGCGTACTGCCCATCCACAAACTCCGGCAGCAAGGCCACGTTCCGCTGCTGTGGGCTGCGCAGCGTCACCAGGTTGGGCAGCCGCTCCCAAGTGTCCAAGTCTTTGGTACGGACGATGCCAGCGGAGGCAACGGCGGCGGACAGATCATTGACGCTGTCCGCCTTCCGCTCGGAACAGAACACCCCGTAGATCCACCCGTCCTCATGCCGGGTCAGGCGCATATCATAGACGTTGGTCTCCTGGGCGCAGGTGTCGGGCACAGGCAGGGAGCGCAGCGGAAGTGCCGCTTGACGGCGGAGGGGCAAGGCCCCGGAAGTGCCGCTTGACGGCAGAATCACCGGTTTTTCCCGGAAGCGGAAGCCCTCCACCGGGCTGTCGCTCTCCGCCACAGCAAAAAAGCTCTTGCGGTCGTTGCCCTCCACCCGGACCACCAGGCAGTATTTCCCGTTCAGATAGATGGCCCCGGCGTTCATCACGGCGTTGACCCCCAGCCGCTCCATGAAATAGGGATTGGTGACGGGGTTCAGGTCATACCGCCACTCCAGGGGAACGTGGTCTCTGGTCAACACCGGGTTCTCCCAGCGGTCATAAATGCCGTTGTAGAAGTCGGTCTTGTGGTTTTGAGCGGCAAGCAGGGCCTCCTGACGCTCCTTCTGGCGCAGGTATTCGGGGTGTAACTTAAACTGTGACATTGGGGTTCCTCCTGATCAGCTCGATACACATCCGCCCGTTGTGATAGGGGCATTTCCACGGCTCTACGATGGGCTTTTGGTAGGGCGTACCATGTTCGTCCACGCTCCAGAACCACTCGCTGCCGGGGCGTTTGTCCACCATCACGCGGCAAATGTACTGGTAAATATCCGCCGCCGCGTCCCGGTACTTCGTTTCCTCCGGGTGCTTCTGCCACTGGTTCACAAACCCCAGCACCGCCTCCGCCTGTACCCACCAAACGCGGGTGGTATCCACCACGCCCCGGTCGCACTCGGTCGCCAGGGAGTGGTTTCGGTAGGCGGTCTGATAGATTTTGTTCGCCAGAGCGTGGTCGATGGTGTGAATTTCCGCAGCCAGCGCCGGGTCGTCCATCAACTCACACCCCCAGTCGATGAGCCAACTGCATTCAATATCGTGGCCGTAGCTGTGCAGGTCGATGAGGGAGTGATAGTGTTCGTCGAAGAACACCCGGAGGCGGTGAGCCGTGGGGTCATAAATTTTGTCCCGGTAGAGGACCAGAATGTGTCCCATGGCCTGACGTACCACTGGTGCGCCGCTGGCCTGATACAACCCGGCATACCCCTCAAAGACGTGAAGCAGGGTGTTCATGGTCTTGGCGGCCAGTACGCCGTTCTCGCTGAGTTTGTCGTTGGGGGCGCTCTGCCAGTCTACGGTGAAGGCTTCCAGATAGCCCTCGGCGTCGGTGCAGTGGTGTTCCACCAGTTGGAACAGCTCCCACGCCATGGAAAGGGCGTCCGGGTTCCCGGTGAGGCGATAATAGGCGGACAGGGCATAGATGGCAAACGCCTGGTTATAGGTGTGCTTGGTGGTGTCCAGGGGCTTGCCGTCATAGGTCACACTCCAGTAGATGCCGCCGTTCGTCCAATCCCAGCAGCGGCTTGTCAGAAAAGTATAGGCGTGGTCGGCCTCCCGGCACAAATCCTCCCGGCCAGTGAGGATCGCCGCCTCAGAGAAGAACCACAGGATACGGCTGTTCAGGATGCAACCCTTCTCCGCCTGTCGGTTCACGCACAGGTCGTAGTCCATCAGACCGTAGTATCCGCCGTATTCGTCGTCCCGCAGAGCCTTCCAAAAGGGTATAATGGTCTGCTCCAACATGGTTCGGGCTGCGTTTGCAATACTTGGCATATCGTTCCCCCGGTTCAGCGGACACCCAACTCCCCGTCCTCTGGGGAGAGGTCGCTGTGTGCTTTGATGTAATCCACCACCCGGTCGGCGGTGGTGAAAGCCAGGCCCACATAGCTGTCGGCGCAGCCATAGTAGAGGGCGATGCGGCCCGTTGCGCTGTCCTGGAGGGTGGCGCAGGGGAAGCAGACGTTGGGCACAAACCCCCGCTCCTCGTACCACGCCTCCGGCGTCAACAGGAAGGTCTTGCAGCGGTAGAGGACCTTGCTGGGTTCGTCCCGGTCCAGGATGGCTCCGCCGATGGAGTAGACGTAGCCGTTACAGGTGCCGGTGACACCGTGGTAGAACAGCAGCCAGCCTTCACTGGTCTCGATGGGGGCGGCTCCGCCGCCAACCTTCAGATTTTCCCACCAGTGGTCGCCTCGTTTCCCCATAACATGGCGGTGACGGCCCCAAAACTCCATGTCGGGGCTCTGGCTCAGGAAGATGTCCCCAAAGGGGGTGTGGCCGGAGTCACTGGGGCGGGAGAGCAGGGTGTACAATCCGTCGATGCGCCGGGGGAACAGCACCGCGTTGCGGTTAAAGGGGATAAACGGGTTTTCAAGCCGGGGAAAGGTCTGGAAGTCGGTGGTTTTCGCCATGCCGATGGAGGCCCCGTAAAAGTCCTGGCACCAAATGATATAGTAGGTGTCCTCCACCTTCACCAGCCGGGGGTCGTAGGCGTAAGGGGGCAGGAACGGCTCGCCCTTTTCGTTGACGAAGGGGATCTTCTCCCCGTCAAAGGTCCAGCGGATACCGTCGGCGCTGCGACCGAGGTAGATGAAGGGGACACCGTCGGTCTGTTCCCCCCGGAACACCCCGATGTAGCCCTCCCCGTAGGGAGCCACAGCGCTGTTGAATACGCGGGCCAGACCGGGGGCGGGGTTCCGCCCAATGATGGGGTTGTCGGTACAGCGCCACAGGGGAGCGTTGGAAGCGGCGGGCGGCTCCTGCCAGGGGATGTTGGGCAGCGCGCCGCAGTATAGTTTGACTTGATTCAAAAGGAATCACCTCTTGTCCGTTTTGTGGTGCTGCCGCTCCCGTGAAGGACAAACCCGACAGGAGCGGCAGCGGTTTTAGGGGAGAAATGAAAATGAAGAAAATAGAAAATAGGATGCGTTGGGGTGTGGCGGAGCCTGGTTCCCCAGGCCCCGCCGGAGGAAGAAAGAACATGAAGAAAAAAGCGAATAAAGATTAACCCTTGACCGCGCCGGCGGCGAGTCCGCCGTAGATCTGCTTCTGGCACAGGAGGAACACGATCAAAATGGGGATAATCGTAATCAGCACACCTGCACAGATGTAGTTGTACTGGTTGCCGTATGGCCCGGTGAAGGTGTACAGGGCGGTGGAAATGGTCTTCAAATTAGCGTTTTGCAGGTACAGGTTGGACATATAGTATTCGTTGTACACGCTGACGCCCTTCAAAATGCAACTGGTGACGATGGCGGGTTTCAGCAGGGGAAACAGAATTTTGAAGAAAATGCCGAAGTAGGTGCAGCCGTCCAAAATCGCGCTCTCGTCCAGGCTGGTGGGCAGGTTCTCGAAGAACTGCAAGAAGATGTAGATGGAGATAATATCGGTGCCACAGAGGACGATGATATAGCCGTACAGGTGGTTGATGAGGCCTAGGGAGTACATGATCTGATAGACCGTGACCTGGGTGGCGATGCCGGGGATCAGTGAAGCAAAGGTGAACAGGTTGTCGATGAGACCGTGACCGGGGAACCGGAATCGGTTCAGGATATAGGCCAGCATGGAACTGAACAGAATAGACAGGGTCAGCACCACCACCAGCACAATGCCGGTGTTCAAAAAGCAGCGGCCCATGTTGGCCTTGGTGAAGGCCACGACGAAGTTCTCCAAATAGGTCCAGTGTTCGGGGAAGTCCAGCACCGAGGTGGCGGCATACTCATCGTTGGTCTTGAAAGCGGTGAAGATACAGACCACCACCGGCACCAGCGCAATGATGGACGCGCCGATGAGCATGACATACTGGAAGATGCTGAACAGAATGTCACCGATTTTCATATGTTTCAGCTTGCTCATACCGGGGCCACCTCCTTTTTCTGCTTGCGGGCGGCTTTGGCTGCCTTGCGCTGGCGCTTTGCTTCGGCGGCAGCCTCCGGGTCGTCCGCGCCGTCGGTAAAGACGTACTTAAAGAAGAGCTTCTGGGCCACAGTACACAGCACGATGATGGCCAGCAGCACGATTGCCATAGCGCAGGCCAGCCCCACCTTCTGGTTTTCATGAGCCAGGCGGTTCATGATGACGAAGTAGGTGCCGGTGCCCATGGTGCCGTTGGTGATAACGTAGGGCGGCTCGAAGGCGGACAGGGAACCGCTGATGGAGAGGATCAGGTTCAGGACGATGATGGTTTTGATGGAGGGCAGGATGATGTAGCGGAACTTCTGCCACTTGCCAGCGCCGTCCAGGTCGGCTGCCTCGTAGAGGTCGTTATCCACGGACATCATCGCGCCCAGGAACAGCACCATGTTCTGGCCGGTGTAGCGCCACACGGAGGTGGCTACCAGGGAAATGTTATTGATGCTCTGGTTCTGGAGCCAATAGGGGATGTCCTCCAGGTCCATGCCGAACATCATCAGAATGGTGTCCAGCACATAGCCGCGGGAGTAGAAAAACTTGAAAATGAAGCCCACGGCGATGCCGCAAATCAGGTAGGGGAAGAACATACAGGCTTTGTAGATGCCTGCGCCCTTCACCTTAAACACCATCAGAGAGGCGAAGAACAGCGCCAGGCCCAGCTGCACCACTGCGCCGCCCATGTAGTACAGGGAGACGGCCAGGGAGCCGAAGCACTCGGAGCGGGTAAATACCTCCAAATAGTTTTTCAGGCCCACAAATTTACCGCTGTCCAGGTACGTCCGGTCGTAAAAGCTGAACTGGATCATCTTGATGAAGGGAACATAGGTGAACACGATCAGCAGGGTCATGGGGAGGATCATAAAGCAGAAGATGACCAGTTTGCGCTGGACCCTGCCATCGTGGAGGGCCTGCGCGAGGGTTCGTTTCTCTGCCACAGTACCAGTCATTGAAAAATACCTCCTGTCTTTTGGGATTGTGGGCGGGCGGCCCAGGGAGACGGACGCCCGCCCCTGTGTGCGTATTGGTCAGGCAGGAAGGCGCTTACTCGTAAATTTCCACGCCCAGGCTTTCCTGCGCAGCGGTCCACGCCTCGTTCCAGTCGTCCATCAGCTCGTCCAGGGTGGCGGAGCCGGTCAGGGCGGCCTCCAAAATCTCGCAGTCGGGATAATCGGAGTTGTTCAGGCCCACTTCGCTCTCGTTGTTCACGTCGTCGAAGAGGTCCTCTTCGCCTTCGGGGGCGGCGGCATTGCTCAGCAGCTCCACACCATCGAATCCGGCCAGCACGTCGGGCATATCGTCGGTCTTGAGGGCGGGGATAGAGCCTTCGTCCTCAAAGATGGTGGATTCCTCCAGCAGCCACTTGACGTAGACCATAGCGGCGATCTGCTGGTCCTCGCTGGTCTGGTTGTTGATGCCGTAGCTGTAGTTGCCGCCGGCTCCGGCATACTGCTGGCCGTCCACGGTGATGGGGAAGGGCATATAGGCCAGGTCCTCCGGGGTGTCGCCAGCCTCCTGGCACTGGGCCACGGCCCAGCTGCCCAGGACCATGGTGGCGATCTCGCCGCTGTTGATGCGGCTCTTGCTGGACTCCCAGTCGGTGGACATGGGGTCGTCCTCGATCAGGCCACGGGAAACGGCCTCATACAGGATGTAGTAGACGGCATAAGGTCCGGTCTGGTCGCCCCGGTCAGAGAAGGGGTTGGAGGTGTGGGCGATGTTGTTGTGCCACTCCACGTCGCCAGTGGCGGGGATCCAGATGTAGGAGTCCCAGGCTCCCATGGTCCAGCCTGCGGCAAAGTTGGTGTAGAGGGGGATGGCATCGGTGTTGTCCTTGATGAGCTGCAGGTCCTCCAGGAACTCCTCCGGGGTGGTGGGCAGGTCGGTGATGCCGGCCTCCTCCCAGATGCGGGTGTTGTAGAGGACGCCGTCGGCGGTGCCGCCATTGGCGATGCCGTAGACGGTGCCGTCGTAGGTGGCCTCAGAGACAAAGTTGTAAATCTCGTCCAGGGTGTCGTAGTCGCCCAGAGGGATGAAGTAGTCGCTGAGCTGGGCCATGGAGACAGAGGTGGGGATGAAGCAAATGTCGCCCCAATCGCCGGTGGTCAACCGCAACTGGAGGGTCTCCTCGTAGTCGGTGATGGCCTCGTACTCCACGGTGATGTTGGGATACAGCTCGTGGAATTCCTCGGCGTAGGCGGCATAGGTGGTGTCAGCGATGTCGGTGCGGTTGGTGAGAATGGTGACGGTGGCGGTGATGTCCTGGTAGTCCTCTCCCAGGGTGATGGAGTCGATGGTGGGCAGGCCGCCATCCTCCTCGCCTGCGGCGCTGGAATCAGCGCTGGCGCTGCTGGAACTGCTGCCACAGGCGGTCAGCGAGGCCAGCGACAGGGTCATGGCCAGGGTAAGGATCAGTGCAAGTACCTTTTTCATAAGTTTCCTCCTTTAAGTAAACTTGGGTGGTGCTAGCGGAAATTTAGTTAAATTTCCTTTACTGGATGTAGGATAACACGCTTAAAAATTTAAGTCAATACCCCTTCATTATTTTTGTAGAATTGCCTAATAATTTACTAAAAATTTTGTTTATTTAGCCCATAGATACTCCGCTGCAATGGACGCAAAAAGCCGCCGGGTTGTACCCGACGGCTTTGAAAGTGAATCTATTTCATTTTTTCTGATAGAGTGATACCGCTTTATTCCACAACCCCAGTGGACGCCCTGGGGACCAGCCTGCCGGGAACGGTGATAATGGAGCTGCCCTCCGACCGTCCAGCCATCAGGCTGCGGATGCGTTCCACCGCAAGGCGGGCCATGGTTCCCGTGTCCACCCGGTAGGAAGTCAGGGGTGGGGTGCTGATCGTGGAAAAGCCGTAGTCATCGTAGCCGGTGACGGCCACATCCTCCGGCACCCGGTATCCGGCGACGTTCAACTGCCGCACCAGGCGATAGGCCACTTCGTCGCAGCTGCATACAAAGGCCTGGGGCATTTGCTCCGGCATCTGGACCGGCAAAAAGTCGCCCCGCGGGTTCCGGTCCTCCAGCCGCCAGTCCTCCCGTGGAATCAGTCCCGCCTGACGCAGCGCCTTTATGTAACCCAAATACCGGTCCATGATGGAGGTCGTGGCCCAGATGCTGCCCACGAAGGCAATGTCCCGATACCCCTGTTCCAACAGGTGCCGGGTCAGCAGGCAGCCGCCGGTCACGTTGTCGCTGACCACGCAGCTTTCCTCAAACCCGTCCCGGTAACAATCCAGCAGCAGATAGGGCAGACCACATTGGGCCGCCATGGATACATACGCAGAGGTCAGCTGTCCCATCAAAATCAACCCATCTACCTTGCGCTGGCTGATGAACACCGGTGTCTGTGCTTCTGCCTCCGCCTGGTGAGTGACGATCTCCATCATGGCAAAGTCTTTTCCGGCACTGCACTGTTTCACCAGCTCCCGATACAAGTTTGAATAAAAAGTGCTCTCCGCGAAAAAGCGCTCCTGCACCAGAACGCCGATGGTTTTGCCCCCTGTCGTCTCCGTCGGGGCGCCGGGGGCCTTATACCCCATTTCCCGGGCTGTGGCCTGGATGCGGGCGCGCATCTCCTCGCTGACGCCGTCCTTGCCCGAAAGCCCTTTGGAAACGGAAACAACGCTAATACCTAATTTTTGAGCAATGTCAGCCATGCGCACTGTTTTCATTTTAGTTCCTCCAAATGCTTCTCTTATTGCACTGAGGCCATTATATTAAATAATTCTCTTAAAGTCAACGTATAACCTTATTATTTAGGTAATTTTCTTTGTATGGAATGAGCAAATTGTCTGCATTTTGCAATGCTATAATATGGAGTGAGCTCGTTAAACTTCCAGGAGCTATTATTTCGTCTCCGTCAAACTCCCAAATCTCAATGATATATTATCTTCATAAGGGAAACAACAATCCCTACCCTATCCCGCCTTGGGCCACCAGCCCAGGGCCATTTTATTTTGGAGGTAATGTACCATGAGCGAAACCTTTATCTGTTCCATCTGCGGATGCGAAACACCCCTGGACGAGCGGCACATCTTCGACGGGCGGCAGCTTTGCGACGACTGCTTCGAGGACGAAACCGTCATCTGCGACTGCTGCGAGAACCGTGTCTGGCGATCTGATACCGTCAGTGACAGCCACACCATTGTCTGCGATTCCTGCTATGACCGCCATTACACCACCTGTACCGAATGTGGGCGCATCCTCTACTACGATGCCGCCTGCTACCCGGACGAGGACGATGAGGACGCGCCCTACTGCCGGAGCTGCACAGCGCAGTTCGCCAGCCGGAGCCACCCCATCCAGAACTACGGCTACAAGCCCGTCCCCATCTTTTACGGCAATGGAAAACGTTTCCTCGGCGTGGAGTTGGAAATCGACCGGGGCGGGGAGTACGACGACCACGCTTCCCGGCTGATTGACCTTTCCAACGCGAACGAGGAGCGGATCTACTGCAAGCATGACGGTTCCATCAACTGCGGGTTCGAGATCGTCACTCACCCTATGACCCTGGAGTACCATGAAACCGTTATGCCGTGGTCGGAACTGCTTCGCTCCGCCGTGAACATGGGATACCGGAGCCACCAGACTTCTACCTGCGGCCCGCACGTCCATGTGAACCGCGACAGCCTGGGCGACACCCCTGCCCAGCAGGAGGACACCATTGCCCGTATTCTGTTCTTTGTGGAAAACAACTGGAATGAGCTGCTGAAATTCAGCCGCCGAACCTGATGGAACGGTTCAAGGAACGTTACTACTGGCCGAGGCAATTCATTCGGTTGAACGGGGATCCGATTGCTCTGCCATATGACCCTATTGGGACACTTGTTAGGAGGTATTGTTTGAAAATTGGATACATTCGCATCAGCAGCGCCGACCAGAACACAGCACGCCAGGAAGTGCTGATGCAGGAGCTGGGCGTAGAGCTGATTTTCATTGACCGGATGAGCGGCAAAACGCGCAACCGCCCGGAGCTGAACCGGATGCTGGAATTTATGCGGGAGGGCGACACGGTAATTGTGGAATCTATCAGCCGGTTTGCCCGCAACACCCGTGACCTGCTGGAGCTGATGGAGCAGCTACAGAGGAAGAACGTGGAGTTCGTCTCCAAGAAGGAGGCCATCGACACAACGACCCCCACAGGCCGCTTTATGCTCACCGTGTTCGGCGCCGTTGCCGAGCTGGAACGCGAATACATCCTCCAGCGCCCGCAGGAGGGTATCGCCATTGCCAAACGCAACGGCATTTACAAGGGCCGCCGCCCCATTGAACGGCCTGAATTTGATGAAGTCGTTTCTCGCTGGAGGAGGAAGGAGCTGACCGCCACCGAAGCGATGAAGCGTCTGAATATGACCAAAAGCACCTTCTACCGGAGAGTGCAGGCGGAAAAGAGGTGATGAAGATGCGCTGGGCTGTATTGGGCTTTGTCGTCACGCTGACGGTACTCTGCATGGCAGAGGAAGCCATCACTGACGGCGAGTAAGGTTCCACCACATCAATCTACATTAGAGGGGAGGTGATCTTCGTATGTTCCTGTTCGCGTTTAGCACGGCGGCCTTCAACAGCTTCACTGAGGGAGCAATGTTGGCGGCAACCGTCTACCTCGCCAGCCGTGGCGTTGATTCGTAATTCACCGCCACACAACACCGCCGGAGCGTTTTGGACTGCCAGAAGGCTCCGGCGGCATTTTTCTATGTATTTCTCAGATAGGTGAACTATTCATTTTTTTGATAGTTCTTCAGCTTGATGGGGCTCTTTTGGGTCAAATTCTCTCCGTTGTGTAAAGTTTTATTTTACAAACTAACATAAATGTAAAACGATGATGCTTTACCCCAAAAATCTTCGCATCATCTAAAGGAGGGTTTAACCCATGGAAAATAATGAATTACGGAATTCCATTCATCTGATGCGCGCAAGAATGGCAGAATTAAGGAACCTCTGATTAAATCTCACGCATCCCCCGAAATATGCTATAATAGAAA
>JAJPXR010000066.1 GCA_021205375.1 Clostridiales bacterium | reverse complement strand
TGTCCGACTGCCACCTGTGCCTCGGTTCCCTGCTGGCCCAGATGGGCGGCAAGGTGACCGTCGTCTCCGGTTATGACGGCGGCGCTGAGCAGAAGAAGGGCCTGACTGACGGCGAAGTTGACGTGTTCGTCGGCACCACCCAGGCCGCGCAGGACGAGGTCGAGGCCGGTACTCTGATCCCCATCCTGGCCTTCTCTGACACCGAGTTCACTGGCTTCGTGGACGAAAACGGCGACGCCATCACCGTTCCCACCGTGGCTGGCGACACCAAGGCTGCTGAGCTGGACGCTGACATCGACTTCTCCAGCTCCATCCTGCCCGCCGGCGGCACCCTGGCCGTCCACACTGGCTGCGATGAAGCGTTCTATGACGACATGACCGAGATCATGGAGAACGTCTGGGCCGAGGCCGACTACTATGAGTGGATCGACTCCGTCCTGCTGAACAACTTCCAGCTCTACGGCGATGAGTGCGCCGAGTTCATCGAGGAAGCCAGCGTCAAGGCGCTGAACGCTTATGACATTCTGAGCGCCGAATAATCCCCTGTCCCTTCGCTGTTTTTTCATTCCTTTTTTACCTCCTGTCAGCGAGGCCCGTCTCTTTACGGGGCGGGTCTCCGGCGGGAGGGGGGAGTGGCTTTTTTACGGGGGCGGTTCGGCCTGTGACTGGCCCGTCCCCGTGAAGATGACCACTCGTGTTCGCTTCCACTTCTGCGGAAAGGGGAAATTCCTATGAAATTCAAAATCAGGACCTACCTCTGGACCGGCATTATTATGGGCTTGGCCAGCATCATCCTGCTGATCCTGCTGCCCAGCCAGGTGCGGGAGCCTGCTTATGACTCTGGCGCGCCCAGCCCCCGCATCATCCCCGGCATCTGCCTGGTGATCATGCTGTTTTTCTCCATTGTACTGTTGGTTCAGAGCCTGGTCTTTAAGAAAGAAAAAATCGTTGAGTTCGACTGGCAGAAAGAAAAACCCGCCATCATTCTCATTGCGATGCTGTGCGTCTATGTGGTGCTCATCATCCAAATCGGCTATGTCCCCGCGTCCATCATCACCTTTATCGCCATTGTGTTCTTCTGCGGTGAACGAAAATGGCCCGTTTATGTCTACATTGTCATCGCTTCCATTCTGATTTACCTGATGTTCAAGAACATCTTCAACATCCCGCTGCCTACGGGCGAACTGTTTGGAGGTTGATAAGTTATGTTTGCAGATATTGGAGCCGCTTTTGTCCAGACATTCACCCTGACCAACATCGCCATGATTTGTATTGGCCTGGCCATCGGCATGGTGGTGGGCTGTATCCCCGGCCTGAGCGTTACGCTGGGCATCGTGCTGATGTTGCCGCTGACCTACACCTTTGACGACGCGGCCACCGCCATCATCCTGCTGCTGGCCGTCTACGTCGGCGGTATGTACGGCGGGTCGATTTCGGCCATTACCCTGAACACCCCCGGTACCAACTCGGCTATTGCCACCACCTTCGACGGGTATCCCCTGGCGAAAAAGGGCAAGGTCAAGAAGGCGCTGGATACGTCCCTGTTCGCCTCCACCTTCGGCGGCCTGTTCTCCGCGATTTTGCTGCTGCTGTGCGCACAGATCATCGCCAAGCTGGTCTCCAACTTCACCTCGGTGGAATACTTCTCAATGGGCATCCTGGGCATCTCCCTGATCGCCGGCGTTTCCGGCGGCAGCCTGCCCAAGGCAATCATCTCCGGCATGATCGGCCTGCTGATGGGCTGCATCGGCCTGGACGCCGTCACTGGCGTTTCCCGCTTCTCCTTTGGCCTGAGCACGCTGAAATACGGCATTGACATCCTGCCCGCCATGATCGCCCTGATCGCTCTGACCCAGGTGGTCATGAAGCTCCGGGACTTCAAGCTGGCCGGTGGCAAGCTGGACGACGCCAACAAGATTGACAAAGAGGGCCTGACCATGAAGGAGGCCAAGTCCATCGTTCCTACCTGTGTGCGGTCATCCGGCATCGCTTCCATCCTGGGCGCCATGCCCGGCGTGGGCGGCGGCGTGGCCCAGTTCCTGTGCTACAACGAGGCGCGTCGTACCTCCAAGCACCCTGAGGAGTTCGGCAAAGGCTGTCTGGAAGGCATTGCCGCTGCTGAGTCCTCCAACAACGCCGTGGTCGGCTCCGCTATGATTCCCCTGCTGACCCTGGGCATCCCCGGTGACGGCGTTACCGCCCTGCTGCTGGGCGCGTTCGTCCTCCACGGCATCACCCCTGGCCCCACCCTGTTCACTAAGCAGGGCGTTATGGCCTACACCATCATCATCGGCCTGCTGGTGGCCAACATCTTCCTGGCTCCCTTCGGCCTGGCTCTGACCCGTGCTGTGGCGAAGATCGTCCAGGTGCGGTACACCTACCTGGCCCCCGCCATCATCATGTTCTGCTTCGCCGGTGCGTTCGCGGCCACCAACAACACCAAGGAACTGGTGCTGACCGCCGCCATCCTGGTGTTCAGCTACATCCTGACCTTGCTGGACATCGACAACACGCCGTTGATGTTGGGCATGATCTTGGAGAGTATCATGGAGAAGAACTTCGTCACCGCCTCCATGAGCTATGACCGGGATTACACCATCTTCTTCCGCCGTCCCATCTCTCTGGTCATCCTGATCCTGACCGTGGTGCTGCTGGTCTCCATGATGCGTCTGAACAAGCGCATTGAAAAGGCCAACGCCGAGCAGGAGGCGGAAATGGCCGCCAACCATCAGAAGTTCGACGCGGAAGCCATCAACGAGACTGAGCACAATAAGTGGGGTCCCCGTCCCGCCAGAGGCGGCACGGACGACAGTGAGGAGGACACTGAACCAAAGGACAGTGACTCCTGACCCCGCTCCTACCCTACCCAATTTGGCAACCCGTTCCTCGATGGGCGGGTTGCCTTTTTAAGAGCCTGCCGCACGGTTCATACGGCGATGCCGGGAATTTCAAAATGGTCTGGGGCAGAAACGACATGCCTAACGAAATATAGCCTTGCGTTATAGCCGGATATTTTATTTAACTATTGGACAGTTTTTGCATGAGATGGTACGATAACAGTGCCATTTGAAGCGTTTTTGCGCCACAGGGAGGCGCGAAGTGGCGGAAGTACCGCTTGACGGTAAATGAAAAAGGACATCCAGTTCCAAAAAAGGAGTGTTTAATATGGCAGTCATCGAACTATCCCCCCAGGAAAAGCGCATATACAACCGGGAAAAACCAGCGGAGAAGCGTACCCTTCAAATCCTACAGACCTTCGCGGGGAAGCGCCCCAGCATCGACATCGAGCGAGGCAGATATTTCACTGAGTCCTTCCGTGAAACAGAGGGACAGCCCCTGATCCTCCGCTGGGCCAAGGCTCTGTACCGCTACGCGGAAAAGGCCACCGTCTATATCGACGACAAACAGCTCATCGTGGGTCGGGCAGGCAAGGAGGGACGCTATGGCATCCTCTACCCGGAATTAGACGGTGATGTGCTGGATGAGGCAATCCACAGTCTGCCGGAGCGGGAGAGTTCTCCCTTTGACATCGCGCCGGAAGACGCAGAGTACATTGTCCGGGAGATCGCCCCCTACTGGAAGGGCAAGACCTTCCACGAAGCGCTGGTGAAGGCGCTGCCGGAGGAGACCCGGCGGCTGACCTACAACGACGATGAAGAAAATACCTCCCGCTACATCGTCAACGAGACGGCCTCCTTCCGCTCGTCCATTCAATGGGTCCATGATTACGAAAAACCGCTGAAAATCGGATTCAACGGGATTCGCCGGGAGGCGCAAGAGGCATTGGCCCGGCTGGACGAGTTCTCCGCCGTGGATACCACAGAGAAAAAGCCCTTTCTGGAGGCGGTGATTTTGACGGCGGACGCCATTGTCCTGTGGGCTGGCCGCCACGCCGATGCCGCTGAGGAAAAAGCGGCTCTGGAACAAGACCCAGTGCGAAAGGCGGAACTTCTGGAGATCGCCCGTATCTGCCGGAAGGTGCCCGCTCAGCCCGCGGAGACCTTCCACGAGGCAGTGCAGAGCCAGTGGTTTATTCAGCTTTTTTCCCGGATCGAGCAAAAGACCGGCACCGTCATTTCCAACGGACGGATGGATCAATACCTCTATCCCTATTACAAGGCGGACAAGGAAAAGGGCATCCTGGACGACGAACGGGCCGAGGAACTGCTGGAATGTGTTTGGGTGTCCATGGCCCAATACATCGACCTGTATCTTTCCAAGACCGGAGGCAGCTTCAACGAGGGCTATGCTCACTGGGAAGCGGTGACCATCGGCGGTCAGACCAAGGACGGCGGCGACGCCACTAATGAGCTGACCTATCTGTTCCTGCGCTCCAAGCGGGAATTTCCCCTGAATTATCCCGACCTGGCTGCCCGTGTCCACACCAGCTCCCCGGAGCGTTACCTCTACGAGGTGGCAGAGACCATCAAGGACGGCGCAGGGTTCCCCAAGCTCATCAACGACGAGGAGGTCATCCCTCTGCTGCTGGCCAAAGGCGCCACCTTCGAAGAGGCATATGATTACTGCGTCTCCGGCTGTTCCGAGGTCCGTATGCCCAATCGGGACACCTACACTTCTCCCTGCGCCTATATCAATTTCGCCGCCGCCCTGGAAATAACCCTCTACAACGGGAAAATGCAAAAGTACGGGGACGAGGTCATCGGTTTGGAGACCGGAGCGCCAGAGGAATTTGAAACCTTTGACCAATTTCTCCAGGCGTACCTGGCTCAGCAGAAGAACCTGATGAAGCACGCGTTTATTCAGCAGCACGAGATCATTCGACTGCGGGGGAAGCACTTTGGCGCTCCGCTGGCCTCAATGCTCCACGCCCTTTGCATGAAAAACTGCAAGAACATCCATGAGCCGAAAATCGAGGGCGGCATCGACCTGGGCTACTTTGAGTTCATCGGCTACGGCACTGTGATCGACTCCCTGGCCGCCATCAAAAAGGTGGTCTATGACGACCACCGCTTGACCCTGGAACGGGTGAAGGTGGCCCTGGCTCACAACTTTGAGGGCTACGAGATCGAGCGGCAGTTGTTGCAGCACGCCCCTGCCTATGGCAACAACGACGACTATGCGGACAGCATCGGCAAGCGGTTGGACCGGGAACTGTTGGAGTTCACCAAACGGTACTCTCAGGAGCTGGGTGTTCATCTGGATCTGCGGTATGTCCCCTTCACCGCCAACGTCCCCTTTGGCAAGGTGGTCTCGGCCACACCCAATGGGCGGTACGCCTATACGCCGCTCTCCGACGGCTCCTCTGCCTCCCAGGGCGCGGATAAACACGGCCCCACCGCCATTCTGCTGTCCAACTACGCCACCAAGAACTATGATTACCGCAACCGGGCGTCCCGGTTGCTGAATGTGAAGCTCAGCCCTCAGTGTGTCAAGGGTGAGACGGGGACCCGGAAGCTGGTGGACTACATCAAGACCTGGCGGGATTTGAAGCTGTGGCACATTCAGTTCAACATCATCAACCGGCAGACCCTGTTGGACGCCCAAAAGCACCCGGAGAACTATGGAAACCTGCTGGTGCGCGTGGCAGGCTACAGCGCCTACTTCTGCGAACTGTCCAAGGACCTGCAAGACGACATCATCGCCCGGACCGAACACGGGGAGATCGCGTAAACAGGCGATGAAAGGCACAATTTTTAACATCCAGCCCTACTCTCTCCACGATGGGCCGGGCATCCGCACCATTGTCTTTTTGAAGGGCTGTCCCCTCCGCTGCCAGTGGTGCGCCAACCCGGAGTCCCAACTGCCCCACCCCCAGGTCTACCTGGACGGACAGAAGTGCATCCGGGACAAGGGATGCGGCCTCTGCGACGGAGCCTGCCCCCACGCTGCCCTTGCGGGCGGAGCGCTGGACCACAGTCGCTGCACCGGCTGCGGCGACTGCCTCGACCTCTGCCCGGCCCAGGCCCTGGGGGTCTACGGGGAGACCGTGGAGGCGGAGACGGTGTTGGACACCGTGGAGCGGGAGAGTGTGTTCTTCGCCCATGACAACGGCGGGATGACGCTCTCCGGTGGGGAACCGTTCTACCAGGGGGAATTTGCCCTGGCGCTGCTGCGGGGCGCAAAGCGTCGCCGCATCCACGCGGCGGCGGAGACCTGCGGCCACTGCGATCCGACCATTCTGCGGGAGGCAGCGGCAAATCTGAGCTATATCCTCTACGACATCAAGACCATGGACGAGGAGGTACACCGCCGCTTCACCGGCCAGAGCAACCGCCTGATTTTGGACAACCTGGAGCTGCTGTTTCGGGAGTACCCGGCCCTCCCCAAGCATATCCGCACGCCGGTGATCCCAGGCGTCAACGACAACGAGGAGGCCATTGGCGATATCCTGCGCTTCCTGGCCGGGCGGAAGAACTGCACCTATGAGCTGTTGCCCTACCACCGTTACGGCGAGGGGAAATACGCCCTCCTGGGGCGGTCCGCCCCCCGGTTCCCCAAGGCGGTGGATCCGGACCGGCTTGCGGCTCTTCGTTCCCTGTGCCGACAGGCGGAGGCTTCAGGCGCTATACAGGCATTGATATGAGCAAATGGAGCTTTCTTTCGGCAAAATGCGCTCTTTTCCCTGAAAAGCGCATAGTCCTCCTCGACTTCTTTCGTCAAAGGGCAGGTTGACTGGTATGAGTTACAGCGGCATCAATTTGGAACACGTGAAAAACCTGAACCGCAGCGCCATTTTAAAGCTGCTGAACGACGAGGGGGCGATGTCCCGAAAGGACATCGCCGTCCGGCTCGGCCTGACCCCCGCCACGGTGTCTGTGATCTGCTCCGAACTGCTTGAGGTCCATGTCCTCTGTGAGATGGGGGAGGTGAAGGAGGACCGGCGGGCGGGCCGGAAAAAAATCCTGCTGGGTATCAACTATAGCCGCTATTTTGCGCTGGCCGTCAGCATCGAGGACACCCATACCTGTATTACCCTTAGCGATATGCGGGGGCGGCCCAGTTGTGATCGGCGCATCCCCACCGATAAAAACGCCGCGCCGGAACAATTTCTCTGCCAAATCGCAGAGACAGGCCGGGAGCTGCTCCAAATCGCCGGAGTAAACAGCGACCATCTGTTGGGCGCAGGGATTTCTATCCCCGGTGTGGTGCGGAGGGAGGATAACGCCGTCGTGCGGGACATCCTCCAGCGGGAACTGGACTGCCCCGTCCTCGTGGAAAACAACGTCAAAGCATTTGCGGAGGCGGAGCTGATTTACGGCAGCGGCAAGGAGCAGGAGAACCTGCTGTTTGTCAAGTGGGGGCCTGGTGTAGGGGCGTGCTTTGTCCTCCACAAGCAGATTTACGAGAGCCGCCGCTTCCAATCTGCTGAGATCGGCCACATGACCGTGGAATGGGAGGATGGGCAGCACCATCTGTGCCAGGGGTGGCTGGAGACCCGCGTCTCCGCTCATGCCGTGGCGGACCAGGTGCGCCAGCGCTGCACCCGGTCGGCCATGCCGCTGCTCTACCGGAACAGGAGAGGAAATCTCGCATCTATCTCAGCCCATAACATCGGCGAGTGGATCACCTGCGGCGACGAGGGGATGTGGCAGGTCATTGAGGAGAACATTGACCTGTTGGCCAGGGCGGTGACCAATGTTGCCACCTTTTTGGCCCCGGACCAGACCATTTTTTATGGTGATTTGTTCGAGCTGCCCACCATGCAGGAACGGTTCCTGGCCGCCTGTCGGCGGTACAGCGCCGACCGCCAGGGGGAGGGCTTCTTCCGCTCCCAACTCAGCGATAAGTTGGAGTACATTGGCCCTCTGGCCGTCGTGGTGGACAGACTGTTCCTCAACCGGCGTGTGACCGGTGATTTGAATTGATGAACTGCCAAACCGCGCTAAGTTATGAATTTTTCAAATGGCGGACCATTTTGACTTTCCTGTCTGTCTTACCCGACAGACAGGAAGCTTTTTGTTCATTCGAATACCAGTAGATTCCTGCATAGCGTAAAAGAAAGCGGCAGCGCAAAAAACACGCTGTCGCCTGCATCGAATCTCAAGATCCTGTATCGGACCCGTCTGATAACTCTTATGTCCGTCTCAAATATGCCTCCACCGACCGGATACAGGCGGCTCCGTCCGCAGTAGCGGTGACCACCTGCCGAAGCGCCTTCGTCCGGAGGTCTCCAGCCGCAAAGACACCAGGCAAGCTGGTCGCACCATCCTCTGACGCCACCAGATACTCGGCTGCATCCCGCCCAATGGCCTTCGGCAGCCAGCTTGTATTGGGCCGGGAGCCGATGG
>JAJPXR010000132.1 GCA_021205375.1 Clostridiales bacterium | reverse complement strand
GACCCCGCCTCCCCGCTGCACCCCTCCGCCTGTATGGACCGGCCTCACATCCTTTACAATGAGACGACGAAAAAATACGTCTGCTGGCTGAAAATCATGCACCTGGACGGGACGCAATCGGAAACAGTGTTGACCGCAGACCGTCTGCCGGGGCCTTACACCAAGGTCAGGGTGGGCCTGCGACCCTTGGGGATGGACGCCGGGGACTTCGACCTGGCGGTTTCGCCGGAGGGGAAAGCCTACTATTTCTTTGAGCGGGTACACAGCGAGCTGATCTGCGCCGAGCTGACGGAGGATTACACGGATGTCACCGGCGTATACTCCACCCACTTTCCCCGGCGCTGTCCGCCCTATGTGCGGGAAGCTCCGGCCCACTTCCAGCGGGAAGGCAAGCATTATCTCATCACCAGCGGCACCACCAGCTATCTCCCCAATCCTTCGGAGGCGGCGGTAGCCACGGACTGGCACGGTCCATACCAGGAGCTGGGCGACCCCCATGTAGGAGACGACAGCCAAACCTCTTTCCACAGTCAAATCTCCTCTGTGTTTCAGGTGCCGGGGCGGAAAGGCCTGTACATCGCTCTGGCGGATCGCTGGCTGCCCAACGACATGGGCCTTTCCTACCCGGAGTATGCGGCGGCGTTTGAGAGCCAGTTCGATCCCGCATCCACCGATGCGGCGGCGTGGGACGCCTTTCTGGAGAAATACCCCGTTGAAAACACCTCGATTGCCAACTATGTCTGGCTTCCCATCCGGTTCGAGGGCGACAGGCCCCGTATCGAATGGCTGGACGAGTGGCGCTGGGAGGACGAAGGAGGAGAAGCACCGTGCGAATCGTAAACGCGAAGCTGTTCTATCGTGGCGGTTTTCTTCCCGGCGGCGTGGAGTTTGGGGAGACCATCACCCGTGTCGGCCCCACCGTCACCGGCGAGGGGCGGGACGCAGGCGGTTGTTACCTGATTCCCGGCCTCATCGACATCCACACCCACGGGGCGGTGGGGGCGGACGCCAGCGACGGAGACAGCGCTGGTTTGGAGCGGCTGTCTCGCTACTACGCCGCCGGCGGCGTCACCGCCTGGTGTCCCACCACCATGACCTTGCAGGAGCCAGAGCTTCGGCGGGCCATGACTGCAATACGGGACTTCCGCCGCCGGTTGGACGGGGCAAGGCTGGCAGGCGTCAACCTGGAAGGACCCTTCCTCTGTGCCGCCAAACGGGGGGCGCAGGCGCTGGAGAATCTGCACACCCCCGACCTGGATTTGTTCCTCCGGTTGAACGACGCCTCCGGCGGCCAGGTTCGGCTGGTCACAGTGGCCCCGGAGGTGGAGGGCGCGCTGGACTTTATTCGAGGGGCCAGCCAGCTCTGCACCGTGTCGCTGGGCCACACGGCGGCGGACTACGACACGGCGCTCGCCGCTTACGACGCCGGGGCCAGCCACACCACCCACCTGTTCAACGCCATGCCGCCCCTGCACCACCGCGCGCCGGGGGTGATCGCCGCCGCCGCGGATGCGGGGGCCACCGCCGAGCTGATCACGGACGGATTGCACGTCCACCCCGCGATGGTTCGCCTGGCTCACCGGATTTTCCGGGAGAAGCTGGTCCTCATCTCCGATTCCCTCCGCTGCGCCGGGATGCCCGACGGGGATTACACCCTGGGAGGGCAGCCCATCACCATGACGGGCGGAAAGGCCACCCTTTCGGGGACCGACACCCTGGCCGGGTCCTCCATCCACCTGCTGGACGGCCTCCGGCGGGCGGTGGCCTTTGGCGTCCCCCTGGAGGACGCAGTCGCTGCGGCGACTGTGACCCCGGCCAAACTCATTCGCCGGGAGGGGGAACTCGGTTCGCTGGAGCCGGGCCGGTATGCGGATTTCCTGCTGCTGGACGAACAGCTTGACCTGAAAGCCGTCTACATCGGCGGCAGACAAATCCATTCCAACTAAAAGGAAAGGCTGATTTTTATGAAAATCATTCGTGCAAAAGATTATAACCACATGAGCCGTCAGGCGGCGAACATCATTTCCGCTCAGGTGATCCTCAAACCGGACTGTGTGTTGGGCCTGGCCACCGGTTCCAGCCCCATCGGGACCTATGAGCAGCTCATCAAGTGGTATGAGAAGGGCGACCTGGATTTCAGCCAGGTGCGTACCGTCAACCTGGACGAATATGTGGGGCTGGACAGCAGCCACGAGCAGAGCTACGCTTACTTTATGCGCAGCCACTTCTTTGACCGGGTCAACATCGACCCCTCTAACACCAACATCCCCTGTGGGATCGCCCCGGACGAGGCGGCGGAGTGCCAGCGCTACGACAGCGTGATCAGCGGCCTGGGCAAGCTGGATTTGCAGCTTCTGGGCATCGGCCCCAACGGACACATCGGCTTCAACGAGCCGGACACCTGCTTCACCAAAGGCACCCATAAGGTGGCTCTGACCGAGACCACCATCCAGGCCAACAAGCGGTTCTTCCAGCGGGAAGAGGACGTTCCCCGGTTTGCCTACACGATGGGCATTTGCGACATTATGAACGCCCGCCGGGTGGTGCTGGTGGCAAGCGGCGTGGAAAAGGCGGACGCCGTCAAAGCGGCCTTTTTCGGCCCCATCACCCCGCTGGTCTCCGGCTCCATTCTCCAACTGCACCCGGACTTCACGCTGGTGGCGGACGAAGCCGCGCTGTCCAAGGTGTAAAAACCCTGTCCTGTTTGCCGGACCCCGGCATAAAACATAAAATAATAAGCTGATTCTCTACGCGAGGTCGGCGGCGAAAGGATGGAACCATATGTCACAGGAACTGTACACAGCCATAGGCGACCCCTACTTTGCGGAGCCTTACATCGATGAGGAGGAGTGGCGGGACACACCGGTGCGCCACTACTATGTCCACGGCGGCTTCCGCAACACGGAGGTGCAGGGGCAGGAGGTCAAATTCTGCTTCTACTTCCCGGAAAAGGACAAATATGAAGGCCGCTTCTTCCAGTATCTCTCCCCCGCGCCGGAGAACGAGCGCGAGAGCGAAAAGCTCACCGGAGAGGACGACAAAATCGCCTGTTTCCTGACCCACGGCGGCTACTATGTGGTCTCTAACCAGGGCGGCTTCGTGATAGGAGACTGCGAACGGCTCTACAAATCCAGCGCCAACACCGCTCAGTTCAGCCGGACGGTTGCCCAGCGGGTCTACGGCTACGAGCACCGGCCTTATGGCTATGTGTTCGGCGGCAGCGGCGGCAGCTTCAAGACCATGAGCTGCATCGAGGCCACCACCGGCGTGTGGGACGGCGGCTGCCCCTATGTGCTGGCCAACCCGATGGCCACCCCCAACGTGTTCTGCGCCCGTCTGCGGGTCATGCGGATGCTGGGGACAAAGGGGCTGGACAAGCTGGTGGATGTCATGCAGCCCGGCGGCAGCGGAGACATCCTGGAAGGGCTGGAAGGCGACCAGCGGGACGCTGTGATCGAAGCCTGCAAAATGGGCTTCCCCAAGCGGGCCTGGTTCTGCCACCCCTATATGGGCGACGGCTCCCTGATGGTGCTGGCTCCCACGGTCAAGCAGATCGCGCCCTCCTATTTTGAGGACTTTTGGACCAAGGAGGGGTACGCCGGAGCTGACCCCAACAGCAGCGAGTACCGTGACCGCGTCCAGTTCGTCACAAAGGTGCGGGGCCTGCTGGAAAAGAACAAATCCACCCCGGATGGAGATTTCAGCAGCGTGGACACCAGCTGGATCAACACAATGGTGGGCAACCAGACCACCCCGGACATTGTTCTGGAAGAGGAGCCGCCGGAGGGCAGCTATCTGTTCCGGTGCAAAATCAAGGTGCTGACCGGCAAAGCCGCCGGAAAGGAGCAGCCGGTGGAGAGCCTGGAACACGGCGTGATCGTGGTCTCCTCCGCCTTTGACGGCCAGAACAGCGGCAACGCCCTGGAGGGACTGGCTGTGGGCGACGAGGTCATGATCGACAACAGCGACTATCTGGCCATGCAGACCCTCCAGCGCCATCAGGTGCCGGACGAGACCTATTATGTCTACGACCAGTACCGCAACGAGGACGGGACCCCGAAGTATCCTCAGATCCCCATGCTCATTGCCCCGCTAATCGCCCAAAACGGTGGCGGAACAGTCCCCAACGGCAAAATCAACAGCAAAATCATTGTGAATTGCAGTCTGCTGGACGAGAGCGCCCTGCCCTGGCACGGCGACTGGTATCGCAGCCGGGTACGAGAGGCCAAAGGCGACGACAAGGATTGGATGCGACTCTATTACAACGACAACTGCATCCACGACGACCGGGCCGGGTATCTGGACGACGCCCAATTCACTGTGGATTATCTGGGAATGCTGCACCAGTCCCTGTTTGACCTGGCGGACTGGGTGGAAAAGGGCATTGAGCCGCCCGCCAATACTCAGTACCGCGTCAACGACGGACAGGTGGAAATGGACAACAGCCCCGCCCGTCAGGGCCTCCAGCCGGTAGTTCACTCCTGGGCCAACGGACAGGAACGTGTCCGCGTCAAGGTAGGCGAGACCGTCCACTTCACAGCAGAAATTGAGGCCACACCTGGCGGCGGAGCGGTGACTTACGCAGCCTGGGACTTTGAAAAGACCAACGATTTCAGCAACAGCCTGGAACTGCATCCCGTTACTGCCGACGGCAGCAAGGCTACGGTGTCCGCCGACCACGCTTTCCAGACCCCCGGCACCTGGTTCCCCGTTATCAAGGTGCAGTCCAGTCGCAGCGGCAGCACTGAGGACATCTTTACCCAGTGTAAGAACCTGAGCAAGGTGCGGGTCATCGTAGAAAACTAAGGAACCCCTTCCGTAAAGTGCGGGAATCGTAAGCGTGTACTGTTTGGGATTCCCGCACTTATTTTATGAATTACATTCCATTCACAGAGGTGCAAGACATATGAAGTATTTAGACGCTGGTCTCCCCCCGGAGGAGCGGGCGCAGGATTTGCTGAACCGCATGAGCTTTGACGAGAAATTTGCCCAGCTCCAGTGTTACTTTCCAGAGCAGATCAACCAGCAGACCGCGCTCTATGGAGCAGGCGCCTTCTCCTGCCTGTTTGCCAGCGTGACGGAGCGCCGGGCAGACGCTGTCCAACGGATTCGCAAAACACAGGAGACAGTGATGGCCTGCAGCCCTCACCATATCCCGGCGCTGGCGCACATTGAGACCGCCACCGGTGTGCTGATGTCGGAGGCCACTCAGTTCCCCAACGAGCTGGCCCAGGCGTCCACCTGGGACCCGGAGTTGGAACGGGAGATGGCGGAGATGATTGGCCGTCAGGCCAGAGCCTGTGGCATCGCCCACGGTCTGGCTCCTGTTCTGGACATCAGCCGGGACGCCCGTATGGGCCGTCAGGGGGAATCCTTTGGCGAGGACCCCACTCTGGCCGCCGCGATGGGCGTGGCCTATGTGCAGGGGTTACAGGGAAACGGCGTGCCGGAGAAAGGTGTTCTGGCCTGCGCCAAGCACTTCCTGGGGTTCATGTCCGGTATGGGCGGCGTTCACACCGCTCAGGTCACCGCCTCCCCCCGGCAACTGCGGGAGCAGTACGCCAAGCCCTTTCAGGCCGCCATCACAGAAGCCGGATTGCACAGTCTGATGAATTGCTACTCCTCCGTTGACGGCGTCCCCGCAGCGGCGAACCGCGCTCTTCTCACCGGACTGCTCCGGGAGGAGATGGGTTTCCAGGGGTTCGTCTTTGCCGATTACAGCTCTGTGGAGCAGGTTTTCTCCGTACACCGACTGACAGAAAACCGAGCAGAAGCCGGAGTGCTGGCGCTCCAGGCCGGGATGGATCTGGAAGCCCCAGAGCCGTTGACCTTCAACGAGGACTGCAAAGCCTCTCTCCGGCAGAGTGAGGCCGGGCGGAAACTGGTGAATCAGGCAGCGCTGCGGATTTTGACAGAAAAGTTCCGTCTGGGCCTGTTTGAGAATCCCTACCCCGCGGAGGAAGGGGAAATCGCCCGCACCCTGCACGACCCAGAGGCAAAAGCATTGGGCCGCAGAATGGCGGAGGAATCCACCGTCCTGCTGAAAAACGACGGTCTGCTGCCCCTGGGGAACCTGCGGGGCAAGCGGGTGGCGGTCATCGGCTGGCACGCGGGAACCACCCGGAACCTGTTTGGATGCTATATGAACCTGACCCGGCAGGAGGCCCGGCTGGGCGGCGTGGCGACAATGGCGGGCGTGGAGGGCACTGGCCAGCGGCAGACAGAGGCGTCCCACGAGACCTATCCCGGTTCCTCCGTTCTGGTGGAGCATCCCGATACAGACCGATTGGCACGGAGCTTTTACCCCGGCCTGCGCAATCTGCTGGAGGCATTACAGGCCCGCTGCCCGGAAACGGAGTGGGTGTACGCTTACGGCTATCCGTTCACGGGGAACGACACCTCACACTTTGCCGAGGCGCTGGAGGCAGCCCGCAGTGCCGACCTGGTGCTGGTAACACTGGGCGGCAAGTACGGCTGGAACACCAGTTGTACCACCGGCGAAGGGCTGGACAGCATGAACATCGGTCTGCCAGAGTGCCAGGAACGTTTCCTGGAGGAGCTGGAGAAGCTGGACAAGCCTGTCCACACTGAGTGTCCCGGTGGTAATCACATCGGCGTTGATGGTCACGCCGTTCAGAGTGCCGGTGACGCTCCCATCCACCACCGTCATGTTGGTCAGCAGGCCCACGTTGGCGAACAGCGTCCCCACATCCGCTACAGATACGTTTGCCAGGTCTATGGTGGCGTACTGCGCTTTGAGTTGAGCTGTGGTCAGGTAGTTGGTGTTGAGGTCGGTAATGGTGGCGTAAGTGGATTTTGTGACCGATGCCGTGATATAGTTGGAGGCCAGATAGTCGCTGGTCACATACTTGGCAGCGATTTGCGTTGAGGTCAAATAGCCCAGTTCAGCCACAGCCGCCGACAGGTTGTCCGTCTGGACATACGACGCCGCGATTTGCGTGGCGGTCAGATAGCCCAGTTCGGCTACGGCTGCGTTCAACTCATCCGCAGCCACATAGTCGAAGTCGGCTATGATAGCTCTGACCGTTTCTGCGGTAATAGCGCCTGCCGCGAGGGTCTGGATGCTGGCATACAGCGTCTCATACCGCTGTGTCTGCTTTGCCTCCAGCGCGGCGGCGCTTGCCGCCACCAGGTCATCAATGGTGGACACCAGAGAGCGGCTGGACACCACAGTGGAGTTGGAGAGCGTGATGCTGTCATAGCGTTCCAGCAGGGTGTCGTAGACCGTTTCCGTCACCTTGCTGGACACCTCAAGGCCCAGCTTTGCGATGTAGACGTGGACGGTGTCACACAGGCTGACCTGCTCCGCTGCGGCGATACCGGCATAATCCGGCGTTTGCCATAGCTGAGCGAAGTTTATCTCGATGTCCACGTCCGGCGTGGTGTAGCTGGTGGATTCCAGATAGCTTTCGGCATAGGCACGGAGCTGCTCCTCGGTGGGTTGTTCCTCAAAGGCGGTGCTGCAGTCCAGCACCCGGATGCGGTACTCAGTGGCGCCCTCCGCCAGAACCAGTTTTTCCGGCAGCTCCACATACACCTCATCGTCCCCGTCCAGGCCCTTCCAGAAGGGGTGTACCCCGGTGATCACGTCCCCTGCGTCCTCGGTCATGGTCAGGTCGACCAGGTTCTTGCCGTAGACGATACGGACATTGTTGTCGCTGCCCCTGGCCTTGTGGAGGATGACGTTGTACCAGTCCCACTCAAACTCGCCGCCGTAGGTGTCCAGGATGGAGCCGTCTATCCCGCCCAGACAGTTGCGGAGGGAGTTGGGCTCGCTGATGCTCAGCGCCGTGTCTGACTCGATGTCGGTGGAGAAGGTGAAGTCGCAGATGGTGGTGGCGTTGGTTTTCAGGGAGAGGATGGCGGAGAGACAGCTTGCGCCGTAGACAGTGGAGGCGGTGATGTAGTTCAGCTGATAGCTGACGTGCCGGGCCGCCACCTCCAGCGTTCCTGTGGCGTTGGTGACCACCTTGTAAATGCGGAAGGGCTGCGGTTCTGCTGCCACAGAAGGCTTCGCCACAATGACACAGCCCTTTTGCAGGCTGTCCGCGTGGATGCCGTCCGTGGGGTAGGTCAGTTTCAGCTCATAGCTGCTGTTCCGCTTCTCCGTGACCTGACAGGAGATACAATCCGCCAGCTTACCGATACCATTGGTCGTAAACGCGGTTTCAGTTGCGGAATATAGACAGGGTATCAAAGGGTCCACCACCTTGGAGTGATCTCAACGGAGGTGATGCCGCCGTCCCAGACGATGGTGTTCTCGCCGGGGGCCAGCA
>JAJPXR010000130.1 GCA_021205375.1 Clostridiales bacterium | reverse complement strand
AGCTGACCACCGTGCCGATTTTCTCGCCCATGACCGCCCGGACGATGTTCTTGGGGTCCTTCAGGGCGAAGAGCAGCACCGGAATGTGGTTGTCCATGGAAAGGGACGTGGCGGTGAAGTCCATCACCCCCAGGTGCTGGGACAGCACGTCGTCGTAGGAGATGGAGTCGTAGCGGGTGGCGGTGGGGTCCACCACGGGGTCGGCGGTGTAAACGCCGTCCACGTTCTTGGCCAGCAGGATGACGTCCGCGTCGATCTCCGCCGCCCGCAGCACTGCCGCCGTGTCCGTGGAGAAGAAGGGGTTGCCGGTGCCGCAGCCGAAGATGACCACACGGCCCTTTTCCAGGTGGCGGATGGCCTTGGAGCGGATATAAGGCTCGGCGATGGCCCGCATCTCGATGGCGGTCTGCACCCGAACGGGGACCTCCTTCTGCTCCAGCACGTCGGCCACAGCCAGGGCGTTGATGGTGGTGGCCAGCATCCCCATGTGGTCTGCCCGGACCCGGACCATGTTCTCGGCGCCGTCCTTTTTGCCCCGCCAGAAGTTGCCGCCGCCGACGACTACGCTCATCTGGACGCCCAGGGGCACACATTCCTTGATGGCGTCGCAGACCTCGCCGATCACATCAAAATCCAAGCCCTGCTTTTTGTCCCCGGCCAGGGCCTCGCCGCTGATTTTCAGGAGGACACGTTTGTATTGGGGTGTTGCCATGTTTACCAGCTCCTCAAGTATTGTTATTTTGGGTTTCGTTCTTTTTTCAAACGCATCTGCGGCTGCCGCAGATGCTTGATGTAACTATTCTAAACCATTTTCCCCTGTTTGGAAAGAGGGAACCATAAATTTTTTGAAAACTCCCAAAAATATGTCATTCAAGCGCCCTTTTGCCCTGCGGCGAAGGCCGTTTTTTCGCTCAGCGGTACTGGTTCAGATACTCCTCCACAGAGCGGGTCATCTCCCTGGAAAAATCAGAGTTGTATTTGTGGTCACAGAACCGGGCCGTCCAGGTCTCGTAATCCAGGGCTCCCCGGCGCTGGTCCAGCATCCCCCGGCAGTCCCGCTCTGTCGGGTAGGTGTTTTCGCAGACGGTATACCCCTGGCCGAACCGGAGGGGCTTGGGCCGCCGGAGCTGCTGCTCGGTGGGGTAGCCGAAGACCACCATGGCCGCCGGGAGGACGTAGTCGGGCAGGTTCAGCAGCTCCCGGTGTTGCTCGTACTGCTCCAAAATGTCCCCGATGTAGCAGGAACCCACCCCCAGGCTCCAGGCGGCGGTGACGGCGTTCTGGGCGGCGACAGAGGCGTCCACCACCGCCAGCATCAGGTCGCCCACCCCCGGCTGCCGGTGCTCGCACCCCGCCGTCTCGTAGCAGTCCAGCCACTTTTTGCAGTCCGCGCAGAAGATCAGCACCAGCGGCGCCTGGGCGATGAAGGGCTGGTTGTCGCAGGTGACCGCCAGCCGCTCTTTCAGCGCCTGGTCGGTGATGTCCAGCACCGTGTAGAGCTGCTGACACCCGGCGCTGGGGGCCTCCGCCGCCGCGCAGAGGATCAGTTCCCTGGTCTGAGGGTCGATGGGCCGGTCCTGAAAAGCCCGGACCGATTTTCGGTCAAAGAGTTCCTGTACCGCCGCGGGAGCGTTGGCGTAAAGCCGCTCTCTGGTTTCGTTGTAGTGTTCCATAAGTTCCTCCTGTCACCATATCACGAAAAATCCCCTGGCAAAGAGGGCTTCGCCAGGGGAGGGATGTTTGTTTATTCGCTTTCCCCGTCGGAATCGGGATCAGAACCGGAATCCCCGGAGTCGCCGCCGGAAGAACCAGAGTCGCCGGAGCTGCCTCCAGAGGACGAGCCGCCGGAACTGCCGGAATCACCGCCGGAAGAGCCAGAATCGCCGGAATCGCCGCCGGAGGAACCGGAACTGTTGTCATCAGAGGACGACCCGCCGGAGGAACCGGAGCTGCTGCCACCGCCGGAGGAGGACCCACCGGAGGAACTGCCGCCGCTGGAACTGCTCCCGGAGGAGGAACTGCCGGAGCTGCTGCCGCAGCAGGAACTGCTCCCGGAAGAGGAGCTGCCGGAGCTGCTGCCGCTGGACGAACTGCCGGAGGAGTTGGAGCTGCTGCTGGACGAGTTGCCAGACGAACTGCTGCCGGCCGACGAGCTGGAGCTGTCGTCAGAAGTCGTGCTGTTGGAAGAGCTGGAACTGCTGCCCGACGCGGCGCGCACTGTGATGGTGATGTTCTTGGTGGCCTGGGTGTAGGTCTCAGTGGCGAAGGCGGTGACCTTGATGGTGGCGGTGCCCGCCCCGACGATGGTGACCTTGCCGTTGGTGTCCACCGTGACCACGTTGGTGTTGCTGGAAGCGTAGTCCAGTGCGCCGTCGCCGGTGGATTGTGCGTCCAGATAGAAGGAGCCATCGCCCACCGTCTTGGTGTAGGAGGAGGTGCCGGTGATGGTCTGGGCCAGCTCCACCGTGGAGGCCACGCCGCCATAGAGGATCACATAGGTGCCCACTTCCACATTTTCATACACCTGTTGGGCCAGGTCCAGGGGCATATTGATGCACCCGTGGGAGCCGGATTCCAGATAGACCTCGCCGCCAAACTCGTCCTCGGAGCGCCAGGTGGCGTCGTGGAGACCGATGCCGCCGTTGAAGGGCATCCAGTAGCTGACCCAGTCGTGGTAATCCGCGCCGTTGAGCCAGCGGTCAGTCTCCATGGAGTCGATGGTGTACAGCCCCGTGGGGGTGGAGCAGCCGGTGGCTACGTCGCCGGAGCAGATGTCGCCCTCCGCGATGAGTTCGCCGTCCTTGTAGAGCCACAGGTGCTGGCTGTCCAGGTCCACCTCCACATAGCTGCCGCCCAGGTCGGTGGTGCCTTCGATGCCCACCGAGGTGGAGGCATAGGGGGCGTCCCGCTGACCGTCGGTTATGGTGTCCACACATTCGATGATGTCGTTGTACAGCGCGTCGGTGTCCACCGTCTCGTCCGAGGCGGGAACGTTGACCTCCACAAAGGTGCCGGTGCTGGTGACAAACTGAGAGGTGGAGTTGTCGTGGACGGAGTAGGTCTCGTACATCTGCGTCACATAAGCCTGGAGTTTGTCCCCGTTGACGGCGATGGAAATGCCGTCGTCCTCCACATAGAGCCACTGGCTCAGCAGGTCATAACTGATCTCTTCGGTGCCGTAGATGTCCGCGCTCTCCACGGAGTAGGTGTAGACAATGCTCAGGTTCAGCTTGGCGTTGGCATCCGCCAGGGCCTGCTGCATCTCCTCGCCCTCGGCGGTGCGGATCTCGGTCCCGTAGAGACCGCTTTCCACCACGTCCAGCGTCTCCGCCAGAGTAGCGGCCTGCTGTGCGATGGCTTCAGCCAGCTCGTCGGCGTCCACGGCGCCGCCCACGATCTCGTCCTCGACGGTGAACTTGCCCATCGTCTCGTTGTAGACCAGCTTTGCATCCACCGGAGTGACCCCGGCCAGCGCGTCCAGCTCGTCCCAGGCCGCGACCACGGTGGCCAGCGCCGTCTCGTCATAGGTCAGCAGCGTTTCGTCCGTCAGTTCCAGGTCAGCGGCGGACAGCTCCGCCGCGTCGGTCTTGTTCTGGGTGCGCACCAGCTTTTTCAACTGGTTATTGGCGCTGACCTCCAGCGAAATATCCTCGCCGGTGACGGTCTGCTCCGAGTCGGCGAACTGGACGGTCAGTGTGTACGCCTCCGCCAGGGCGGAAATTTTGGCCTCCGCCTCCTCATAGGTCAGGCCGGACACGTCCACGGAGTTCACCGTGGTGCCCTCGTAGAAGGTCTTTCCCCGGTTGGTGGCCAGTGTCAGTCGGACGGCCACGAAAATCAGCAGGCCCACGATGATGGCGACGATGATGACCAGCGCGGCGACCATGGCGGTCAGTCTGTTATTTTTATTTTTTCCCATTATACTATCCCTTACCTCATTTGTGCTCTGCCCGATAGGGGCCGGTGGAACCGGTCAGGACCCATAGGTCACAGGGGCCTCTAGCCCCAGATAGGTCAGGAAATCCGTGATGGAGTTCTTTTCCTTCTTGCTCAGCGAGTCATTGTAGATGAACAGGTCGAAGCCGATGACATAGTCGCTGCCCTCCACTACGATGTTGCCGGTGAGGATGGTGACGTCGCACTCCTCGTCCTCGTCATAGTAGGCCAGGCCAGCCACGCAGGCGGAGCCGTCCGCCGCCGTGACCACTTCGCTGACCTCTTGGGTCAGGACATACTCGTAATCCTCCTCGAAGGTGCTGGAGAAGATCTCCAGGTTCTCCTGGGTGATCTCCTCGATGGAGCGACCGTCGGTGATGATGTTGGAGTACTCCATTTGATAGTTGGAGGTGTACATGAAGATGTCCACCACGCCGTTGGAGCCGGTCTCCACCTCCACGGTGTTGTACTTCTTCATCACGGGGATGGCAGCGGTGACGCCGTCGTCTGTGACCATCTCGGTAGCCAACAGCCGATCATAGCCGTCAATGGCCGTAGTCTCCAGCTCGTCGGACACTTCGATCTCCTCCTCGTCGTCGGTGAAGAAGTCCTCGTAATCCGCCTCGTCGTCGTACTCCTCGTCCTCTTCTTCGTCGTCAAAGCCTTGCAGGTAGTTGCGGCAGATGATGGCGTCCATAAAGACGGTGAACACGTCCTCAGCGATGGTGGAATACTCGGTGGCCTCGTCCGGCATACCGATGGACAGGTCTGCATCCTCGTCCACAGGGTAGACATTCAGACAATAGTTGGCGCTGTCGTCCCGGCGGTCGGTCAGGTCCAGGGTGTAACCGGAGGTTTCGTCGCCGCAGGTGATCAGCTTCATGGTCCAGTCGTTCCAGTCGCCGTAGGCTTCCAGCTCGGTCAGGTCCTCGTAGGTTTCCTCGAAGTCATACCAGATGGTGTCCATCAGGTCGGTCATGGTCCAGCCGGAGGCGTCCATCAGGGCGCTGAAATTCTGGTCGATGTAGTCGCTCAGGAAGGTCTGGTAGGTGGACTTATCCTCCACCAGGCTCTCGTAGATCTCCAGAAGCTGGGTCTGCAAGTCGCCCAGCCCCAGGCTCAGGGTGCAGGTGCTGGAGCTGGTAGAGACTTCGTCTGCCGTGTCCTTTTTGATGCTCTTATAGACGTTTTCCAGCAGCTCCTTCACCGCCGCGAAGCCGTCCCCGTCCAGAGTGGCCCAGGGGTCCTCCTGGAGGGAAACAGAGATGTAGTCTGTGGGGAAGCTCTCCGCCAGGTCTGCCATCTCCTCCACAAAGTAGTCGCTGTCCACCTCGTCGGTGTCCTTGAACCGCTCGGAGAGGTAGTTAGACGCCGTCACCACGTCCACATACAGTGTATCCCCGTCCACGACCATCGTGGTCAGGGTCTCGCCGTTTGCCATGGTCACAGTGAGAGACGCCTGCTGGACGCTGGCGTACCACGCCCCGGTCAGGGTCATGTTGGTGGAGGCCGCCTCGCCGGTCTCCTCGTCCAGGGAGTTGACTTGCAGCGTAAAGGTGAAGTCGTCCAGGGCCTGGACGGCCTCAAGGGTTTCGAACACGTCCAGGGCGGTCTCGCTGGTGTAGGTTTTTGTCACGGGGGCGTCAGAGCCGGCAGAGGTGTCGGCGGAGCCGTCCCCGTCCGCGGAGCCGCCGCAGCCCGCCAGGGACAACACCATCGCCAGAGCCAGAACAAACGCAATAATTCGATTTCGCATAAACTTCTCCTTTTTGCTTTATCGTAAACCACTTTCAACGCTTCAGTGCGAAACGCCATTTGTCTCTATCATTGTACCACAATAAAGCATACGGGCCAAAAAAGCAATACCAATTTGTAAATTTTTAATGGAGATTTCATCAACGTCCGGTTAGGCCCAGTTCTCCGCCCAGGCCAGCTCCACCAGCACCTCCACCATCTTCCGCAGGGAGGCCACCGGCAGGTATTCATGGACGCCGTGGAAGTTGACGCCGCCGGTGGAGAGGTTGGGGCAGGGGAGGCCCATGTAGCTCAGCCGCGCCCCGTCGGTGCCGCCCCGGATGGGGACGACCTTCGGCTCCACGCCCACCGCCCGGTAAGCGTCGCCCGCGCGGTGGATCAGGTCCATATGCTCCGGCTCGATCTGTTCCCGCATATTGTAATACATATCCCGGATGCGCAGCTCTGCCCGGCCCGCACCATAGCGCCGGTTCAGGTAGTCCACGATGGAGCGGAGCAGTTCCTTGCGTTCTTCGAACTTCTGCCGGTCGTGGTCCCGCACCAGCAGGCTGACCATGGCCTTTGTCTCGTCCCCCCGGATGTCGCAGACGTGGAAGAAGCCCTCGTATCCCTCAGTATGGGCGGGGGCCTCTGCCGGGGGCAGCAGATTCACGAACTCGCAGGCCATCAGCGCGGCGTTGATCATCTTGTCCTTGCCCTCGCCGGGGTGGATGTTCCGACCCCGGAACAGCACACCCGCGTTGGCGGCGTTGAAGTTCTCGAACTCCAGCTCCCCCAGTGCGCCGCCGTCCACGGTGTAGGCGTATTCCGCACCGAAGTGCTCCAGGTCAAAGTGGTCCACCCCCGCGCCGATTTCCTCGTCGGGGGTGAAGGCCAGCCACAGGGGGCCGTGGGCGATTTCCGGGTGGTGCAGCAGGTATTCCGCCGCGCTGACGATCTCCGCCACGCCCGCCTTGTCGTCGGCTCCTAACAGGGTGGTGCCGTCGGTGACGATCAGCTCCTGCCCCATGTAGTTTTTCAGGCTGGGGAAGTTGGCAGGGGAGAGGGTAACGTTCTCTTTTTCGTTCAGTACGATGTCCTCCCCGGTGAAGGTGACAACGCGGGGGTTAGCGTTGGCCCCCGGTGCGTCAGGGGAGGTGTCCATATGGGCGATGAAGCCCAGAGGTGTGCTCTCCTCACAGCCGGGCGTGGCAGGGAGCAGGGCATACACATAGCCCCACTCGTCCCGCCGGGCCTCCAAGCCCATTTCTCGCAGCTCCGAGCAGAGGTGGTCGCCCAGCGCCAACTGCTTGGCGGTGCTGGGGAAGGTGTCGCTGTCCTCCGCCGACTGGGTGTCGTAGGAGACATAGGTCAAAAAACGGTTTACTACATCCATGAATCTTGTTCCTCTTTCTTGACGGGGCGTTTGCTGCCGTCTAAAATAATAGCTAAACACGTATTTTACCACAAAGGAGGGCGTTTGGCTATGGCAGATACCAGAGAATTTCGCTTTTCGACGCAGGAGGGCGCGTCTCCCCTCTACGGGCGGGCCTGGTGGCCGGAAAACGGCGAGGTCATCGGCCTGGTGCAGTTGGTCCACGGTCTGAACGACCGGGTGGACCGCTATGACCGCTTCGCCCGGCGGCTGGCGGACCGGGGGTTCCTGGTCTTTGGGGAGGACCACCTGGGCCAGGGCAAAAGCGCCCGACGCGCCCGGCAGCTTGGCTACACCGCTCCCTCCGGCGGCTGGCAACTGATGTCTGAGGCGGTCTATTCCCTGGGAAAACAGGCGCAGGCCCGGTATCCCGGCAAAAAGTGGTTCGTGGTGGGCCACTCCATGGGGTCGCTGCTGGCCCGCACCTGTCTCATCGACCACTCGGACGCCTTCGACGGCTGCGTGTTCACCGGCACCAACAGCCCGCCCGTCCCGGCGCTGGAAGCTCTGCTGGCCCGTTGCCGGGAGGAGGAACAGCGCATTGGCCCCACCGGACGGAGCAGGGAGCTGGCGTCGCTGTTTTTCACCGACGTGCTGCACTTCGACCCAGCCGCCGACGCCATGACCGAGGATGGGAAAATAGACCTATTGTGTTCGTTTATCCCCACGGTGCGGCTGTTTGAGGACTTTTTCGAGGGACTGCTGTACCTCCGCAAAGGCGAGGCCGAGGGCTATGCCCACCCGCCCGTGCCGTTGCTGCTGCTCTCCGGGGCGGAGGACCCCACCAACGGCCAGGGCCGTGGGATGTTGAAAACGGCGGAGCGGTTCACCCAGTTGGGGTTCCCCCAGGTGGAGACCCGGCTGCTGGAGGGCCTGCGGCACGAGCTGCTCAACGGCCCCGGCGGAGAGCCGGTGCAGGCGCTGGTGGAGGAGTGGCTGATGAACAATTAGCAATTCGCAATGTGCAATGTGCAATTACGGGAAACCCCTCCGCCACCGCCTAAAGGCGGCGGCCCTCCTCCGCCGTCAAGCGGCACTTCCGGGGCTTCGCCCCTCCCTGCCCTTTCAGGGGAGGCAAGAGGGGTAGTGCGTATCGTTCAGCACCAGTTTTCTCGATAAATTAGGGGTTTTATTGAAAAATCCCCCTTTTAACCGCCAATTACTAGGGCGTATCTGAAAACTAAAAATTGCACAAATGGGTGTAGATGAGGTATA
>JAJPXR010000023.1 GCA_021205375.1 Clostridiales bacterium | reverse complement strand
GTGCGGCTGCTTTGGCTACCCTCGGAGGGCTGGGTGGGCCTCTCCGCCGCCTGCACCGCCCTGTGGCGTACCGCCGTGACCCGCCGGGGGCTGCTGGACTGGACGGTGTCCTCCCAGGCCAAGGGCGGCAAACGCTTCTGGCTGCCGGGGATGGTGACAGGAGGACTGCTGCTCCTGCTGGCCCCCGGTGTGGGGGGAAAGCTGCTGGGCCTTGGGTGGCTGGCCGCGCCGGTGCTGCTGGGGGGACTTTCCAAAGCGGAAAAACCGAAATCCCCCTTCACCGCCGAAGAAAAGGACTACCTGACCGAACAGGCGCGGGCGATTTGGCGGTACTTCGACGCTTGGCTCCGCCCTGAGGACCACTACCTGCCCCCGGACAATGTCCAGGAATTGCCCGACCTGGGTCCCGCACGGCGCACCTCCCCCACGAATATCGGCCTCGCGCTGCTGTCCTGCCTGGCGGCGGTTGACCTGGGGGTGGCGGAGAAAAGGCGGGCGACAGACCTCATTGAAAAACAGCTAGACACGCTGGAAAAGCTGGTCAAGTGGCGGGGCCACCTTTACAACTGGTACGACACCGCCACGGCCCGGCCCCTCTATCCCCGCTACGTCTCCACCGTGGACAGCGGCAACCTGTGCGGTGCGCTCATCGCCCTGAAACAAGGGCTGTTGGAGCTGGGAGAGCCGGTGTTGGCCCGGCGAGCGGCGGCGCTGGCGGACAATATGCAGTTTGAACACCTCTATGACGCGGACCGGGAGCTGTTTTGCATCGGCTACGACGCGGAACAGGGCGCGTTCACCGAGAACTGGTACGACCTGCTGGCCAGCGAAGCCCGGCAGACCAGCTATCTGGCGGTGGCCCGTGGAGACGTGCCGCCCCGCCACTGGGGGCGGCTGAGCCGGAGCATGACCTGCCTCAAGGGGCGGTTCGGTCTGGCGAGCTGGTCGGGGACCATGTTTGAATACTTCATGCCCCACCTGCTGCTGCCGGCGGAGAAAGGGAGCCTCCTGTGGGAATCCCTGGCCCTCTGCGCCTGGGCGCAGAAGCAGTGGGGCGAACGAAACGGCCTGCCCTGGGGGGTCTCCGAGTCCGCTTATGCCCGGCTCAATGGTGAGATGAACTACCAGTACAAGGCCCACGGCGTCCCGCCGCTGGGCCTCCAGCGGGGGTTGGAGCGGATGCGGGTGGCAGCTCCCTATGCCACGTTTTTGGCGCTGGGGTTCCTGCCCCACAGCGCCATAACGAACCTGCGGCGGCTGGCAGATTTGGGGGCCGAGGGGGAGTGCGGCTTCTATGAGGCGGTGGACTTCACCGGGGAAAGGCTGGTGGTGGTCCGCAGTTGGATGGTGCATCACCTGGGCATGAGCCTGCTGGCCATCGACAACGCCTTGAACGATTCCGTCATGCGCCGCCGCTTTCTGGCGGAGCCGTCCATGGCGGCCTATCGGGGACTGTTGCAGGAGCGGATGCCCCTGGGCCTGACCCCGCCCAAGTCCCTGCACATCACGGAAAAGAGGAACAAAATGAAGCAAACCAAGGGATATCTGCGCACCGGGCAGGGCTTTGACCCTGCGGCTCCGGCCTGCCACCTGCTGGCGGCGGAGGGGCTGACCCTGCCCCTGACCGCCGAGGGCGGTGGAACCCTCTGTCGGGCAGGATTGTTGCTGGCGGAACCCACCGAGGCGCGCTTCCGGGACGAGAAGGAGCAGCTTCGTCTTTTCCCCACCGGCTCTGCCGGGAAAGACCTCCACTGGCGGTTTTCCGCAGGAACGGCGGAGCTGTCGGTTCAGCGGGGCGGCATTTCCATTCATCGGCGGCTGACCCTGTCGGCTGGCGGGCTGCTGGAGGAGTGGACGGTGGAGACCCAACCGGCGGGGCTGCTGGAGCTGCACGTCACCCCAGTTCTGGACGAGGCGGACGCTTACGAGGCCCACCGGGCCTTTTCCCGGCTGTCGCTGGAGCTGGAAACCGTGGAGGGCGGCGCGGTCCTCACCCGGCGGCCCCGCGAGGGGAAGCAAACTCCCGCGTTGGCCGTCCTCTGGGCGGGAAACTGCACGTTGGAGGACACGGAAAACTGCGTTTTGCGGCTGAATCTCCCCCTCCAGCCGGGGAAAACCGCCTTCCGGCTGGCTTTTGCCGCCGGAGAGGGAAACCGGGCGCTCCACGCCGCCCAAGGCTTGCTGGTGGGGGCCAAAACCGACGGCGAGGACTGGTTCTCCGCCCTCTCCGCCCGGTACGGCCTGGCCGGTGCAGAACAGCGCCAACTGGACGAGCTGACCTCCCGGTTGCTGTACCCAAGAGACCGGAGCGGCGTCCCCAAAGGGCAAAGCGCCCTGTGGCCTTACGGTATCTCCGGCGACCTGCCCCTGTGGGCGGTGCTGACCGCCGGGCAGGAAGAACAGCGGCTTGAGCGCTGCATCCGCCAGTGGGCGGCCCTCCGGGGCTGCGGTCTGCCCTTCGACCTGGCGCTGTTGGCGCCGGAGGAGGGCAAAACCACCCGAACTCTCACCGAACTCTGCAAAAAGCTCCGCCTGACGGAATATTTAGGAGAAAAGGGCGGTATCCATCTGATCCCCGCCACAGGCGCGGCGGTGGAGGATATCACCGGCATGGCCGATCTGGTTGGCCCCGTGGGAGAGCCGGAGAACAAATTTTCATGTACCCCGCTCCCAGCTATCCCTCTGCGCCCGGCTGGGGAACCCGCCTGGCGGTGGGAGGGGAACACCTTCGTGTTGGAAACCAACGGGGGCCTCCTGCCCCGGCGGTGGAGCCACATTTTGACAAACGGCACGTTCGGCTGGACGGCGGACGACTGCGGCACCGGCCACCTTTGGGCGACCAACGCCCACGAAAATAAGCTGACCCCGTGGCGCAACGACCCCGCCGCCCACAAGGGGCCGGAACGGCTGTGGGTGGTGGACGGCGGGGAGGAAGTCTCCCTGTTCGCCACGGCGGACGGCGTTTCCACCCTCATCCGGTACGGCCCTGGCTTCGCCGCCTGGGAGAAGCGCTGGGGGAACAAGCGAATCGCCGTCACCGCCTTTGTGCCGCCCACCGGCGCGGCCCGGTTCTTTTTGGTGGAGTCCTCCGGCTTCGGGCCGGGGGCGGCGCTGCGCTGGCGGGTGGAATTGCAGATGTCCTCCCGCGTCCGGGGGCGGAACTATGTCGTTGTCACCCCTCATGAGGGGGAGCTTTGGGCAGAAAACCCCGCCAATACGGAGTTTCCCGGCGAGATTTTGCGCTTTTCCGCCACCGGGTCGCTGGAGCTGACCGGGCGGGAGAACAACTACACCTTCACCGCCCAAATCCCCTTAGAGCGGGAGCTGGTGCTGGCGGCGGGGCTGGAAACCCCGCTGCCCGTCGCTCCATCCGAGGTGCGGCGGCTGCTGGAAGAGACCAAGCGCCACTGGGAGGAACAGGCCGGGTGCTTCACCCTACGTTCCCCCGCCCCGGCGCTGAACCACTACCTGAGCTTTTGGGGCCGGTATCAGGTCATCGCCTGCCGCCTGCTGGCCCGCTCCGCCCTGTACCAGTGCGGCGGCGCGTATGGCTTCCGGGACCAGTTGCAGGACGTGTGCGGCCTGCTGCCCAACGGCAGAGAGCTGGCGCGGGAACAGATTTTGCGCTGCTGCCGCCACCAGTACCGGGAGGGGGACGCCCAGCATTGGTGGCACCCGCTGGCCCAAGGCGAGCGGGGGGTGCGCACCCGCATCAGCGATGATCTGCTGTGGCTGCCCTACAGCCTGTGCCGGTGGGTGTCCGTCACCGGGGACCGAACGTTATTGGACAAAAAGACCCCGTGGCTGGTCTCCCGGCCTCTGCAAAGGGATGAGGAACAGCGCTATGAAGAAGCTGCCCTCTCCGACGAGACCGGCACCGTTTTGGAGCATGGCATCCGGGCCATCGAGTGCTGTTTGGGCCAGGGCGTGGGGGAACACGGCCTCTGTCTGATGGGGCATGGCGACTGGAACGACGGCATGGACCGGCTGGGCCGGGAGGGACGGGGGGAAAGCGTGTGGCTGACCTGGTTCCTGTCCCTGGTGCTGGAGGAGTTCTCCGCCCTGTGCGACGGGGAACGGCGGGAGCGCTACCGCAAGCTCTCCGCCCGCCTCGCCGCCAAAGCCGACGAAGCCTGGGACGGGGGCTGGTATCGCCGGGCCTATGACGACGAGGGCCAGCCCATCGGCAGCCGGGAGAGCCGGGAGTGCCGCATCGACTCCATCGCCCAGAGCTTTTCCGTCTTTGCCCCCAACCCCTCCCCGGCGCGGGGGCGGCAGGCGGTGCAGGCCGCCATTGACCGGCTCTATGACCGGGAACACCGCACCGTGGCCCTGTTGGACCCGCCCTTCCGGGAGATCCCGGCGGGGTATATCAGCGCCTACCCCGGCGGCGTCCGGGAAAACGGCGGGCAGTACACCCACGCCGCCGTGTGGCTGGCGATGGCCGCCCTCCAGTTGGGGGAGACGGAGCAGGGCTGGGAGCTGCTGCAAACGCTGCTGCCGGAGGGCGCGGAACACGCAGTCTATCAGGGCGAACCCTACGTGCTGGCGGGGGACGTCTCCACCGCCGAAGGACAGCAGGGCCGGGCCGGTTGGACCTGGTACACCGGGGCGGCGGCCTGGTTCTGCCGGGCGGCCACAGAGGAGCTGCTGGGCCTGCGGGTCCGGGATGACCGGCTTTTCATTCAGCCCAGATTGCCCCAAAGCTGGCGGGGCTATCAGGCCGACTGGCGGCTGGAGGGCAAGCTACTGCACCTTCGCGTCTCCCGGGGCGCGGCGGCAGGAATCACCCTGAACGGCGCACCTGCCGGGCAGGGGATACCGCTGGCGGGGCTGTCGGAGGAAAGCGAAATCGTTGTTGTGGTGAGCGGTTAGCGGCTTGCAAAACCATTGTCTATCCTGTATAATAATCCTCAACAAAAATGTGATAGCGGTTATCCCTTTTTCTCAGTTGTGGGCCGGAAACCCCTCCGCCACCGCCTAAAGGCGGCGGCCCTCCTCCCCTTTCAGGGGAGGCAAGAGGGGTAGCAGGCCGTCGAATGGTGTTTCTCTGTGGAAAACTTGTATTATGCTGGGCAAAAGTGCTGGCGAAACGACAAGCATTATCTCACTGACAACTAGCCACTAGCCACTAATCACACCAACGGGGGTGAGACGTATGCAGGAGGTTCACCGCACCGAGCTGATGCCGGGGGTCCATCTGACCTGCGTTCAGACGAAAAAATTTAAGAGCAGCTATTGGGCGCTGCGGCTGGTGACGCCGCTGAAGGCGGAGACCGCCGCCCTCAACGCCCTGCTGCCCCAGGTGCTGTGCCGGGGGACGGCCCGCTGGCCGGACCGCCAGCAGTTGGCGGCGGCGCTGGAGGAGCTGTACGGCGGCGTGCTGGAACCCACCGTCACCAAGCGGGGGGAGAGCCAGTGCTTCGGCTTCGCGGCCACCTTTTTGGACGACGGCCTGACGCCAGAGAAAACGTCCCTGCTGGACCGGGAGGCCGAGTTGCTGGGGGACCTGCTGCTGCGGCCCGCCACCCGCAACGGGCGGCTCCGGGCGGACTATGTGAACAGCGAGCGGGCCAACCTGATGGACGACATCAAAAGCGCCGTCAACGACAAGCGCCAGTACGCCCTGCGGCGGCTGGTGGAGGAGATGTGCGCCGGGGAGGACTTCGGCGTCAGCCGTCTGGGGTCGCTGGCGGCGGCGGAGAAAATCAGCGTCGCCAAGCTGGACCGGCATTACCGACAGGTGCTGCCCGCCGCGCAGGTAGAGCTTTACTACTGCGGCTCCGCCAGCCCCCGGCGGATGGAACTGGTTTGGCGGGAGGCCCTGCGGGACCTGCCCCGGCAGGGGCGGCCTGAGTTGCCCCTGACCCGCTGGCGGGTGGAGCCGGGGGAGCGCCGGAACGTCACCGACCGCCTGGACGTGACCCAGGGCAAGCTGGTGCTGGGCTTCCGCACCAATTGCACCCTCAGCGGCCGGGGTTACCCCGCCCTGGTGGTGGCCAACGCCCTGTTCGGCGGCACCCCCACCTCCAAGCTGTTCCTCAACGTGCGGGAGCGGCTGTCCCTGT
Organism: Clostridiales bacterium; assembly: GCA_021205375.1. Taxonomy (GTDB): domain Bacteria; phylum Bacillota; class Clostridia; order Oscillospirales; family Oscillospiraceae; genus Onthomonas. The sequence goes on along the minus strand of JAJPXR010000023.1, from coordinate 2,403 downwards.
GCTACTACGCCAGCTCCGGTCTGGACAAGCACAAGGGGCTGCTGTACGTCCAGTGCGGCGTGGCCTTCGACAATCTGGCCCGTGCGGAGGAGGAGATTCTGCGCCAACTGGCGGCGGTGCAGGCGGGAGACTTCACCGACGGGGAGCTGGACGCCGCCCGGCGGGCCATGGTCCGAGCCTATCGCACCATGGCCGACAGCCAGGGCGCCCAGGAGGACTATTGGCTCAGCCAGGCGCTCTCTGAGATGTGGCTTGCCCCCCAGGAGCTGGCCCAACTGCTGGAGGACGTGACGAGAGAAGAAGTTGTTGAGGCGGCCCAAAAACTGCGGCTGGACACGGTATACACCCTGCGCGGCCCGGAGGGAGAGGAGGCACAGCCATGATGGAGCGGACCCAGTTCCCCCGGCTGGGGGAGACCTGTTACTTTGAGCGGCTGGAAAACGGCCTTCCCATCTACGTGGTGACAAGGCCGGGCTTTGAGAAGCGTTACGCCTTTTTCGCCGCCAACTACGGCGGCATGGATATGCGCTATCAGGTGGACGGGCAGCGGCGGGAGACCCCCGCCGGGGTCGCCCACTACCTGGAACATAAGATGTTCGACACCCCCCAGGGCAACGCCCTGCAAATGCTCTCGGCTAACGGCGCGTCCCCCAACGCCTTCACCGGCCCGGCCATGACGGGATACTACTTCGAGTGTACTGACCGCTTCACCGCCAACCTGCGGATGCTGCTCTCCTTCGTCTCCACACCGTATTTCACGCGGGAGTCGGTGGAGAAGGAGCGGGGCATCATCGGCCAGGAGATCCAGATGGTGGAGGACGACCCCGGCTGGCGGCTGTACCACAACCTGCTGGAGGGGCTGTACCGCACCCACCCCCTGCGGGTGTCGGTGGCGGGCAGTCTGGATTCCATCAAGGACATCACGGCGGAGACGCTGGACGACTGCCACCGGGCTTTCTACCGCCCCGGCAACATGGCGCTGTGCGTGGCGGGAGACGTGGACCCGGAGCAGGTGGCCGCGGTGGCGCGAATGGCCCTGCCCGCCGGACAGGGCGAAGAGAAGGAGCCGCCGGTGAAGGACTACGGTCCCACCGAAGAACTGACCGCGGCCCAGCCGTCCGTCAAAACCCAAATGGCGGTGTCCGCCCCCAACTTTTTGGTGGGCTTCAAGAGCGCGCCTCACCCCCAGGGGGAGGAACACCTGCGGCTTCAACTGCTGGGTGAGCTGGCGGGAGAGCTGCTCTGCGGCCAGTCCAGCCCGGTGTATCAGAAGCTCTACGACCAGGGCCTCATCAACAAGCGGTTCGACCAGTCCTATGAGGACTACCCGGTTGCGGCGTTCCTGGCCCTGGGCGGGGAAAGCCCGGACCCGGAGCAGGTGGCCCAAGCCATTTTGGACGAGGGAGCGCGCATCCGCCGGGAGGGCATTTCGGCAGAGCGGTTCCGTCGGTGCAAAAAGGCGGTCTACGGCCCACGGGTGCGGCGGCTGAACAGCTTTGACCACTGCTGTGTCCAGTTGGCGCAGGGCCAGTTCAACGGCTATCACTATTACCGCTTCCCGGAGCTGTTCGACGGCGTCGGGCGGGAGGAGACGTTGGCTTTCCTGGACGAGCTGGTCCGCCCGGAGCGGATGACTTTGGCGGTGGTGGCTGCGGGAGAATCATAACCCCTGCGACCATCCATTGATTAAGGGCGGCACCGCACAATTAAGGCTGTGGTGTTGCCCCAAAAAGAAAGGAAGTCTTTCCCATGAATCCAATTACCTTCCCCGGCCTGGGCCTGACCTTTCACATCCAGCGGGTGGCCTTTTCCTTTGCCGGGAAGGACATCTACTGGTACGGCGTCATCATCGCGGTGGGCTTTCTGCTGGGGGTGACGTTCAGCTACCGGCAGGCCCCCCGCCTGGGGGTCGATCAGGACGATCTGCTGGATATGCTCATCATTGCTGCCCCCATCGGCATCATCTGCGCCCGCATTTACTACGTGGTGTTTTACCTGGACCTGTACACCACGGCGGACGGCGGCTTTGACTGGAAGGAGGCCATCGCCATCTGGGACGGCGGCATCGCCATCTACGGCGGCATCATCGGCGCGGTGCTGACCTGCCTGATCTTCTGTCTGGTGCGCAAATGCAGCTTCCCCTCCATGGCGGACGCCTGCTCCTACGGCCTGCTCATCGGCCAGTCTCTGGGCCGCTGGGGGAACTTCGTCAACCAGGAGGCTTATGGCTCCGCCTGCTCCGCCCCCTGGCGGATGGGCCTGACCCTGAACACCGGGGAGTACATCGAGGTCCACCCCACCTTCCTCTATGAGTCCCTGTGGAACGCGGTGGGGCTGGCGCTGCTCTACTTCGTCGTCCGCAGACACCGGAAGTTCGACGGGATGCTCTTCGCCTTCTACCTG
>JAJPXR010000150.1 GCA_021205375.1 Clostridiales bacterium | reverse complement strand
GCAGTAAACTTGTAAGGTTATCAATGAAATCCGCTTTTAATCAGAGGTTCCCTAACAGCTCATTGCACATTGCCAATTCTTCTCCTTAGCAGCTCCAAATCCACCAGATTCAGCGCCATTGCCGCCGCTGCCGTCCCGAAGGCCAGCTTATTGGTCAGCGTGGGGGAGCGCACCGTCAGCACCGCCACGGCGAACATCAGCGCCGTAGACACTACGCTGCGGAAGATCGCCGTCACCACCTGAGCGATGGAGACCGGCTCCCCCTTCACCGCCAGGGCGATGAGAATAGCCTGCACCCCCGCCCACAGAATGGCGACGATGGCGGCCCAAACCACCCGCTGGGTCCAGTTGAGCGCCGCCGTCAGTAGCGCCGCCAGCTCCGCCAGCAGCACCACAAACAGAAAGCCCTCCGGCACCCAGGTCAGCGGCCCCAACTGCCGCTTTTTTTCATGTTCGTTCTCGTCCATATTCGTTACCCCACAACGATGTCGGTTTTTCGCACCTTTTCCCAGTCGAAGTCCCGCACCAGCTCCCCGGCGGAGATGGGCACGGGCCGGTCGATCAGCCCCGCCCAGCAAGCCAGCCGCCCAACGACTTCCTCCGGACGGGCGCCGCTGGCGCGGATGGCCCCCAGGTCCAGGTCCCGCTGCCGCTTGGAGAGACGGTGGCCGTCCTGCCCGTAGAGCAGAGGGACGTGGCAATAGTCCGGCTGAGGGAACCCCAGTTGGCGCTGGAGCCAGATTTGACGGGGCGTGGAATCCAACAGGTCCTCCCCCCGCACCACCTGGTTGACCCCCATCAGGGCGTCGTCCACCACCACCGCCAACTGATAGGCATAGACCCCGTCGCTGCGGCGGAGGATGAAGTCGCCGCACTCACGGGCCAGATTCTGGGCCTGCGGCCCCATGACCCCGTCGGTGAAGCAGACGGTTTCCTCTGGCACACGAATGCGGACGGCGGGCTTGCGGGTTTTGGCCCGCTCCGCCTGCTGCCGGGGCGTCAGGTCCCGGCACGCACCGCTGTAGAGAGGGGTTCCGTCGCTACGGTGGGGCGCGGAGGCCGCGTGGAGCTGGTTCCGGCTGCAAAAACAGGGATAGAGCAGCCCCTTTGCCCGGAGCTGCTCCAGATAAGTTGTGTAAATCTCGCTCCGGCGGCTCTGGTAATATCCTTCGCCGCCCTGACTGCCGCCCATGTCCCAGTCCAGGCCCAGCCAGCGGAGGTCCTCCTCCACCTGGGCACAGTAGGCCGGTTTGCACCGGGCGGGGTCCAGGTCCTCCAGCCGGAGGACCATCTCGCCCCCCGCGTGGCGGACGGAGAGCCAGGCCAGCAGCGCGGAAAAGGCGTTGCCCAGGTGCATCCGCCCGCTGGGGCTGGGGGCGAAGCGCCCCCGGAGCTGTGTTTCATGCGTCATAGCTGATTACAATTCGTATTTTTAGGTCGAAATATAACAAATTTAGCTGTTCTATTCACTACGCATTAACACGAAACCCCTCCGCCACCGCCTAAAGGCGGCGGCCCTCCTCCCCTTTGCGACTCGCATGGCCCAAAAGGGCCATAGCTCCCTGCATTTGCGCGAAAGAGGAATTGGCCATTCGGCCCGCGCTTCACAGGGGAGGCAAGGGGGTTAGTGCTAGCCGCTAGGTGTGCGTTTGACGATTCAAAAGAACAACAATGGAAACCGCTTACCGGTGTCCGCCGCGGCTGCCGCCGCCGCCACCGAAGCCGCCGCCGCCACGGCTGCCACCGCCGCCGCCGAAGCCGCCGCCACCATGGCTGCCGCCGCCGCCAAATCCGCCGCCGGAACGGGGACGGGCGCCGCCGCCGGGACGGGGACCACCGGCACCGGGGCCAGGGCCAAATCCGCCGCCGAACCCGCCAGGGCCGGGGCCAGGTCCGCCAGGCCCTCTGGGGGGCCGCCGCCACCGGTTCCGGTTCCAGAACAGCAGCGGAGTGAACAGCACTGGGGGCCGGTCCATATATCCATACTGGCGATACCAGCGGTTGTACCGGCTGCGGTCAATGGCGTTGAGGATGATCAACACCACAACAATTAAAATGATGATACTCATTACACTTACACCTCCGGAAGATCCGTTCTCGTAGCTGTAACCGTAGTCGTAATAGGCGTCGTCCACCCAGCCGCCGGTCTCGTCGGCCGCTGTGGTGGAGGACTGGCCGTTTTTCCCGGCCAGATAGGTGTCCATGGCCTCCATCAGCGTGAGCACTGCCGTGTCATAGTCCCCGCTGTAGAAGTAGGGGTCCACGTACTCGCTCAGGTAGGAGGCGTAGTCAAAATCCGTGTAGTTGCTGCCGTAGAAAAAGTAGTCCGCCTGTCCGCCCACGTCCAGCACCAGCAGGAAGTCGTTGCCGTACAGTTCCCACTTGTCAAAGACCTCGCTGCCGAAGTCGGTGGCGTCCCAGCCCTCCATGCTGTCCACCGTCACCACCGCCACGTAAGCGGTGTAACTGGTGTCAAACCGGCTGTTGTAGTCCCGTACCTGGGTCTCCGTATCGGAGGAGAGGACGTTGGCCTCGTCACAGACCCAGTTGCCCACCTGCACGTCGGGCAGACTGGCGGGGGCCGTCGTCACCGAGTAGGCCAGACAGCCCACCACCACCAGGGCCGTGATGACCACCGCCACAGAAAATTTTTTGAAAAATTTCATATGCTTCACCTGTCTTTTGGGGACTGCCGAACGAGTGGCCAGTGACTAGCGGTTAGTAGTGCCTGCCTTTTTTGCTCTTCGCTTATGGTTTGCAGTACCTGACTAACAGCTAACGGCTAATAGCTAACAGCTCAATTCCGCAGCTCCAGCAGCTTCTGCCGCAGCTCGCCCTCGATCTTGCCCAGTTCCTTCTCGGCGTCGGCCCGCTTCTGTCGTCCCTCGTCCTGAATTTTCATGACCTCGTCCAGGGTGGAGATCAGGTCCTCGTTGGTCTTGCGCAGGGTCTCCAGGTCCACGATGCCCCGCTCTGCCTCTTTCGCGGTGTTGACGGTGCCCATCTTGAGCATCTCGGAGTTCTTTTTCAGCAGCTCGTTGGTCATGTTGGTCACGGCGGACTGGGCAGCAGTGGCCTGACGGGAGCGCTCCAGCCCCATGGAGATGACCATCTGGCTCTTCCACAGGGGGATGGTGTTCAGCAGCGAGGTGTCGATCTTCTCGATCATGGCGGCGTCGTTGTTTTGCAGCAGCCGGGTCTGGGGTCCCATTTGCAGGGAGATCATCCGGGTCAGCTCCAGGTCGCCGATCTTCTTCTCGAACCGCTGGATCATGTTGGCGTAGTCGTTGTACGCCTCCGCGTCCTCCTGGGTGCCGCTCTGGACGGCCTTTTCGTGGAGCTGCTGGAGGTCCTCCGCCTTGGCCTTGGCCAGCTTCTTTTTGCCGGCGACGATATACATGGTCAGTTCCTTGTAATACTGCTGATTCAGGTCGTACATCTGGTCCAGCATGGCCACGTCTTTCATCAGGTTCAGTTTGTGCTGCTCCAAAATCTCACAGATTTTGTCCACGTTGGCCTCGGCCTTGGCGTTCTGCGCCCGGACCTCGTCGGCCTTGACCTTGGCCCGGCCAAAGAGGCCCTTTTTCTTCTGGGGTTCCCCGCTGGGGTCGTAGTTTTTCAGCTCCACCACCAGGCTGGAGAGGCTGTCGCCGATGTCGCCCAGGTCCTTAGTGCGCACCTGGTTCAGGGCGTTCTCGGAGAAGGCGGCGATGTTCTTCTGGGCCGCCACGCCGTACTGCATCACCTGGGTGGCGTCGGTGATGTCGATTTTCTCCACAAACTCGTCCACGGCCTTTTTCTCCGCCTCGGAGAGCATGGAGTCGTCTACTACAACGGGTTCCGCCTCCTTTTTGGGGGCCTCCGCAGGCTCGACGCCTGTGGTCAATGTAGGGGCGGCGGGGGCCTGGACAGCCTGGGCAGCGTCCTCCTCCGGGGTCAGGGTCAGGCTGGGGATGGTATACTCGCTCATGGTCGGTTCCTCCGTTTTTTCTCAGTTTTTCTCAAGTCTCAAAAAAGTAGCAAATCTGATTGTGGGGCGAAACCCCTCCGTCGCGGCTTACGCCGCGCCACCTCCCCTTTCAGGGCAAGGAGGGGCAAAGCCCCGGAAGTGCCGCTTGACGGCGGAGGCAAGAGGGGTGGTTGCTTTCCGAATGGTAGGCCTTCGCGGAAAACTTGTGCTATGCTGAGCAAAAGTGCCTAGCGGTCGTTACATCCCGCTGCCGGACAGTCCCTGCTGCTGCATCATCTGCTCCAACACGGTGATCTCTGCGGAGATATCCATGGCCGTGTCGGAAAACAGGGCATCCAGTTGCTTGTCGAAGGCCACGCAGACGGTGTCCAGCATCCCTTCGATTTTGCGCTTGGCGCTGTCGATGTTGGCGCCGGAGACGCCCAAGTTGTCCATCCGGTCATACTCGTTGAGGAGCTTGATGGTGGTGGGCAGGTAGTAGTTCAAAAAGGTGCGCACCTGGCTCTTTTTCTCCGGCTTCTCCAGAATGTAATCGAAAATCTTCCGGGTGGTGGCCTCGATGTGGTCGATCTGGCGGCTGATGCCCTCGTCCGCGATGTTGTCGTTCAGGCGGCGAATTTCGCTGATGGCCCGGTCCCGCTCCTTTTTCAGGGCGGCCAGCTCCGGGTCGGCAGGCTCCGGCTCCGGCACTTCGACCTCTTCCACCGTATCCGGCCAAATCCTCCGCCCCACCAGAAAGGCCGCCACGGAGAGCGCCGCCAGCAGCAGGTAGCCGCCTATGCTGTGGACGCCCACCAGGAAGGTCCCGATGAGCCACACCACCGCAATGGCGTACACCGGCGCGGCGTTCCGGGTGGTTACTGTTTTTTTCATGCTGTTCACCTCTGGACGGTAGCAATTTTACCAAAACGGGTCAAACTTTCTCTGTTATCATTGTACCCTTTCTACCCTATGCTGTCAAGGAAAGAAACCCTTCCATTTGGGAACTTTTTGTAAACCTTAGGGGCGGTTTTTGTCCGAATTGTTTCACGCATAGCGGTTCAGCACCCGCCGCACCGAGCTGAGGTAGGAGCTGCCGAACAGGTTCAGGTGGTTGAACAGATGGTAGAGGTTGTAGAGGTCCCTCCGGCCCTCATACCCCTCGTCGATGGGGTTGACCTCCCGGTAGGCGTCGTAGAAGGCGGCAGGGTTCCGTCCAAACAGCTCCGTCATGGCCAGCTCCGCCTCGCAGTGGCCCACGTAGGCCGCCGGGTCGAAGATCCACGCCTTGCCATCCGGCCCGCAGGAGGCGTTGCCGCTCCACAGGTCCCCGTGGATCAGCGAGGGAAATTCCGGCTCCGGCAGGTAGTCGTCCAGCCGGTCCAGCAGGCGTTCGCATTTGGTGCGCATCCCCGCGTCCAGGCTCCGCTCCGCCATCTGGATCTGGGGGCGCAGGCGGCAGTCCCGGAAAAATTCCACCCAACTGGCCTTGGGGGTGTTCCACTGGCGGGTGGCCCCGATGAAGTTGTCCTCCCGGAAACCGAAGGGCAGGGTTTCGTCCTCTGCGGCCAGCCCCGCCGTCTCCGCCCGGTGGAGCAGGGCCAGCTCCCGCCCGAAGGTCTCCCAGTAGTCCCGGCGCTGAGGCGCGGCTTCCAGGTAGTCCATCAGCAGGAAGGCAATGCCCTTCGGCTCGTCCACGCCCACAGCCAGGGGCCTGGGGGTCCCGATGACGCCGGGACGGGCCAGCGCCAGCAGCCCCGCCTCCTCCGCCTGGAAAAAGGCGACGTTTTTCACGCCGTTGCACTTCAAAAAGACGTTTGTGCCGTCCGTCAGGGTCAGCCGGTAAGACCGGTTGATGTCCCCGCCGTACACCGGCTGGCGGCCCGCCACCTGGACGCCCTCGCCGAAAACGGCTGTGATGGCGCTCTCTAAGGATGTATATTTCATGGGTCATTCCCCCTGTTTCGCGTTTTTTGCGCTTTAAAATGAATTATCCGAACGCAATGCCCGTCTGTGCGCCTGCGTCCGGATAAAGGTGGTCCGAGTGGGGCGACTTGAACGCCCGGCCTCCTGCTCCCAAAGCAGGCGCGCTACCAACTGCGCAACACCCGGAAATTGAACGATGTTATTATACCCGATGGGCTGGGATTTTTCAAGAGCTTTCTCACACTTTTCCCCACGGGTTCCCATCCAGCCGGATTTTTGCCGGAAAGCATACTTTTCTTTTGGTTTGGGAACACTTGACGGGTGGACAGCGGCTGTTTGTACCATGTCCTGACAAACTATTTTTTGGTTATTCCTTTGAACCAGCCGTGTGCTAGAAACCCCTCCGCCACCGCCTAAAGGCGGCGGCCCTCCTCCCCTTTCAGGGGAGGGGAACCATGCGAAGCATGGTGGAGGGGTTTCGTCGGAATCACAGATAAGGCTGATTCAAAAGGACAACCAATACCACAAAGCCGGGGAGGACCCAGAGATGAGACAAAACGACGCGACAGAACAGGGAAAACAGACTGCCGGACAGTGGCTGCTGGACGGCACTGTCTCCGCCGGGGCCGTCGCCCGCCAGGGCCGGGACGACCTGACCGCCCTCTGCGCCCTCTGCCGCAGGCTGGATACAGAGGGGGACGAGCATCCCGCGGCCCAGCTCCTGCTGGACCAGCTTTGGCTGCTGCGCCGGGAGGGAGACGAGGCGGTGGCAAAGCTCCGGGGCCTGGGACGGCTCCCGGCGGTGCGGCTCCACGGGCGCTGTGCCAGGGTGCAGCGGCTGGGGGAGCTTGCGGCTCAGGAAGCCGGGACGTGGACGGCGGATGTCCTGCTGGCTTACCTCCGGGGCGTCCAGTCCGCCGCGCCGCTGTGGGAGAGCGAGCTGCGCGCCCTGTTCCCCTGCCTGATTTTGGGCGTTGTCCATCGGGTGCGGGAAATTGCCGCCCACTTGGAGGAGGACAGCGCGGTGGAGGAACTGCAAGCCTGCTTCGCCGCCCTGGGGCTGTTCACCGGCAGGGATTTCTCTGATTTTCTGGAGGAATTGAGCCAAATTCACGCGGTTTTTGCCCAGGACAAGACGTATCTCCGCACCAGCCGACAGGGACGGCAGCGTTACCGGACCCGGCTGGCGAAGCTGGCCCACCGCGCCGGGAAGGACGAGGGCGCATTTGCGCAAACCCTGCTGGAACAGGCCCAAAAGGAGGGGCAACACGTCGGATTTTTGCTCTTTCCCCCGGCAAAGGAGGGCCGTTGGTATCCCTGGCTGCTGGGACTGCTGACGCTGGCGTGGTCCGTGTTTATTGGCTGGCTCGGCGGGGCGTGGTGGCTGGCGCTGGCGGCGCTGCTGCCGGTGTCGGAACTGGTGAAAAAGAGCGTGGACTTCACTGCCCTGCGCATGGTCAACCCCCGCCCGGTGTTCCGGCTGGACTTACAGGACGGCGTCCCGCCGGAGGGCAAGACCCTCTGCGTCATCTGCGCGGTGCTGACCGGGGACGATGCGGCGGAACAGTTGTCCGCCAAGCTGGAGCAGTATTTCCTCGCCAACCGCTCCGCCGGGGCGCTGGTGAACTACGGCCTGTTGGCCGACCTGCCTGACAGCCGGTTTCCCCAGGGGGTGGGCGGCGAGGCCCGGCTCCAGGGGGCCAAACGACAAATTGACCGGCTGAACGACCTTTACGGCGGGCGGTTTTACCTGTTCACGCGGGAGCAGACCTATGTGCAGCGGGACAACTGCTATCGCGGCTGGGAGCGCAAGCGTGGGGCGCTGCTGGAGCTGTTGGCCCTGCTGCGGGGCAAATCCACTCCGCTGGAGGTGCGCGCCGGGGACCGGGCGGCGCTGCAAAACACGGCGTACCTCTTGACCCTGGACAGCGACACCCGGCTGGGGCCAGACGGGGTGCGGCGGCTGGTGGGGGCCATGCTCCACCCACTGAACCGGCCCGTGGTGGATGAAAAGCGAAACGTGGTCGTCCGGGGCTACGGGCTGCTCCAGCCCCGGCTGACCACCGACCTGGAGGACGCCAACGCCACCCCTTTCGCCGCCCTGTTCTGCGGCGGCAGCGGCAGCGACCCCTACACGGCGGGGACGGCCAACCTCTACCGCGACCTCTTTGACCGGGCCAGCTACTGCGGCAAGGGCATCCTGGACGTGGCGGCGGCGGAGCGGTGTCTGACCGGGCGGTTCCCGGAAAACCGCATCCTCTCCCACGACCTGCTGGAGGGCTGCGTCCTCCGGGCGGGCTTCTGCGGGGAGGTGGAGCTGGCCGACGGCTTCCCACCCACGGCAGAGGGCTATTTCCGCCGCCAGCACCGGTGGGTGCGGGGGGACTGGCAGGCCGCCCGCTGGCTGGCGGGCCGGGTGCCAAATCAGACGGGAGAGCGTATCCCCAACCCGCTCTCTCCCATCGACAGGTGGAAGCTGCTGGACAACCTGCGCCGGAGCCTGCTCCCGGCGGCGGTGACGGCGCTGCTTCTCGTTTATGCGTTGCCGCGCTCCGCCGACCGGCAGCTCTGCGGGGGCTTGGCGCTGGTGGTGCTGGGCTTCGACCTGCTGCTGGCAGTGTTGGGCTGGGCGCTGCGGGGGTTCCGGGGCTGCCGCCAGCGGACGTTTGGCCGGGTGTACGGCCCTGTCACCGGGG
>JAJPXR010000013.1 GCA_021205375.1 Clostridiales bacterium | reverse complement strand
CCCGATACCTGCGCTACGCCCTCTACAACGCTACCAAATACGTCTGTCTCTGGGACCCAACCTTTGCCGCCTATCTCGCTAAAAAGCGGGCAGAGGGCAAGCATTACAATGTCGCCATTTCCCATGCTGCCAAAAAGTTGGTGCGGCTGATTTTTGCTCTGGAAAAATCCCACGAGCCATATCGCCCAGCAGCCTGACCATTTCCTTTCGGAGCCTGAGCTTTCATCATAGCATGAGCCGGCGCAGCGTACCCTTGACGAACTGAAGCATTCAAATGCTACACTGTTCTTGCGAGGGCAGCTGGGCTTAGCTTGCTATTCCTTCCATCGCCCTCGCTGCCATTCAACCAGCATTTGAATGCTGGTTGTCAAGGGCGGCGGAGTTCGGTAGAGACGTAACTTACAATTCACGATTTGGGGGTTGACTTTTAATAGTTAATCTTTCTTGCGGGCCTTTCGCCGTCAATGGCTGCACTATATCACTAATTACCAACTAAGTCAATAGGAATAATAGGTTTATAAATCAGATTTGTAAGATAGAGCAAAAGCTAGACGCATAAAAATGTTGTTTTGTGCAAAAAGGCGATTTATCAGACCAATACGCCTTTTTGCGGTCCGGTTATTTCAGCGCGTACGCCCTCTCTATCGGAAAACGCCATGCGCTGATGGTTGACACGACGGACATTACGCGCTATAATTTGCCTATTAACATATCATGATAGTAGGTAACTGTTAAGGAGATGGAACCAGTATGACGCTGAATCAACTGTCATATATCATCACGATTGCGGAAACCGGTTCCCTGAACAAAGCGGCGGAGCAGCTTTATGTGTCTCAGCCCTCCCTGACCAATGCGGTCAAGGAATTGGAGAAGGAGCTTGGCGTCACGTTGCTGTACCGCAGCGGAAAAGGAGTGACGCTGACCAATGACGGCGTGGAATTTCTGCAATATGCCAAAGAGATTTATCGCCAGTACGAAAACCTGATGAAGAAATACGGAAAGGGCGGCTCCTATAAGAAAAAATTCGGTGTCTCCACCCAGCACTATTCCTTTGCGGTGAAGGCATTCGTGGACATGGCCCAGGAATACGATATGTCCAAATACGAATTTGCCATCAAGGAAACCAAAACACGGGAGGTCATCAGCGATGTCAGCACCCTGAAAAGCGAGATCGGCGTGCTGTACCTGAGTGAATTTAACCGCAAGGCGATGGAGAAGCTGCTCCATAACGCTCATTTGGAATTTCATCCTCTGGTGGATTGCCGGGCCTACGTATACCTGTGGCGGGGCCACCCGCTGGCAGGGGAAACGGCTATTCGCTTCGAGCAACTGGCGCACTACCCCTGCCTGGCCTTTGACCAGGGGGACAACAGCTCCTTCTACGATGCGGAGGAAGTTCTCTCCACCAGGGAATATGCGCAGGTCATCAAGGCGAACGACCGGGCCACTATGCTGAACCTGATGGTGGGCCTGAACGGGTACACGCTCTGCTCCGGCATCATCTGCGAGGAGCTGAACGGTTCAGATTATGTGGCGGTGCCCTTTCAGGACGAGGGGACGGATTCGGAAAGCGTCATGGAAATCGGCTACATCACCCGGAAAAACCTTGTTTTGAGCGAAATGGGAGAAAAATACATTGAAGCGATGAAACGCTATCTTGCCGTCACATAAATTGCAAAGCATCCCTGCCCGGTTATAGCGTCAGGCTATATCCTGGTATTTTCTTTCGGTATTGGACGGATTCAGCGGCCAGTGTTACCATAACGGACAGAAAGGGGGATGCGCAATGAAGAAACGAGAACGGCTGGCCCGTTGGCCTGGGAACAAAACGCACTCCGTCCGATGTACGCGCCTCCTGGGGCCACGAATGTGGGAGCGTAACGGAAGTTGAATAACGTTTGCATCCGTCCCTGGGAGGGACTATTCGGAGAAATTCACGAAAGAATGAAAGAGGTACATCATTATGACCATTGATTATCTGGAATGGGGCGCACTGCTGCTTGCGGCAGCCTTTTTCGCCCTGCTGTATTACCTGGATCGAAAGCGGCACGTGGACTTTGGCGTCCGCACCATTCTTGCCTTGGGTCTTGGCATTGTCGTTGGACTGGCCTTCAAAGGCCACTATACTTATGTAGCCGCCGTGGGCACCATCTATGCCCATGTGATCTCCGCCGTGGTGGTGCCACTGCTGATTTTCAGCATCACCGCCAGCATCACCAATTTGAGCAGTTCCATCCGTTTGAAGAACATCGGCCTGAAAACCGTGCTGTTTCTGGAGCTGAACACCCTGATTGCCAGCATCATCACCCTGCTTGCCAGCATCGCCACCAATATTGGAGACGGGTTCGTCTACGAACTGGCCACCGACTATGAGGCGACGGAAGTCCCCACCTTTGTGGACACCATCATCAGTCTGTTCCCCCAGAACCTGGCCTCCCACTGGGCGGATGGAGAAGTCGTCCCCATCGTCCTGTTCGTCATCCTGGTGGCCCTCAGCTACAACGCTTTGGCGGCGGAAAATGCGGAACAGGTCGCCCCGTTCAAAGCCTTCATCGACGCCGGCAATCGGGTCATGGGGAAGGTCGTCAGCATCGTCATCGGCTTTACCCCCTACGCGGTGCTGTCGCTGGTGGCCAGAGCCGTGAGCAGAAACGCCCTCAGTGACCTGCTGCCGCTGCTCAGTGTGTTGGTCCTGGCTTATGTGCTCTGCGCCGTTCAGCTCTTCCTGGTGGAGGGTGTATTGCTAAGGGTGATTGGCCACCTGAATCCCATTGCCTTTTTTAAGGGCATTTGGCCTGCGGGGGTGGTGGCATTTACCTCCCAGAGCAGCGTGGGTACCATTCCTGTCACCGTCAACCAACTGACGAAAAAGCTGGGCGTCAACGAGGACATCGCCTCTTTTGTCGCCAGCCTGGGGGCCAATCTGGGAATGCCCGGCTGCGCAGGGGTCTGGCCGGTGCTGCTGTCGGTCTTTGCCGTTCACATACTGGGCCTTGAATACTCCGCCGCCCAGTATGCGTTCCTGGTGGTGCTGGCAGTGGTGGTCTCCGTCGGTACAGTAGGTGTGCCCGGTACTGCCACCATCACGGCCACCGCCGTCTTTGCTGCCGCCGGACTGCCGGTGGAGGTCATCGTCCTGCTGTCCCCCATCTCCAGCATCGTGGATATGGCCCGCACCGCCACCAATGTCGTTGGCGCAGCGACAGCGGCCACACTGGTCGCCGCAACAGAGGAGGGTCAGCTAAACCATGAGGTTTACGACCAAAACCTCCAGGGGAAAAAGAGCGATAGAACGATCCCCCAGCAGGTGTAGCCGCCGCTGACAGCTTGCTCGCCACCCGGCCATTCCCACTTGTGGGAACTCAAATCACAGTTTGCCCGGTTCCAGCGGCTGACTGAAACCGGGCGAATTTTTTTGCCGAAAACGAAAAAAGAAGGAAGGAGCGTCACAGATGGAACGGGGCATTGAGACAAAATGTATTTATGGGGACGGCGCGAAAATTGAGGGGGAACAAACTGGCTCCATCAGCTTCCCCATTTACCAGACCGCCACCTTCGCCCACCCTGCGGTGGGACAAAGCACTGGCTATGATTACAGCCGCCTGCAAAACCCCACCCGACAGCAGTTGGAGCAGGTGGTCGCCTCTCTGGAGGGCGGCGTGGACGCCCTGGCCTTCTCCAGCGGCATGGCGGCGATGACCACGCTGATGGAGTTGTTCCGTCCGGGTGACCATATCATCACCGACTCTGACCTGTACGGCGGGAGCATCCGCCTGTTCCGCTCCATCAGCCAGAAGAACGGTATTTCGTTCAGCCACATCGACTGTACCAAAGAGGATGTCAAATCCTACATTCAGGAAAACACCAGGGCCATTTTGATTGAAACCCCCACCAATCCCATGATGAATGTAATAGACATCCGCAGGATGGCAGAGACAGCAAAACGCCACGGTTTGCTGCTCATCGTGGACAATACCTTCCTGTCTCCCTATTTCCAGAAGCCGCTGACCCTGGGAGCGGACCTTGTACTTCACAGCGGGACAAAATTTCTGGGCGGACACAATGACACGCTGGCGGGCTTTCTGGTGACAGGCTCACCGGAATTGTCCGAACAACTCCGGTTTATCAGTAAGACCGTCGGCTCCGGGCTGGCCCCCTTTGACAGTTGGCTGATTCTCCGGGGCATCAAGACTCTTCCCATCCGCATGGAGCGGGCGCAGGAAAACGCCCAGGCCATCGTCCAATTTTTATTGGGAGAGCGCCGGGTGCGGAAGGTCTATTACCCCGGCATCCCCGGCACACGAGCTTATGAGATCTGTCGGCGGCAGGCCAGCGGCTTTGGAAGCATGATCACCTTCGAGGTGGAGAGCCGGGAGTTGGCCCTCCACCTTCTAAAGAATACGAAGCTGATTCCCTTTGCGGAAAGTCTGGGCGGCGTGGAGACGCTGCTGACCTATCCCACCACCCAGACCCACGCCGACGTGCCGGTGGACATCCAGCGTAAAAACGGTATCACAGACCGAGTGCTGCGCCTGTCGGTGGGCATTGAGACAAAAGAGGACTTGATTCAGGATTTGAAGCAGGCGATGGATTCCTTTGAAGCATCGCCCTGACGGGAGGAGCAACGTCATGGGAGAACGGAATTTGGACTTTGACCGGGTCATTGACCGGCGCAACACGGATTGTCTGAAATACGACTTCGCGGTGCGCCGGGGCAAGCCGGAGGATGTGCTGCCCCTGTGGGTGGCGGATATGGACTTTCCCACCTCGAGCTATGTGCTGGACGCCCTTCAGGAGCGGGTGGCCCACGGTATTTTCGGCTATACGGAGACCGGCGACCGTTACTTTGAGGCGGTAGCCGGGTGGATGGAGCGCAAACACGGCTGGCAGGTAAAGCAAAACTGGCTGGTGAAAACGCCGGGGGTGGTCTTTGGCCTGGCTATGGCGGTGAAGGCGTTCACGGAGAAGGGGGACAGCGTCCTCATCCAACAGCCGGTGTACTATCCCTTCACGGAGGTCATTGTGGACAATGACCGACGGGTGGTCAGCAGTGATTTGGTGCTGGGCGCAGATGGCCGCTATCACATCGACTTTGCCGATTTCGAGCGAAAAATCGTGGAAAACCACGTGAAGCTGTTTCTCCTGTGCAGCCCCCATAACCCGGTGGGGCGGGTCTGGCGGCGGGAAGAACTGCTGCATATGGGGGAACTGTGCCGGACGTATGGGGTGCTGGTGGTCAGCGATGAAATCCATCAGGATTTCGTCTTTGGGGAGAATCGGCATCTGGTGTTCGCCAGCCTGAAACCGGAGTTTGAGGAGATTTCCATCACCTGTACCTCCCCGGCCAAAACCTTCAACCTGGCTGGGCTGCAGGTGTCCAATCTGTTTATTCCTGACCCCGATCTGCGGCGAACGTTCCGCAGACAAATTGCCGCCGCCGGTTATAGCCAGCTCAACGTTATGGGACTGACCGCCGGAGAAGCGGCCTATCGGTACGGGGAGACCTGGTACAACGGGGTCATGTCCTATCTGGAACAAAATATTGCCTGGTTAAAGGCGTATCTGAACCGGGAGCTGCCGGAGATACGTATGATAGAGCCGGAGGGCACCTATCTGGTGTGGCTGGATTTCCGTGGGCTGGGATTGAGCGGCCCGGAACTGGAGCGGCTGATTGTTCACAAGGCAAAGCTCTGGCTGGACAGCGGGGCTATCTTTGGCCCGGCGGGAGAAGGGTTCCAGCGCATCAACGTGGCCTGTCCCCGGGCCACGCTGGAGCAGGCGATGGAGCAGCTAAAACGAGCCGTCCGGGGGGTGTAAGGAGGGATTCTCATGTTACAAATTGATTCACCGGAACTGGAAAAGCTGCTGCTTTCCGGCAGCTTCGGTCTGGAAAAAGAGAGCCTGCGGGTAGACGAAGCGGGTTTTCTGGCCCACACGCCCCACCCTTTCCCGGATGACCCCAATATCGTCCGGGATTTCTGCGAAAACCAGACGGAGATCAACACTTCCGTCCAGCCCAGCCCCCACGCTGCGGTGGCGGAGCTGGAGCGGCACACCCGGACGATTCAGCAAACGTTGGCAAAGCTGACGCCCAGAGAGTATCTGTGGCCCTTCTCCAATCCGCCCTATATCCGCAACGAGCAGGACATCCCAGTGGCTCAGTTTGCGGGGCCGCAATCGGAAAAAACCGTCTACCGAAACTACCTCTCCAAGCGGTATGGACGGTACAAGATGACCCTGTCCGGCATCCACGTCAACTATTCCTTTCATGAGGAACTGCTGCGCCAGGATTTTCAGCGCAGCGGGCAGGGCAGCTATATTGACTACAAAAACGACCTCTACCTGACACTGGCAAAGCGGGTCACGGCCTACGGCTGGATTTTGACGGCCATCACCGCCGCCAGCCCGCTGCTTGACAGCTCTTATGTGGAGAAGGAACGGTTTGACGGGGATGTGTTTCAGGGCCTGGCGTCCGTGCGGTGCAGCGAGCTGGGGTATTGGAACGCCTTTGCCCCGGTGTTTGATTACAGCAGCCTGCCCGCCTACGTGGAGAGCATCCGGGACTATGTGCGCCGGGGCTGGCTCCAAGCCCCTTCGGAGCTGTATTACCCCGTCCGGTTAAAGCCCGCCGGGCCGAACCGGCTGGACACGCTGGAGACCGGAGGCGTCAACCACATCGAACTGCGGATGTTCGACTTGAATCCGCTGACCTCCGCCGGTATCGAAGAACGGGACGTGGCCTTTGCCCAACTGCTGCTGTGCTGGCTGGCCGCCACCCCTGACCAGCCCTTCACGGACCGGGACCAGGTGCAGGCGGTGCAGAACTTCAAAAATGCCGCCCACTATGACCTGAAAACGGTGAATCTGATGCTGCCGGACGGTCGCGCCTATTCCGTGGCCCAGGCTGCCCGAAAGGTGATTGCGCTGATGCGGGACTTTTACCGAGACTATCCCGCCGAAGTACAGCAGGTGCTGGACTTCGAGGACGCCAAATTCATCGACGGAGAAAACCGCTACGCCTGGAAGATCCGCAAAGCGTTTTCCGGTGGTTATGTCCGTAAGGGACTGGCGCTGGCCAGGCAGCGACAGGAGGCAGGGAGCGGAGCGCAGGGAGAAGCGCAGCTTCGGAAGTGCCCCTTGGGGGCAGAAGTACCGCTTGACGGTGAAGCTAATGTGTGAACTGTTCGGCGTCAGCGCCTCGGTCCCTATCTCGGTGAACGGGCTGTTGAAGGAGTTCTTTTCCCACAGTACAGAGCACCCCAACGGGTGGGGAATGGCGACTTTCCACGGCAACGCCGCTTCCTTGGAGAAGGAGCCGACACCGGCCTTCCGCAGCAGTTACCTGAAGGCGCGGCTGGCTCACCCGCTGGAGACGGAGGGGATGATCGCCCACATCCGCCTGGCTACGGTGGGTTCCACGGACTACGAAAACTGTCATCCCTTTGTTCAGCGGGACTGCTTTCATCGGTGCTGGACGCTGGCCCACAACGGCACCATGTTCCACTGTCCGGCGCTGGCTCCCTATCAGTATGTGCAGGAAGGGCGAACCGACAGTGAGCGGATTCTCTGCTGCCTCATCGACCGGCTGGACCGTATGGCTGCCGAAATAGGCCATGAGCTGACAGCGGAGGATCGATTCCGGTTCCTGGACAGATTTGTCTGTGAGATGACCCCCGGCAATAAGATGAACTTCCTGCTGTACGATGGGGAGCTTTTGTACGTCCACACCAACTACGCAAACTCCCTCTATGTGGCCCAACTGCCCAATGGGGCGCTGTTCGCCACCACTCCGCTGGGCCATTCCCGTTGGACGCCTGCGCCATTCACCACGCTCTGCGCCTACAAAGCGGGACGGCTGGTCTACACCGGCACGAACCACGGCAACGAGTATATCGACAACGAGGCGGATACGCACTTTTTGTTTTTGGATTTTGCTGCCCTGTGAGCAAACTTCTACAGGAGCTGCCGAACTGAACGCATGAACGAAGTGCGGGAGAAGCAGAAGTAACGGGAGGACGACACATTGCTGAATCAATTTTCAAGGACAGAGCTTCTGCTAGGGAAGGATGGAATGGAACGTTTATCTGCATCCTGTGTTGCGATATTCGGCATCGGTGGCGTCGGTGGATACGCAGTGGAAGCGCTCGCTCGAAACGGAGTCGGTTCCTTCGTTCTGGTTGACGATGATAAAATTTGTCTGACCAATTTGAACAGACAGATCATTGCAACCAGAAAAACGGTCGGTCAGTATAAAGCAGATGTCATGAAGGAACGAATACTTGAAATCAATCCAAATGCAAAGGTGGAAGTCCGGAAGTGCTTTTATCTTCCGGAAAATGTAGGTGAATTTGATTTTTCGCATTATTCCTACGTCGTAGACGCAGTAGATATTGTTACGGCAAAGCTCGAAATTGTCGAACAGGCGCAAAAATGTGGTGTGCCAGTCATCAGTTGTATGGGAGCCGGAAATAAACTTGACCCCACAAAATTTCAGGTGGCGGATATTTATGATACAACAATATGCCCTCTTGCAAAGGTGATGCGACATGAATGCAGAAAACGCGGAATACGCGCACTGAAAGTGGTGTACTCCACAGAAAATAGTATCCGTCCTCTGGACGA
>JAJPXR010000196.1 GCA_021205375.1 Clostridiales bacterium | reverse complement strand
CACTATTTTTGCGGGTTATTTTTCTCTGCCCCAACTCTTGACATAGAACCATTTTCTTTTGTACTCCTCCAGACTGCACCACAAATACGGCGCAGCCTTTACATATGGCTTACACAAATGTCCATAAACCCGTCCATATAGTTCCTGATACAACTCCTCCACAGCATGGTGTTGGCCCTCTTTTTCCTATGTATCAACAGCATTGCCAGTGGAAATGAACAGGATATTGTAGTCCACTCCAAACAACAGACATTTTGCGTTTGTTCTCTCTGCCCCATTCGAAAGATAGAAACGAATGCGACGTTCCCGTGTCTGTCTTTCCGCCTCCGTCTTAGCGGAATCAGGACTCTCGGCCTCGATGAATACGCCGCGCTTCGCTGATACATTTCCGTTTAGGCTCCGCAAAAACTCGCTGCCAATTCCTTTCCCACGGAGTTCGGGGACAACGGCGAAGTAATCCAGCAGCGCATAAGAACTGCTTTGGGTCTGGATATAACAGGCGTATGCCACAAGGCTGTCTTCCTGATAATAGCCATAGCAGTCATACCATCCTGCCTTTTGCAACTTCTCCTACATGAACATCTATGGTGTCAACACATGGGCAATATCAACCTACGAAGGAAAGGCTAACGACCTTCCCAAAGTGGTATTTCACTCCCTGCGTCATTCCAGCATCACCTACAAGCTGAAGTTGAATGGCGGCGACATCAAGTCAGTGCAGGGTGATTCCGGACACGCACAGGTCAAAATGGTTGCTGATGTTTATTCGCACATCCTGGACGATGACCGGGTTATCAACGCCCGCCGTTTTGAGGACGCCTTCTACCATACAAAAGAAGAGGCTCCGGTAGAACACTGACCGGGAGATTGTTTTTGCTTGATGAAGTACATAATTGGTGCATCTGGGACGCTCTATAAAACATTCGGATGTTGACCGTCCAACTTTCCGATTAGCAGGATTTTGCTGAAAAATTGCTGCGATTAGCTGGAGGCCGATTTTGATTAGCAAAAACGGCTGAAATTTGGCAGTAAATTAGCAGGCTGATCGAGTTGGACGGTACGGTTTTTTCAGCATGAATCAAACAAAGCTGCTTACATACTTTGGCTCTGATGAAGCATTCCGTCATCACTGAAAAAGCATCAAAAAACGCCGAAAACCTTGAAAAAAAGGCTTTCGGCGGAGCTTTTGGCGTCCCCGGCGCGACTCGAACGCGCGGCCTTTCGCTTAGGAGGCGAATGCTCTGTCCAACTGAGCTACGGAGACATTTGAAGAAATATGAACTTGTGACCGTCCAATCGATTTTGAACGGTTGGCCACTTGAGTGTGATCTTAGGAGGCGGACGCTCTATCCAACTGAGCTACTGGCGCATATGAAGTTTATTAGCAGAGGCTCCTGCGGAAAAGTGCCCGCTTTAGGTTCTCTTGAAGGCTCACGTTTCTCCGCCCAAGCCGTAGAGACAAATCAAATTGGGCCAGATTTGGCGCGGAACGACAACTTGAAATTATCACTGCGAGAGAAATCCTGCAATGAAGCGGCAGGAGAATGCCAAACCACACGACCGGATTCTTAGCCAGGGGAAGGGATATAGGAAAAACAGCAAAAACACTCCCTGTCAACCTCATTAGTTTAACCGAAAACGCTGATTTTGTCAATCTCTCTTTGAAAAAGGTTGCACTTTAAAAAGGAGGGTATATAATACTAACGGGAAAAATCGAAGAACCAGGGAGCCTCCGGTGAAACGGCCTTAGATGTTGGGAGCGGGTGAACCGGGGTTTCCCCAAGCAAAGCGAGGAAATACGGAATGAAGCAGTCGAATTTGAGAAACATCGCCATTATCGCCCATGTTGACCACGGCAAGACCACACTGGTGGACGCTATGCTCCAGCAGAGCGGCGTCTACCGGGAAAACCAGGAAGTGGTAGAGCGGGTCATGGACTCCGGCGACCTGGAACGGGAGCGCGGCATCACCATCCTGGCCAAAAATACTGCCGTCACCTACGGCGACGTGAAGATCAACATCGTGGACACGCCGGGTCACGCCGACTTCGGAGGCGAGGTGGAGCGCATCCTGAAAATGGTCAACGGCGTCATCCTGCTGGTGGACGCGGCGGAAGGCCCCATGCCCCAAACCCGGTTCGTGCTCTCTCACGCCCTGGAGTTGGGCCACCGAGTCATCGTGGTGGTCAACAAAATCGACCGGCCTGACCAGCGCATCCACGAGGTCATCGACGAGACGCTGGAGCTGCTGATGGACCTGGACGCCACCGACGAGCAGTTGGACTCTCCTTTCCTGTTCTGCTCCGCCCGTGCGGGAACCTGTTCTACCGACCCTGACGTGCCGGGGACAGACCTCAAGCCTCTGTTCGACACCATTTTGGACTATATTCCCGCCCCGGAGGTGGAGTTGGATGAGCCGTTCCAGATGCTGGTCTCCTCCATCGACTACAACGAGTTCGTGGGCCGTATCGCCATTGGGCGGGTGGAGCGGGGGACCCTCCACCAGAACCAGGAGATCCAGGTCTGCAACTACCACGACCCCAACACTGTCTCCAAAAAGTTCAAGGCCAGCGCTCTGTTTGAGTTCAATGGCCTGTCCCGTGTGCCCTGCGCCAAGGCGGAGGCAGGCAACATCATCGCTCTCTCCGGCATTGGCGACGTGACCATCGGCGACACCATCTGCACTCCCGACTGCATCGAGCCGCTGGAGTTCGTCAAGGTCTCCGCGCCCACCATGGAGATGACCTTCTCCGTCAATGATTCCCCCTACGCCGGGCGGGACGGCAAATTTGTCACCTCCCGGCAGATTCGGGATCGGCTGTACCGGGAGACTCTGAAAGACGTGTCCCTGCGCGTTTCCGACGTAGAGGACGCCACCGACTCCTTCAACGTGGCGGGCCGTGGTGAGATGCACCTGGCCATCCTCATCGAGACCATGCGCCGTGAAGGGTACGAGTTCCAGGTGTCGCCCCCGCGTGTGCTGTTCCGCACCATCGACGGGAAAAAGTGCGAGCCGATGGAGCGGCTGGTGGTGGACGTGCCCGCCGACTATGTGGGTTCTGTCATTGAGCAACTGGGTAAGCGCAAGGGCGAGATGCTGGACATGACCCCTGTGGGCGAACGGATGAAGCTGAACTTCCTGGTGCCCTCCCGTGGTTTGTTCGGATATCGGAACGAGTTCCTGACCGCCACCAAGGGCGAGGGCATCATGGCCTCCGTGTTCGACTCCTATGCCCCCTATCAGGGCGACCTGGAGCGGCGGAACACCGGCTCCCTTATCTCCTACGAGACCGGCACCTCCATCACCTACGGCCTGTTCAACGCCCAGCAGCGGGGCAGCCTGTTCATCGGCGCGGGCGTGGACGTGTACGAGGGCATGATCATCGGCGTAAACCCCAAAAACGAGGATATCACCGTCAACGTCTGCAAGAAGAAGCAGTTGACCAACACCCGCGCCTCTGGCTCGGACGACGCCCTGCGGCTGATCCCCCCCAAGCAGATGAGCCTGGAGCAGTGCCTGGAGTTCCTGGCCGACGACGAGCTGCTGGAGGTCACGCCCAACCACCTGCGGCTGCGCAAGCGCATCCTTTCCAATGACCAGCGGATGAAGAGCATCCACGGCAAAAAGAACCGATAAAATGAG
This sequence comes from Clostridiales bacterium, assembly GCA_021205375.1. Taxonomy (GTDB): domain Bacteria; phylum Bacillota; class Clostridia; order Oscillospirales; family Oscillospiraceae; genus Onthomonas. The sequence goes on along the minus strand of JAJPXR010000196.1, from coordinate 5,099 downwards.
ACAACACCGCACAAATCGTGCGGTGTTTCCATAAAAACTGAGAGAAAAGGGAGCGGAACAACATGAATTACGCGGAGGAATCCCTGAAACGACATTATCAGTGGAGAGGCAAGCTGGAGACGGTGCCCAAAATGCCCGTCGCCACCAGCGACGACCTCTCCCTGGCCTATACCCCCGGCGTGGCCCAGCCCTGCCTGGAGATTCAGAAGGACCCGGCCAAAAGCTACGAGCTGACCGGCCGCTGGAACACGGTGGCGGTGGTCACTGACGGTACCGCCGTGCTGGGTCTGGGCGATATCGGCCCGGAGGCCGCCATGCCGGTGATGGAGGGAAAGTGCGTTCTCTTCAAGTCCTTCGGCGGGGTGGACGCTGTGCCGCTGTGCGTGGCTACCCACGACGTAGATACCATCGTCAATACCGTGGCGCTGCTGGAGGGCAGCTTCGGCGGGGTGAACCTGGAGGATATCGCCGCCCCCCGCTGTTTTGAAATCGAGCGGAAGCTGAAAGAGCGCTGCTCCATCCCCATCTTCCACGACGACCAGCACGGCACCGCCGTGGTCTGCCTGGCGGCGCTGACCAACGCCCTGAAGCTGGTGGGCAAGCGCATGGAGGACGTGCGGGTGGTCACCTGCGGCGCCGGTGCCGCAGGCATCGCCATCATCAAGCTGCTGCTGGCCCGTGGGCTGAAAGATGTTATCATGTGTGACCGGAAAGGCGCCATCTACCAGGGCCGGGAGGGGCTGAACGCCGCCAAGGAGGAAATTGCCGCCGTGACCAACCTGGAGAAGCGCAGCGGCAGCCTGAGCGAAATGCTTAAGGGCGCGGACGTGTTCATCGGAGTCTCCGCCCCCGGCATGGTGACAGAGGAGATGGTGCGCTCCATGAACCCCGGTGCGATCCTCTTCCCCATGGCCAACCCCACGCCGGAGATCATGCCCGACCTGGCGAAGGCCGCCGGAGCCGCTGTGGTGGGCACAGGCCGCAGCGACTTCCCCAACCAAATCAACAACGTGTTGGCTTTCCCCGGCATCTTCAGGGGGACCTTCGACGTGCGGGCCTCGGACATCAACGACGCCATGAAGATCGCCGCTGCCGAAGCGCTGGCCTCCCTGGTGCCGGAGGACAAGCTCAGCCCCGATTATATCCTGCCCTACGCCTTCGACGAGGCGGTGCGCCCTGCCGTGGCTGCGGCTGTGGCTCAGGCGGCGCGGGAGTCCGGCGTAGCCCGTTTGTAAGCAAACAGTAGGGCAGGGGAGAGGGTCATTTCTCGTTTCCTGTCATAATCCTATAAAACGACCCGGTACAGGCGTTCAAACCTGTACCGGGTTTTTGTTTCGGTTATTTTTGGAATGATGCAGGAGCAATGCTTAGCAGGTTGGCTCCATACCGTCTATATAACGGACACGACAGCAAACCCGTCCATTGCACATTGCTCATTGCAAATTGCACATTGGACCTCAGCCTCTGGCGGCCTCCAGCACCTCAGTGTGGATAATGCCGTTGGATACGACACAAACCGAGGGCAGATACATAGGCAGGGGAGCCCCCTCCAGGTCGGTGGCAGTGCCGCCTGCCTCCAGCAGAATGGCGGTGCCACCGGCATAGTCCCAGGGTTTCAGCCCCAGTTCCACAAAGCCGTCAGCCCGGCCGCAGGCCACCTTGCAGATCTCCAGCGCGGCGGAACCGCCCCGGCGAATGTCCTCGCTGCGCTCAAACATCCGGCGGATCATGCCGCAGGTCTCCTCGGCGTGCTCCTTGTGGTAGGGGCAGGTGCCCACGATCATCAGGCTGTGGATCAGGTCGGGGCGGTTGCTGACGTGGATGGGGGTTCCGTTCAGGTAAGCCCCCTGTCCTCTGGCTGCGTGAAACAGTTCATTGGTAAAGGGGTTGTAGACCGCGCCGAAGGCCAGTGCCTCCCCGTCCCACAGGGCCAGAGAGATGGAGCTTTCCTGATAATCGTGAATCAGGTTGGCCGTCCCGTCGATGGGGTCCAGAATCCAGCAGGGCCGGGTGAAGTCCAGCGCCTCCGGGGGCTGTTCCTCGGCCAGGAGCTGCACCTCCGGCCAGCGCTGGTGCAGCTCCTGCCCCAAAAAAGACTGCACGTGGAAGTCCACCTCTGTCACATAGTCGGACAGGCCCTTTTCAGTCACCTGATGGGCCGCCCGGCGGTCCATAACGATGGGTTTGCACTGGCGCAGCAGTTGGAGCAGCTCCTCGACCTTAAATGATACTCCCATAACAATTCCTCCGAATCGGTAAAATACTTCCTTTAACGGTATCATTATAGCACATCCCGGCGAAAAGGAAAGAAAGGATTTTGCAAAGCCGGCAAAATCAGGGGACATCGTGCGGCGATGCAAACCGCCGGGAGCGTTCGCGCCAGCGCCGAAGAGGAACGGCACGCGAAAGAAAGCGCTTTTGACGCCGCTTCCGGAGGCGAAATACAGGCGCAAAGAATCTCTAAGGGGTAAAAATTGGGGGCAAAACGAAAAACTCGCTCATAGAGTTTACACTTTACCAGCGGGTTTTCTATTAAAACAAAACAATTCCCGCTGATTTGAGAACAAATCAACGGGAATCAGTTGGTACACCCGAAGGGACTCGAACCCCCACCATTCAGAACCGGAATCTGACGCTCTATCCATTGAACTACGGGTGCATATCTCCAACAGATGCTATTATAACAGCCTTTCCTCCGGTTGTAAACCCTTTTTTTCTGAAAAGTGGCCTGTTTTTTTCGTAAAATTTCTCGGTGTGGTTGTGCAATTTTTAAAAGTGTGTTACAATAATTTGTTATCTTGGAAGAAACAAGCGAGGAGGGAACCGGCGTGAAACAAACCATCCGTGTGGTCAACCTGGAGGCGGGGATGCCCACCGTGGACCAGGCGCTCCGCCGTCTCAGCGGCGAACTGTATACCAGCCGCCGCATGGGGTGCCGGGCGGTCAAGCTGATCCACGGCTACGGCAGCTCCGGCAAGGGTGGCAAGATACGGGTCGCCATCCGCCGGGAGCTGGGCGGCCAGAAGCTGCGGGGACAAATCAAAGACTATATCCCCGGCGAGGACTTCTCCATCTTCAACAGCGCCACCCTCCAGGCGTTTTCTCTGGCGGAGGACCTGCGGAACGACAAAGACCTGGACCGGTACAACAACGGGGTCACGTTTGTGCTGCTGTGAATCACATTTTGTAGAGAGAGGTATAAAAATGCGTACAAAACAGAAAGAAAAGAAAGCGTCGGGATTCTTCGGGCATTTGGTGCAGATTGTCCTTGTGGTTATTCTTGTGGTAGCGGTGCTGATTATCGGCTCCTATATCACAACCAACGGACTGATTAGGGAAGCCTCCTCTGAGAGCGATACAGTGGAAATTGGATTTGAGGACATCGGCAAGCTGGTTACTCAGTCCGCCTACTGCAAGGAGGTCAACACCACGGACAGCGCGAAAAGTCTGTTTGGATTCACGTTGCCCTTCACCCAGAGCACTTACATCTACAGCTACGGTGTGGAGATTCAGGCCGGTTACGATTTCAGCGCCATTACCTGGTCGTTGGAGGACACGACTATAAAGGTGACTCTCCCGGAGCCGGAGGTTATCAGTTGTGAGATCGACTTGGATTCCTTCCAGGTATACTATGAAAAAGAGAGTGTCTTTAATGACATCCCGCTAGAGGAGAACAACGAGGCGCTGCAACAGCTTAAAGCCTCCGCACAGGAGAGCGCTATTGCCAGCGGCCTGTTTGACAACGCCGAAGAGAATGCGAAGAAGATTTTGAAAGCGTTTTTCGGCAATGTCTATGATTTGGACGAATACGAGCTGGATTTCGGGGACTGACCCACCGGCAAAAAGGGGAGCTGGGCGATTTGCCCAGCTCCTTTGACGCTTTTATGGAAATTGCTTACTCGATACGCAGGTGTTCTCAGTCCTGATGATAAGTAGCCAGATAGTCCCCAATGCGGCCCAGGGCGGCGGTGATCTCCTCAGGCTTGGGGAGCATGACCAGACGGAAGTGGTCCGGCTCCGGCCAGTCGAAGCCGCTGCCGGGGACGAACAGCACCTGGGTGTTGTGCAGGATGTCCATGGCGAACTCCTTGTCGTTGGTGATCTTGTACTTCTTGGTGTCGATCTTGGGGAACAGATAGAACGCGGCGTGGTTCTTCACATAGGTGATGCCGGGGATCTGGTCCAGGGCCTTGCAGGTGGCCTCCCGCTGCTCATAGAGGCGGCCGCCGGGGACCATCATGGCCTCGGTGCTCTCCGGGTCGTTGAGGGCGGCAGGGATGACAAGCTGGGTCAGGGCGTTGCCGCACAGCCGCATGGCGGCGATCTTCTGGATGGCTTCGGTGGCGGGAACGGTGAAGCTCTCCGGGCCGGTGATGACCATCCAGCCGCAGCGGAAGCCGCAGACGATGTGGGACTTGGACAGGCCGTTGAAGGTGATGACCGGCAGGTCGGGGGCCAGCTCCGCGGTGGAGCGGTGGGTGACGCCGTCCATCAGCAGGCGGTCATAAATCTCATCGGACAGGATGAACAGGTCGTTCTCACGGGCGATCTGCGCCAGAGCCAAAATGACCTCGTCGGGATAGACCGCGCCGGTGGGGTTGTTGGGGTTGATGAGCAGCAGCGCCTTGGTCTTGGGGGTGATTTTGCTGCGGATGTCGTCCAGGTCGGGATACCAGTTGGACTTCTCGTCGCAGGTGTAGAACACCGGAGTGGCCTCGGACAGGTACACCAGGTTGGTCCACAGGGAATAGCTGGGGGAGGGGACCAAAATCTCGTCGCCCACGTCGAACAGGGCGGTGGCGACCATGTTGGCCACTTCACTGACGCCGTTGCCCACGAAAATGCGGTCCATGGACACGCCGGTGAGACCCTTCTTGGTGGTGTGGTAGTCGTAGATGGCCTGCCGCGCCTCCGGCATACCTTTCAGGTCGCAATAGCCCACGGCCTTGTCCACGTTGTCCAGCAGGGCGGAGCGCAGGCTGTCGGGCATACGGAAACCGAAGGTGGCGGGGTTGCCGGTGTTCAGCTTCATGACCGGGATGCCTCTGGCGGTCATGGCGTTGGCCTCGACGAACAGCGGGCCGCGGATGTCGGAGTGG
>JAJPXR010000139.1 GCA_021205375.1 Clostridiales bacterium | reverse complement strand
GCCTGGAACCGCGCCAGGACCTCCTCCGCCATCTGACCTTCACCGGCCTCATCCCGTTCCATACAGACCAACACCTCAAACATAACGAACCTCCTAACGTTTCGGCGCGGAACAACAGCGCCCGCAGGAGACGCAGAACTCCGTTCTGTCCTCCTTCGGGCGCAACATTCAGGGCAACACTGCCGTGAAGTAACCTGTTTTGTTTTGGAAAATGTACATGCGCATTGCTTTTTGCCTCTTCCTGCGGCGGGAGACTCTCCGCAGTCTTGCGCAGGACTCCCAAAGCTGCAATGCCGCTGACTTTTATTATAGGAAAGCGTCGTCCAAAAGTCAATTGCAAACTGAAACTTTCGGGCGGATAACTTGCAAATTTAACATTCTGTACACATTTTTCCGTCACATTTCCGCAGTTTGGCACGGTTTTTACACGAGAAAGCTCTCATACAATGACGCCGGATGGCCGGGCGTTGTCGTCGCTAGCTCCACATTCCCCGCCCTGCGCTCTGTCAGCCGGGCGTCTTTTGTGCCCCGTATCTCTGAACGGCAAGCGCAGCGCCCGTGGAAAAGGCCACAGGCATTTTTATCCTCTCCTCGTCAAGCGCTCATTGCTCCTCCATCATCTGCGGGCGATACCAGTTGTCGAACAGCTTCTGGATGATGTCCAACAGATCTTCATCCGAAAGGGCGTTTCTGCTTTGGAGGTTGACCGATATAGCGTGGAAAATGCCGTAGAAATAGATGTCCCGCACGACTCGCTTTTTGGGGTTGTCGCTGCCAAACCGCTGGAGATGGTTTGCGATATTCTCCTCGATCCGCCGCAAAAAATGCGAACGGTTCTGCTCTGACAACAAAATAGAGACTCGCTCCTTGTTCTCCTGGAAGCATTGAATGACTGTCTCGAAAAACTGCCGCTCCCCGATGGCCGTCGATCCATACTGCTCTTCCAATACTATTCGTGTATTTTGCAAGATTTTATCCTCTTCGTATTCAATCAAGGCGTAAATATCTTCAAAATAACGGTAAAAAGTCGTGCGGTTGTACCCGGCCAAGTTGGTGATCTCCCGAACGGTGATTTGATGGATGTTTTTGATTTTTGCCAGCCGAAAGAAGGCTGTAACGAATGCCTCTCTGGTTGCGTCTGTGATCTCCGGTTGCTTTTTCATGTTCTTCCTCCCTGATGCGCAGCATTTTCCAGTGGAATGACGTTTGCGCTACAATACATCTCTGAGATAAATTATACAACAAGTGTCGCTTTTTGGCAAGCGGCAAAATGACATTATGCAACATTCGTCGAACATTGTTGCCGGGTGGGCGGCAAAAGCGGAGCGTATCCGTCGCTTTTGTCCGGCGCAAAATGACAAAACCACCCGTCAAACGGGTGGCTTTGCCAGGATGTATGAACAGATGCTTGCAGTTTACTTGATGACCTGGATGGACTCACGGTCGCTGAACAGGAACACCACGATCAGGAACACGATGCCCTGGATCAACTGCTGCATAGCAGTGGTGAAGCCCAGCATGACCAGGCCGGTGGTCAGGAACTTGTAGAGCAGGACGCCCACGATGATGTTGGTGAACCGGGACTTCGCGCCGCCGGAGATGGGCATACCGCCCAGCACCAGCGCGATGAGGATCTGGGTCTCCAACTGGTTGCCGCCGGTGGAGGTGACGGAACCGACCTTGATGGCGTTGATGAACGCAGCGAAGCCGGTGATGCAGCCAGCCGCCACATAGACCAGGAACTTGGTCTTTTCGACCTTGATGCCCGCAAACCGGGCCGCCTTCTCGCCTGCACCGATGGCCTTCAGGTTGGAGCCAAGGCTGGTGAACTTGTAGAAGAAGAACCCGATGGCCAGCACCACCAGGGTGATGGTCAGCATAAAGGGCATGGTGTTCAGGTTGGAGATGGTGCTGACAGCGTACACTGGGGACTTGGTGGTCAGGTAGGCCACCACGCCGCGCAGGGCGTACATCATACAGTTGGTGACGATGAAGGACGGAATTTTACGGACCACATGGAAGTAGCCGTTGACCGCGCCCAGCAGGCCGCCCGCGACGATGCCGCCGATGATGGCCAGGAACAGGTTGATGTTGGACAGATAGCAGACCACGATACAGGTCACGCCCATCAGGGAGCCTTGGGAGAAGTCCAGGCAGCCCATGCTCATAACGAAGAACACGCCCATGCAGGCGATGGCCAACATGTAGGTCTGGCTCAGCAGCAGTTTCAGGTTGGTGGGGTTGACGATTTGCCCCTTTGTCAGGATGGCAAACAGGACGATGACGAAGATCAGTCCGGCTACGGGAAGGATCTCCCGGATCGTTGAACGATTGATTTTGTTTTTCATGTCCCCGCCTCCTTAAACCATCTTGTCGATCAGGGACTCTTCAGACAGGTCCGGGCTTCTGGTAAACTCGCCGCTGACCTTTCCGTCGCGCATGATCACGATGCGGTCGCTCATGCCCAGCAGCTCCATGATCTCCTCGGAAATCATCAACACTGCTTTCCCTTCTTTTCTCATGCGGTCCATCAGGTCGTAGATGTCCGCCTTGACCATCACGTCGATGCCGCGGGTGGGGCTGTCCAGAATCAGGATGTCCGAGCCCTTGCCGATCCACCGGGCCAGCACCACCTTCTGCTTGTTGCCGCCGGACAGATTGGAGACGAACTGGTCCACGTTCACCATCTTGACGCTCATCATCTTGGCGTACTTGTTGGCGAACTCCTTCATCTTCTTGCCGGAGAGCAGGAATCCCATGTCCCGCATGGAGGGCAGGGTGATGTTGTCCTGGATGGTGTCGTTGATGACCAGGGACTCGTTGTCGCGGTCCTTGGAGGCGTAGGCCACGCTGTGGTTAATGGCGGTGTTGATGTCGTTGATGGGGGTGCCGTCGCCCAGAGTGACGGTACCGGTGCGGTCATAGGACGCGCCGAAGGCCGCTTTGCCCAGCTCGTGCATACCGCAGTCGCTCAGGCCGCCGATGCCCAAAATCTCGCCCTTGTGCAGTTCCAGGTTGACGTGGTCCAGCTCGCCGGGGACGGAAACGTCCTTCAGGGAGAGAACCACCTCGTCGGAGACCTTCTCGCCGTAATCGGTACGATAGTAACGGTCGCCCAGCTCACGGCCCACCATCAGGCGCTTCAGCTCGTCCTCGTTCACGTCGTCTGCGTTGACGGTGGCGATATAGTCGCCGTCGCGGAGGATGGAGATACGGTCGGAGTAATGCAGCACCTCGCCCAGGTCGTGGGAAATGAAGATAACGCAGTTGCCCTCGTCCCGGATGCGGAGCATGTGCTTGAACAGCTCGTCACGGCCGCTCTGGTTCAGGGCGGTGGTGGTCTCGTCCACGACCACGATCTTCGGGTGGAAGTAGGTGGCCTTGACGATCTCGATGAGCTTGCGGTCCTCGAAGTTGTAGTTGTCGATGACGGCTGTGGCCGAAATGCGGCTGAAACCGTACTCATTCAGCAGTTCCTGGGCCTTTTTGTTCATGGCGGCGGTGTTTTTGATGCCGTACTTGATGAACTGGTCCTCGTTGCCCAGGAAGATGTTCTCCGCCACCGTCAGGCCGGACAGGGTGCCCAGCTCCTGCACGATGATGGCGATGCCGTGGTGGTTGGCGTCCACCTGGTTTTTGGGATGGACCTCCTCTCCGTCCAGGGTGAAGGTGCCGCCGTCCATGGTGTAGATGCCGCAGAGCATGTTGGTAAAGGTGGACTTGCCGGAGCCGTTTTCACCGATCAGCGCGTGGATTTCTCCCTTGTTGAACTCCAGCGACACGTTTTTGACCGCGTGGGTGAGACCGAAGGACTTGTCGATATTTTCGGCTTTTAATAACAGTTCTCCCATTCTTCTCACCCCTTTACTTGACGACCGCGCCCTTGACCGCCTTGGTCGTCATGGTGACGATGACCAGGAGGGTCAGGCCGGTAACGATGTTCTGCACCGTGGTCGGTGCGCCCAGCACCACGAAGCCGTTGAACAGCAGAGAGACCACCATCTGGCCCACCACTACGGCAACCACAGGATGGCCGTACTTCTTGAAGGCCACGCCGAAGAACGCGCCCATCAGGGGGGTGAAGTTCCGGCTCAGGGAGCTCATGTTGGAGGCGGAGGTCATGGAGGTGCCGTAGCTGATGGTCAGCAGGGCCATGATGCCCGCGAACATGCCGCACAGGGTAAAGGAGATGATCTTGTACTTGTTCACGTCCACGCCCATGTTCTTGGCCACGAACTCGTTGCTGCCGATGGCGTTGCTGTAGGTGCCGACCTTGGTGTATTTCAGCAGGCCAGCGCACAGCAGGTAGGCAATGACGGCGACGATCAGGTTATAGGGATAGGAGCCGAAGGCCCGCAGGGAGCTGTCCAAAATCTTCTCCGAGCCGCCGGCGGCGAACACGCTCAGGCTCTCGTAGATGAGCGCCAGACCGGTGGTGACGATCATGGACGGGATGCGCAGCTTGACATAGACGATACCGTTGACAACGCCCATCAGGGTGCCGCTGATGATGGGGGCCAAAATCAGGCCCGCGTAGCCGAGGTACTGGCTGGCCGACACCGCGATAACGGCGGACAGCACGATGTTCGCGCCGATGGAGAAGTCGAACAGGCCCATCGAGACGATGAAGTAAAGGCCGCAGCCGCCCACCGCGTAGATGATGGCGGTCTGTGCGTAGAGGATCAGCTTCTGGGGCGTGCCGAAGGTGGCGGGCCGCAGAATCTTGAAGAACCCCCAGAACACCAGCAGCAGCAGAGCCAGCAAAACCAGGCCGTACCACTGTGATGTCTTAAACTTGTCAAATTTTTCTTTCATAGTTCTCCTTTCTGCGTATACGTCTCTGCCCAGCGGGGCTGGTATGGAGAAAGGGACATGCGAGATGTCCCTTTCCCCCTGCATATACGAGCGGTAAAAGATTACTCGATTTCTCGTGCGGTTGGTTTTCCGTAACTTAGCTGGCGTGGCGCTCCATAACGTCCTCGATGGACAGGCTGGTGGCAGCTTCCTTCAGAGCGTCGAAGTCATAGGTAGCCAGTTCCAGGATCTCGTCGGTGGTGTAAGGAGAGTCATTGACGAAGTAGGTCTCATAGTTGGCATAGTCCTCAGCAGAGGAGACGTACACATAGGGGAACTCGATCTCGTAGCCGAACTCGCCAGCGCTGACGGTCAGGTCGCCGGTGCAAGCCTGATAAGCCATCAGGAAGGCATACAGCGGGTCGCAGAAGTGGCCGCCGGACTCAGCGAACATACCGCCGCTCTCCAACTGGTCGCCCAGGTCCTCCAGGAAGTCGGTGGAGACCACGTCGATGGTGCCGGTCAGGCCCAGGTTCTCAATGGCGCCGATGGAGCCGACCAGGGGATCGCCGCCGCCGCCGGCCACGATCAGAGCGTCCATATCAGGATAGGTGTTGATGAAGCTGGTGGTGACCTGCGCGCCTTCCTCAGAGGAGGTGTTGGCATAGACAGGCTCGGTCATGGTCGCTTGGTCATCGGGGTTGGCCTCGTTCCAGTCGTCCAGCGCGGCCTGATAGCCAGCCCAGCGCTGCTGGAAGGTAGCGTCGCCCACGGTCCAGCCTTCCAGGCAGATGTTCCGGTCGCCGTTCTCCAGCAGCAGGTTCATCAGGGTGTAGCCGTTGCCGTACTCGTCCTCATGGACCGCGCCCACATAGTAGCTGGAGTTGACAGCGGTCTCATAGACTTCGGGGCTGTCCTCTTCGCTGATGATACGGTAGAACTGCACCAGATAAGTGCCGTACTCATCGCAGGTGTTGATGGCGGAGGTCATCTCAGAGTCGGCGGAGTTGCAGATGATGATGGCGTCGCAGCCGGCGGCGCAGAGGGTTTCGACGGAGGCGGTGACCTGCTCAGAGACGTGGCCCTGGTCCACAAAGACCACTTCCACGCCCAGGGCGTCGGCGGCGGTCTGGATGATGTCGGCGCTCAGGGAGCCGAGCACGTCGGTGGAGCTCCAGATGGAGACGCCGATTTTGATATCGGTGGCTTCGACAGTAGCACTGTCGCTGTCAGTGGCGGTGGACGAGTCGCTGTCTCCGCTACTGCTGCTGCTTGAGCTGCCGCAGGCAGCCAGGCTCAGCACCATGGCCAGCGCCAGAAACAGCGCGATGAGTTTTTTCTTCATGTGTTTTCCTCCTTGAATCGGTTAAATGGGACTTACAGCCTGTCCGACACGGGCAGGCTCTGGCGATGAGATGAAATAAACCGACTTGGGACCAACGGAGCGCCTTTCCAAAGAAGATTGCAAAGAGACGGCAGACATCCTGCAATCCTTACCCGCACTTTTCCGAAAGGTCAAACCATTTAGTTACAAGTCTCTTCCTATTTCACTTGTATTAATTGTACAACCTTTTTGTCGAAAAGACAACTCTTTTTTCCTTGAAACACAAAATTCGGCGGATAGAACAAAACAAATTCCATGTCTGTTTTCATTTTTCCATATAACTTTTGCGTCACTTTCCGCAAAGACGTGATTGTAAGGAGCTGCCTACGGCCCTTTTGCGGTTCGAAGAAAGGGACCGTCGCCCCTGCATTCGCCGTCTGTTCCCTGTCCCGCGCAGGTTCGATTTGACGCGTCATCGAAAAAGAGCGTTATTTTCCTGGAAAACCGCTGTTTTTTCACACCTGACAGATAAAAACTGCGCCAACCAGCACCACAGCCACCCGCAGGAAGCATTGTCAGTTCTCTACCGCTTTTCCTCTCCCCCGCCTGTCTGTCCCCTCTGGCGGGGACCCTGTTCTGCCGCTGTCCGCCGCCAAGTCATCCCTCAATTTGTATAGGTCAATCCAAATCGTTCTCCCAAAATTGTATTGTTTATTTTCACGAAAACGCCCCACAAGCTGCCTGCTGAACGCTGCGGCTGTGGGACAATGCAATCGTACGGATGGCGAAGGACCACCACGCAACACTTGTCGAATACTGTTGCTTGATTCTGTCAATCCTGTGCGGTATACTATATATACAACACCTGTCGTGTGTCAGCAGGCAACACACTTGGATGTTTGAAATGGAGGGATTTGTCAAATGGAAAATGTGGCATTGGAAAACCTGAAAACGCGCAGGAGCGTTCGCAGTTTCAGCAACAAACCGGTCGAGCAGGAAAAGCTGGACGCGATCCTGGAAGCGGCCACCTACGCGCCGACCGGAATGGGCAGTCAATCCCCGGTGATCGTGCTTGTCAAGTCGCCAGAAATGGTGAAAAAAATCAGCAAGCTGAACGCCAGGGTGATCGGCCGGGAAACCGACCCCTTCTATGGCGCGCCGGCGGTAGCGGTGGTGTTTGGCAACAAGGCGTCTGTTCCGACCTGGTTTGAGGACGCCTGTCTTGTCGCAGGAAACCTCTTGAACGCCGCCCACGCGGTCGGCGTGGATTCCTGCTTCGTCTACCGGGCAAAGGAAGTGTTTTCCTCCAGGGAGGGGCTTGCTCTGCTGAAGGAGTGGGGCCTCAACGAAAACTACGTTGGCGTTGCCAACTGCGTTTTGGGATATGGCGTCGGAGAGGCTCCGCAGCCAGCCCAGCGCAAGCCGGATTATATCAAAATCGTGTAAGGGAATCAGGAGGTCATGATGACATTACAGGAAGCAATGCACGCACGGCATAAAGTGAGCAAGTACCAGAACAAGCCGCTGCCGGCAGATGTGGTCCAGCAGCTCAACGACAGGATCAAGGCACAGAATGAGGAATATGACTTGAACATCCAGCTTGTGACGGAAAGCAAGGATGCGATGCCGGGGATCATAGCGAAGCTGATGTCCAAAGGCGTTCAGAACTTCATCATTCTCGCAGGCCCTGATACACCGGACGTTGACGAAAAGCTGGGATACAGCAGCGCCGATTTGATGCTTTACGCACAGACACTGGGGCTGAATAGCTGGTGGATCGGCGGAATGTACAGCCGCAAGGGAGCAAGAAAGAACTCTGTCGCAGGAGAGGACGCAAAAATCATCGGGATCGTCGTTGTTGGCTACGGGGAAGACCAGGGGGTCCCCCACAAATCAAAAGCCGCGTCAGACGTATCCTCCTATGACGGGGCTGCCCCGGAATGGTTCCAGGCGGGCGTCTCCGCAGCTTTGTTAGCGCCAACGGCGATGAACAAACAGGCATTTACCATCCAGGGAAAAGGCGATCAGGTGAGTATGACCTGCAACAACGGTTCCTATTCCGGCGCCGACCTCGGCATTTGCAAATATCATTTTGAGCTTGGCGCAGGGAAAGAAAACTTTCATTGGGCATAAGTCCGTCGGGAGGTGTACAGAATGTGGTTTCGCATCCTGAAAGCCTGGCTCAAGTGGCGCAAGGACTGGGACTCGTTGTGTCACTGCTGCGGAAAGTGCTGTTACACCCGCTCTGTGGGCACCGGCGGAAGGGTCATCATCCATTACAACGACCCCTGCGAGCATCTGGATACCAAAACCCACCTGTGCAAGATCTACGAGGACCGGTTCCGGAAGTGTCGCTACTGCGGTAAGGTCAATTTGTTCACGGCGCTCTTCAACCCCTCCCTGCCGAAAGACTGCGCCTATGTGCAGACGTTCCGTCTGTGGGCCAGGCAGGAGGATACCGATTGAACGGGCAAAGCGCCGCTATGCGAGGCCATTTGCGGGGCATTTAGCCCCCCAAACTCCCACATTTCACACGTCAAAAAGGGCTGTATCAAAACGAAAGTTCTGATACAGCCCTTTTGTGTTTTTTTGGGTTCTATGTCAAGAGTTGGGGCAGAGAAAAATAACCCGCAAAA
>JAJPXR010000204.1 GCA_021205375.1 Clostridiales bacterium | reverse complement strand
GAAGGACGGCGTTCCCCTCCAGCCCAGCTATGAGCAGCAGGACGAGGTGTTCCAGCACTTCGTGGAGCGGTATCCCAACCTCAAGTGCATTGGCCGCCACGTCCGCTACGCCCACTCCGGCAGCGAAAACAGCCTCAAGGCGTACATGTGGTATCAGGGCCACACCTTCGAGAGCAAGCTGTTCACCTTTAATATCCTGGACCGGGTGGGCGGCGGCGACGCCTTCGCCAGCGGCATGATCTACGCCATGATGCACAACTACAAGCCCATGGACCTGGTCAACTTCGCCGTGGCCAGCAGCGTCATCAAGCACACCATCCACGGCGACGCCAACATCACCGACGACGTGCAGAGCATCCGCAATCTGATGAACATGAATTACGACATCAAGCGGTGAGCCACGTTCCCCGGTCAGCTTTTTGCATCAGTCCCGTTGATGAGCTGTTAGCTATTAGCCGTTAGCTGTTAGTCAGGCGCTGCAAGTTGACCTGGTACTCCCTCTGAATCAGCCTTGTCGGTGATTCCAACGGAAAACCCCGCCGCCTTTAGGCTGTGGCGGTGGGGTTTCTGGTACACGTATGAGCAAACAGGACAGTCAAGTTTTTTCGCAAAGCGGCCGGAGTTCCTTTCTCCGGGCCGCTTTTCTTCGTCCCTGCCCTTGACGCGCCGCCGTCCATTCGCTATTATAAATAATTAGGAATATGTACAGAAAAAGTCGAGCAGAGAGGAGCGGAAATGATACGAATCGCCATTGTGGAGGATGAGGCCGCCTTTGCCCAGCAGATGGAGGACTACGCAGCCCGCTACCAGCGGGAGCGGGGGGAGAGCCTCCGGGTCACGGTCTACACCGACGGCACCGAGCTGGTGGAGCGGTACAGCGGGGACTGTGACATCATCTTTATGGATGTGCAGATGGAGTACCTGGACGGCATGACGGCGGCGGAGCTGATCCGCCGGACAGACCCGGAGGTCATTCTCATCTTCGTGACCAATATGCCCCAGTACGCCATCCGGGGCTACGCCGTGGGCGCCATGGACTACGTCCTCAAGCCCATCACCTACTTTGCCTTCTCCCAGCAGCTTGACAAGGCCATCGCCACCGTTCACCGGCGGGAAAAGCGCTATCTGGTCCTCTCCACCGCCGGGGAGACCCGGAAGCTGGACCTCTCCCATATTTTCTACGTGGAGAGCCAGGGCCACGCCCTGACCTTCCACACCCAGGAGGGGGATTTCGTCTCCACCGGCACCATGCAGCAGACGGAAAAGAGCCTGGCCTCCAGCGGCGCGTTCTTCCGGTGCAACAAGGGCTGTCTGGTCAACCTGGAGCATGTGGACGTGATACGGGACAACTGCGCCCTGGTGAACGGCGCGGCCCTGCCCATCAGCCGGGGCAAAAAAGGCCCCATGATGAAGGCCCTGACTGACTACGTGAACGGGGTGACGCCATGAGTAATATTCCTGACATCCCCCGCATCTACACCGCCCTGGCGGAGTGGCTGGCCTGTGTGACTTACATCGGTTTGGCCCCCAAACGGCGGTTTGCCCCAGGGCCGCTGGTGCCGATTTGCGCCGGGTCGCTGGTAGTGCAGAGCGCCTTTCTGGTGCTGACCGACGACGCCCCCTTTGTGCTGTGGGTGCCGTGTATGCTGTTCGCCATCGGGCTGATGTTCCTGCTGCTATACCTGTGTACCGATGTACCCCTCATCAACGTGGGCTTCTGCTGCGTCCGGGCCTTTCTGCTGGCGGAGTTCGCCGCCAGTCTGGAGTGGCAGCTCTACTATTACTGTTGCGCCCGGCTGGGCTACAACCCCAGCGGCGGGGCGGTGCTTTCCGCGGTGTTCCTGGCGGCAGTCTATGCCGTCATCTACGTGACCATGTGGAATCTGGACCGGCGGCACATGGACAGTACCGGCTTAAAGGTCAACCCCAGCGAACTGATGATTGCTTTCCTCATCGGGGCGGGAGCCTTCGCCCTGAGCAACCTGAGCTATGTGGCCACCAACACCCCCTTTAGCACCAGCGACAGCTCCGACATCCTTTATATCCGAACGCTGGTGGACCTGGCGGGCGTAGCCATCCTCTACGCCTACCACATCCAGCGGGTGGAGACCTATATGCGCTATGAGCTGACCGCCATCAACACCACCCTGAAAAACCAGTACGACCAGTACTGCACCTCCAGAGAGAGCATCGAGCTTATCAACCGGAAGTACCACGACCTGAAACACCAGATTGCCGCGCTGCGGGCGGAACCGGACCCCCAGCGCCGGAACCAGTGGCTGGACGAGATGGAGAGCGACATCCGCCAGTACGAGGCCCAGAACAAGACGGGCAACCCTGTGTTGGACACGGTGCTCACCGGCAAGAGCCTCTACTGCCAGAAGCACGGCATCAGCCTGACCTGTGTGGCCGACGCGGAAAAGCTGGACTTCATGCGAGTGATGGACATCTGCTCCATCTTCGGCAACGCCCTGGACAACGCCATCGAGAGCGCCCTCCAACTGGAGGACAAGGAGCAGCGGCTCATCCGCGTCACCGTCGGCCCTCAGAAGGGATTTCTGCTCATTCGGGTGGAAAACTACTTCGGCGGTAGCCTGACCTTTGAGGACGGTTTGCCCGTCACCACCAAAACCGACAAGGATTACCACGGTTTCGGCGTCAAGAGCATCAAGCGCTCGGTGGAGCAGTACAACGGAGCCATGACCATTTCCACCGACAGCGGCTGGTTCCGGCTCAAGCTGCTCATCCCCCTGCCGGAGGGTAAAACCGGTTGATTCGTCAGTTTTTACAATTTCCATTCTGAAAATTTGTGCAAAACAACGAGCCAATTTGCAATTTAGGAAGAAAAAGAGACTACTTGTGAATTTTTTATGTCCAAGTGTCTCTTTTTTGTTATACTCTTTTATGTAATAGCACTTCGTTAAAGCAAGTGCCTGTACGTATCATTTTGTAAGGAGGAAGAAAAATGTTACAGTTACTCATCAACCTGCTGACCCCCCTGTTCACCAGCATGGGCGTCAGCGCAGCTGACGTGCAGACCTACGCCAACATGCTGAGCAGCTACATCTACGCCATTTTCGCGCTGATCGTCGCCCTCATCGTGGTGCTGATCGCGGCCCACTGGGTCAAGAAAGGCACCCGCCACGTGGTCCGCTGGTCCGCAGTGGTGGCCGTGGTGCTGGTCATCGGCATCCTGGCCAACGTCATCTGCTTCGGCCCCATGTACAGCACCCTTTCCCCCGTCCTGAACGGCTCTGTGGAGCTGTCTGACGAGACGGTGGAAGCCAGCACCGCCATCGTGCAGGAGCTGGGCGAGGAGGGCATCGTCCTGGCCAAGAACGACGGCACCCTGCCCCTGGACGGCACCACCAACCTGAACGTGTTCGGCTGGGCCTCCACCAACCCCATTTACGGCGGCACCGGCTCCGGTTCCTCCAGCACCGAGAGCAACGTCAGCATTCTCCAGTCTCTGGCTGACGCGGGCTTCACCACCAACGAGACCCTGACCCAGATGTACATCGACTACTGCTCCGAGCGGCCCGAGGTGGGCATGAGCACCCAGGACTGGACCCTGCCTGAGCCTACCGTGGATTATTACACTGACGAGATCATGGAAGAGGCCAAGGAGTTCTCCGACACCGCCGTCATCGTCATTGGCCGCTCCGGCGGCGAGGGCGCTGACCTGCCCACCGACATGAACGCCGTTATCCACGGCACCTACAACATCGCCAGCGAGGTTTCCACCGTGCCTGACAGCTACGGCTACACCAACGCTTCTTACACCAACAACGGCGATTATGACGACTTCGACGAGGGCGAGCACTATCTGGAGCTGTCCAACACCGAAGAGGCCATGATCGAGCTGGTTTGCTCCAACTTCGACAACGTCATCATCATCGTCAACGCCAACAACACCATGGAGCTGGGCTGGACCGACGAGTATGACAGCATCAGCGCCGTCCTGCTGGCTCCCGGTGCGGGCGCTTCCGGCTTCACCGCCCTGGGCGAGATCCTCAACGGCACCGTCAATCCCTCCGGCAAGACCGCTGACACCTTCGTCAAGGACCTGACCGACACCCCCACCTATAACAACGCCGGTGCGTTCAACTACACCAACATCTCCGACATTCAGGAGGCCAACACCGAGGCGGACTCCGCCTATCAGGGCACCGCTGCCTTTGTGGACTATGTGGAGAGCATCTATGTTGGTTACAAGTACTATGAGACTGCCTCTGACGACGGAGTGATCGACTACGACGCCAAGGTACAATACCCATTTGGCTACGGCCTGAGCTACACCACCTTTGAACAGACCATTGAGAACTTCTCGGTCAGCGACACCACCATCACCTTCGACGTGACCGTTACCAACACCGGCACCGTGGCCGGCAAGGACGTGGTGGAGGTCTACTACACCCCGCCCTACAACAACGGCGGCATCGAGAAAGCCTCCGTCAACCTGGTTCAGTATGCCAAGACCGACAGCCTGGAGGCCGGAGCCTCCCAGACCATCTCCTTCAGCATCGACCTGGAAGAGCTGGCCTCCTACGACTCCTCCTGCATCAAGACCGAGAACGGCGGCTACATCCTGGAGGCCGGTGACTACACCGTCTCCATCCGCTCCGACTCCCACACCGTCCTGGACGAAGAGACCTTCACCCTGGACGAGGACATCGACTACAGCGTGACCGGCCGGGAATCCGACGGCACCGTGGCCACCAACCAGTTCGAGGACTACTCCGCCGGTGACGTGACCTATCTCTCCCGCGCGGGTGGCTTCGCCAACTACGATGAAGTCACTGCCGCCCCCACCGACGAGGATTACGAGATGGACGACGACACCAAGGCCGCTGTGGAGCTGAGCCTGGTCGCCACCTACGATTCCACCCTCTATGACGACGACAGCGACGAAATGCCCACCACCGAGGCCGACAACGGCCTGACCCTGTCCGACCTGACCGGCCTGGACTACGACGACGAGACCTGGGATTCCCTGCTGGATCAGATGTCTGTGGACGACATGATTACCCTGGTTTGCCTGGGCGGTTGGCAGACGGCTGAAATCGCCTCCGTGGGCAAGGTCGCCACCAACGACTGCGACGGCCCCGCCGGTGTGAACAACTTCCTGACCGGCGCGCAGGGAACCGCCTTCGGCACTGAGGTGCTGATGGCCCAGACCTGGAACACCGAACTGGCCTACCGCATTGGCGAGGCCATGGGCACTGAGTACGCCGAAGTGGACAACTACGGCTGGTACGGCCCCGCCATGAACACCCACCGCTCCGCTTTCGCTGGCCGTAACTTCGAGTATTACTCCGAGGACGGCGTGCTGGCCGGTTACTTCGCCGCCGCTCAGGTCAACGGCGCTGCCTCCAAGGGCGTTTACGCCTACATCAAGCACTTCGCCCTGAACGACCAGGAGACCAACCGCTGCGCGGTCCTGCTGACCTACTCCAACGAGCAGGCCATCCGTGAGATCTACCTGAAGCCCTTCGAGATCTGCGTCAAGAACTATGAGGGCACCGGCCTGGCCGTCATGTCCTCCTTCAACTGGATCGGCACCGTGCCCTGCGGCGCCAACGGCAACCTGCTCAACAACGTCCTCCGGGACGAGTGGGGCTTCGTGGGCTTCGTGGAGACCGACTATGACGGCGGCTACGGCTACATGATCGCTGACCACAGCGTCCGCAACGGCAACGACCTGATGCTGGGCTTCACCGTCAACACCGGCGACAACGAGTTCACCAACCTGAGCGCCACCATGGTCCAGGCCCTGCGCCAGGCCAGCAAGAACATCCTCTATGTGGTGGGCAACAGCGGCTACTACACCAACGAGTCCACCTCCGGCGGCCTGAGCAACATGATGAAGATGTTCCTGACCATCGACATCGCCGGCGGCGTGATTCTGCTGGCTGTGGAGGCCATCGTCCTCATCCGCTGGACCCGGAAGCGTAAGGCTGTCAACGCTTAATTCTTTCCCCTGCTATCCCCCATTTTTACCCTTTCCCAAAGGGCCTCCCGGTTCGCCGGGAGGCCCGGCGGGGCGAAGCTTTAAGGCCGATTTGAGCATCAACGGTTCCCAAAAGAACTGCACCGGTGATTTTGAAATCAGCCTTAAATGGAATGAAAAGAGCATGAAGTAATGTGAGAAAAGGAGGAGTTACATTGAAACATCAGGATATCATCAGCCAACTGACCCTGGAGGAGAAGTGTTATCTGCTCTCCGGCAAGGACTTCTGGCAGACCCGCAGCGTGGAGCGGGTGGGCATCCCCAGCATCACCCTCTCTGACGGCCCCCACGGGGTCCGCAAGCAGGAAGGGGCCGGGGACCAGTTGGGCCTGAACGGGTCGCTGCCCGCCACCTGCTTCCCCACCGCTGCCACCATCGCCAACAGTTGGGACCCCGACCTGGGCGAAGCCATTGGCCGCTGCCTGGGCGAGGAAGCCGCCAGTCAGGATGTCAACGTCCTGCTTGGCCCCGGCATGAACATCAAGCGCAGTCCCCTCTGCGGCCGGAACTTTGAGTATTTCAGCGAGGACCCCTATCTGGCGGGCAAAACTTGCGCCGGGTACATCCGGGGTATCCAGGCAAACGGTGTCTCCGCCTGCCCCAAGCACTTCGCCGCCAACAACACCGAGCTGCGCCGGATGGCGTCTGACTCCGTGGTGGACGAGCGCACCCTGCGGGAAATTTACCTGACCGGGTTTGAGATCGCCGTGAAAGAGGCCCATCCCAAGAGCCTGATGTCCTCCTACAACCGGGTCAACGGGGTCTATGCCAACGAGAACCCCCACACCTTGCAGGAGATTTTGCGGGACGAGTGGGGCTTCGACGGCTTCGTGGTCTCCGACTGGGGCGGCTCCAACGACCATGTGGAGGGCGTCCGGGCCGGTTCCCACCTGGAAATGCCCACCACCGGCGGCGACAGCGACGCGGAGCTGATTCAGGCCGTCAAGGACGGGCGCATTGAGGAATCTATTGTGGACCGCCGGGTGGATGAGCTGCTGGACGTGGTGTTCGCCACCCGCGCTGCCGTGGACAAGACCAAGGGCCAGTCTTTCGACCAGGACGCCCACCACGCCATGGCCCAGAAAGCCAGCGAGGAGAGCATCGTTCTGTTGAAAAACGAGGACAACATCCTGCCTCTGGCCGCCGGAACCAAAGTTGCCGTTATCGGTGACTTCGCGGAGACCCCCCGCTATCAGGGGGCCGGTTCCTCCGTGGTCAACTGCACCAAGCTGGATTCCGCCAACCAGGTCATGGGCCAGTTCGATTTGAACGTGGTGGGCTTCGAGAAGGGCTACCCCCGCGTGGGCGCGGGCGACGCCGCCATGCAGGCCGCCGCAGTGGAGCTGGCGAAAAAGGCCGACGTGGCGCTGCTGTATCTGGGCCTGGACGAAATTTCCGAGTCCGAGGGCCTGGACCGTGGCAACATGAAGCTGCCCCAGAGCCAGGTGGACCTGCTCTGCGCCGTGGCGGAGGTCAACCCCAACGTGGTGGTCGTTATGGCCGCCGGTTCCTCCATCGAAATGCCCTGGCTGGACAAGTGCAAGGGTCTGCTCCACGGCTACCTCTGCGGACAGGCAGGCGCCGCCGCCCTGCTGAAAGCCGTCACCGGGCAAATCAACCCCTCCGGCAAGCTGTCCGAGACCTACCCCATCGCCTATGAGGACACCCCTTCCGCCCCCTACTTTCCCGCCAAACAGCGGAATGCGGAGTACCGGGAGGGCCTGTATGTGGGCTACCGCTACTTTGAAACGGTGCAAAAGCCCGTGCTGTTCCCCTTCGGGTTCGGTTTGAGCTACACCACCTTCGCTTACAGCGATTTGAAGGTGAACGGCGACAAAGTGACCTTCACCCTGACCAACACCGGCAAGGTGGACGGCGCGGAGGTGGCCCAGCTCTACGTCAGCGCCAAGAACCCCTCCATTTATCGCCCCGTCAAGGAGCTGAAAGGTTTCCAGAAGGTGTTTTTGAAGGCCGGGGAGCGCAAGACCGTCACCATCGCCCTGGACGACAAGGCGTTCCGGTATTTCAACACCAAAACCAACCAGTTTGAGGTGGACGGCGGCGAGTACGACATCCTCATCGGCGCATCCGTGGCAGACATCAAGCTCCGTGCCGCCGTCACCGTCACCGGCACCGACGCGCCCCTGCCCTACGACATGAGCCAGCTCCCCAGCTACGCCTCCGGCAATATCCTGGCGGTCTCCGACGCGGAGTGGACCACTCTGCTGGGGCACCCCATCCCCGACGGAAGCTGGAGCGGCACCCTGGAGGCCAACGATGCCCTGTGCCAGCTCTACTACGCCAAGAGCGGCCTGGCCCGGCTGATTTACAAAATCATGACCAATATGCTGGACAAGAGCATGGCCAAGGGCAAGCCCGACCTGAACATCATCTTTGTCTACAACATGCCCTTCCGCGGCATCGGCAAGATGACCGGCGGCATGGTCAGCCAGTACATGGTGGAGGGCCTGCTGAAAGCCGCCAACGGCCATTTCTTCGCCGGTGTGGGCCAGTTCATCTCCGGCTTCTTCAAGCAGAAGAAGGTCGCCAAGCACGCGAACGAAATGAAGTAACCTCCTTATCACCGCCGGGGGTCCTCCACAGGGCCTCTGGCGGACAGAAAAAATTGGGTATCCTGTTGCATCAGTTGTGTACCAGAAACCCCTCCGCCACCGCCTAAAGGCGGCGGCCCTCCTCCCCTTTTGCGATTCGCATGGCCTTCGGCCATGGCTCTCTGCATTTGCGCTAGAGAGGAATTGGCCATTCGGCCAGCGCTTCACAGGGGAGGCAAGAGGGGTGGTCAG
>JAJPXR010000113.1 GCA_021205375.1 Clostridiales bacterium | reverse complement strand
CCACCTGGGACAAAACGAAAATGTACGCAGCGAAGGGACATTCCGGGAAGTGTTGCGTTCGTTCCATCTGTAGCTGGTCTGATCCTGGCTGGAGAGGTTATCAAAGATTTGATTAAACCACTGGAAGGATGACTTGGAGCGGGTGAACACCATTGTCAACAGCAGCAATGCCCATTCCATCCGTAATTTCTATGCGAAAGCTACTGACAGGGGGTGGCAGTTCGATCCGGTGGAGGTACACTACTCGCTGAACGCGTTGTATGAGTGCCATCGAAAAGTTAGAGGTCAGCCACACCTGTGATGACGGCACTGGCAACCGCTACAAGAAGAAATCTTTCACTGGTATAAAAATGTCATCGCTGCTAACGTTGAGGAGCTGTAAGCGAAAACGGTAGGAAAATGTGGCATTTGACCGAAAACAAAGAAAACAGGCCACATTGCAGGTTCCACAACGAGACCGCAATGTGGCTCATTGTCCACTCGTGTCAGGGATGTTGCTGCTAGTCCAAAACGTCCAGCTTTACAAAAGCTCGACTTGATAACTCGCTGTGTCTGTGTTAAACTATCCTTATTATAAAGTAGTATACCATTCCATTTTGGAGGTGAACGGAGATGAACAAGCTAAAATTGCCGCTGGGCGTTGAAAACTTTATGGATATGCGCACTCGTGGCTACTATTACGTGGATAAGACCAATCTCATTCGGGATCTGCTGAACCAGGGGGCTTTGGTAACACTTTTTACACGCCCACGGCGTTTCGGCAAGAGCCTGAATATGAGTATGCTTCGGTATTTCTTTGAAGTGGAGACGGATAAGAGTATCTTCGATGGGCTGGCTATCTCCAAAGAAGCAGCCTTATGCCAGCAGCATATGGGGCAGTACCCGGTCATTTCCATCAGCTTGAAAGGGGTAGAAGGCTGGGAGTATGAAGACGCTCGGCAAGGTTTGTGGAGCATTATTGGGTTTGAGGCAAGACGTTTTCGTTTTCTTGAGAATAGTGACCGGTTGAGTCAGACAGAGCAACAAATGTTCCGTGACTTAGAGATGGAAAAGGGAAAACTGGAAAACAGTCTTAGACTGCTTTCCCAACTGCTCTATGAGCACTACGGCAAAAAAGTTGTTATCTTAGTCGATGAATACGATGTTCCCCTGGATAAAGCCTATCAACGGGGCTACTACGACCAGATGATTCTGCTGATCCGGCAAATGCTCAATGCCGCCCTGAAAACCAACGACGCCTTGCAGCTTGCGGTGTTGACTGGCTGCTTGCGTATTTCCAAAGAGAGTATTTTTACTGGGCTGAACAACTTGAATGTCAATACTATCGTGGATGAAAAATATGATGAATGGTTCGGGTTTACAGATACAGAAGTTCAGGATCTGCTTCGCTATTATGGCCTTAGTGAATACTATGCTCTCACGAAAGAATGGTACGATGGCTATTGTTTTGGTCAGACGAATGTCTATTGTCCCTGGGATGTTGTTAAGTGGTGCGACCATCTTTTGAACGAGTCCCGTAAGGTGCCGCAAAACTTCTGGGCCAACACCAGCAGCAACGATATGATCGTCCGCTTTGCAGAGAAAGCGAATTTGAAAACCAGGGAACAGATTGAAAACCTGATCGCGGGAGAAAGCGTATCCAAAAAGCTAAAGCTGGATTTGACCTATCCCGAAATCGACCGGAAACCAGAGCATTTGTGGAGCATTTTGTTCACCACTGGCTATCTGACCCAGCGTGGAATGAATGAAAACGGTGAATACGAATTGACGATTCCCAATCAGGAGATTCGTTCCATTTTCATTGACAAAATCGACGAGTGGTTTTCTGACAAAATTTCTGCGGACACCGAGGGATTGCGCGGCTTACTGGACGCGATTGAAACCGGTGATCCGGTTGAGATACAGGAATATCTCAACGACTGTATGGCTGATTCTATCAGCTTTTTGGACGGCGGGACGTTGGAAAAACGAGAGAACTTTTATCACGGGATGTTGCTGGGAATGTTGAACAGCAACCACGGCTGGCGGGTGCTTTCTAACCGCGAGGCCGGAAATGGCCGAGCAGACATCATCGTAGAACCGGTGAAGAAACGGAAAAAGAACTTCGGCGTTATCATCGAGCTGAAATATGCCACAGACGAGCGGCAACTGGAGCAAAAGGCCCGGGAAGCACTGGAGCAAATCACTACAAAGCGTTACGATGAGTTCTTTGGCATTGATATGCCGCCGGAGATCATCCACTATGGTATTGCGTTTTATAAGAAGAAGTGCCGTGTGAAGATGGAGCGAGTACAGGGAGCTTAACGAGATTCGTTTGCCCCAATTTTACCCCAACCTGAACGCCCCTGTTTGCGGCGTATTAAGAACTGTGTATAAATGGCCTAAAAAGACTTCCTAAACTCGCAGAAACGCGCTATTATAGGAATAATTTTTGAAGATTCCAAATGTTGTCATCCTCATAACCCGGAGGTCGTTGGTTCAAATCCGGCCCAGCAACCATAAAAAGTTCTGAAATCTGATAGTTTCAGAACTTTTTCTTTACTTTTCTGCTGTTTTTGTTCCGAGAAATGCAACAAAAAGAATGGTTTATGGCCCTAATATGGCCCTACGCGATTTTTGGAAAACAGCGAATTATTGCTAAAAAGTGAAGAAAGGTCTGATTGACGTGCAGAATACTGGCCCGGAAGTCGATGTCTACCCAACGGAGACCCAGCAGTTCTCCCAACCGCAGACCGGTCATCAGATCCAGCCGGATGAACACACCGTAGCGGTGCTGATAGCTGGCGCGAATCAGCAGGTATTGCTGGTCTCTTGTTAAGACAACGATTTTAGGCCGTGCAGTATGGGGAATATTCACCCCACCTGCTGGATTATAGGAAATGAGCCCTTCCCGCTGTGCTTGAGAAAGTGCCTTGTGCAGGTACAGGTTCAGATTCCGAATGGTTTTAGGGGAAAGATGTTCTGTTTCAATCTTATAGTTGTAGAACTGCTGGAGGGTCTTGGTCGTCAAATCTTCCAGACGGATAGAGCCTAATGCGGGCTTAAAGTGATTCTTCGCGTAACTGGCATAGCTGTCGTAGGTGGACTGCTTGAGCGTGGTTTGCATATACGTCTTGAGCCACAGATCCAGCCAGTCGCCAAGAGAGATATGGCCTGCGCGATAATTGTTGTTTCTCAGTTCATATTGCAGACTGTGCAATAGCTGAACAGCTTCCTGTTCTGTCGGTGCGTACCGGATCATGCGGATAGGCTTTCCCGTCTCAAAATCGATTACACCGGAAATGCGAACTTCCCAATAGTTAGGAGACTTTTGACGGATGGTTCCCTCACCGTCTTTCCTGTTTTTCTTCATGGTTTCCAAATCCTTTCTGAAAATAGAGAGAGCTGCCTTACGTGAATAGCAGGACAGCATTTCTCTTCAATAATAATAATAATATACAGTTAGAATTTGGAAGAATTGCGGGCGAGCCGCAATATGGAGGCGGCGCAAGGCGCTCACACCAATATCTGCATCACATACTGCCCCGGCTGTGCAGTGATGTTATACAGCGGTGTCGAACCAGGGGGACAGGTCACTCCGTTCAACGACTGCTGGATTGCGGCCTGCATTTACCGTCAAGCGGTACTTCCGAAGCTACGCTTTTCCCTGTGCTCCACACCGACCTCCATGGTGGGAGCGGTCACCTGGATTTCAGGGAAGTCCGGGGCGGCCACAAGGAAACCGCCGTCTTGGGGCGTCACGAGGATAGGGTATCCCTGGGGCTGAATGGCGGGCTGTCCGGCGCTGTAAAGGTCGTTACCATCAAGCGGTACTTCCGAAGCTGCGCTTCTCCCAGCCATCAGGTTGATGCCCTCCCACTTGCGCGTGTCAAGGACGTGGGCGTAGGTGTCCATTGTAAAAGAGATGGAGTAGTGCCCCAGCAGCGTGGAGAGCGTTTTCTCGTCCATTCCCTGTTCCATCGCTCTGGTGGCAAAGGTATGGCGGAGGGCATGGAAATTGAAGTGACGAAGTCTCGCCAAGTCTAAAATCTGGTGGTAATAGTCGGAAAAGGTGCGGGGTTCGATGTAGCCGCCCAGCGGATTTGTGACGACAAAGCCGCTGTTCAGATAGGCGTCTCCTGCCGCCTGTTGGTCTGCCTCCTGAACTGAGCGCCAGCAGAGAAGGTCCTGGACGGCGCCGGACAGTAGAGGGATACTGCGGAGCGAATTGACCGATTTTGGCGGCTGAATCACGATCTCCGTTTTAGGGCCGCTGTAGTTGTCTGGCAGGCCGGGAATTTGCAGGCGGTTCAGTGTCTGACAAACGCTGAGCATATTGCTGCGAAAGTTGATGCTTTCCCAACGAAGCCCCAGAAGTTCTCCCAGCCGCAGCCCTGTGGCAAGCACCAGCCGGATGAATACCCCATAGCGGTGCTGGTAACTGGCCTGAACCAACCGGCCCTGCTCCTCCCGTGTTAGAACGTCGATCGCGGGCCGCTCCACATGGGGCAGGTTCAAAGAGGATGCAGGGTTAGTTGGAATCAGCCCCTCCCGAGCAGCCTGCTCCAGCGCCTTGTGGAGGTACAGGTTCAGGTTGCTGATGGTTTTAGGGGATAGGCCCTCGGTCTGCACTTTATAATTGTAGAACTGTTGGAGCAGCCGAGGCGTAATTTCCGTCAATGGATAAGCGCCTAATGCTGGTTTGAAATGCCGTTTGGCATAGGTTTCATAGCTCATTTGTGTGGATTGTTTCAATGTATTCCTGGCGTAGACCTCCATCCAAAAGTCCAGCCACTCTCCAAGAGTCATGTTTGTGATTTTCTTGTTGCCTACTGTAACGGACAGGCTGTGAAGTAGCTGTACAGCTTAATATCTTTTTCAGACATAATGAAAATGCTCCTTTCGATGATGCTATGTTTTTACCTCCCGGTAAAGCATCATCGTTTTACCCCTATGTTCATCTGTAAAATAAAAATCTACACAAAGGAGAACGTTCAAGCAAGATAAAACCCATTCAGTTGAGAAAAAACCAAAAAAATGAAACTTTTATCTATCTGAAAAGCGTGTAGAAAAATGCCGCCGGAGCCTTCTGGCAGTCCCAAAAGCCCCGGCGGTGCCGTATGGTGGAAGATTACAAATCAATGTTACGGCTGCTCAGAAAGACGGACACAGCCAGCAACGCACCTTCGGCAAAACTGTTGAAGTCGGCTTCGGTAAACGCAGCTAAGAGCATATGAAAATCACCTCTTTTCTGTTTGAAATCAGTGTGGGGCTCACTAGTCGTTAGCGAAAAGAATTTCCGCCATGCAGAGTACCGTCAACGTGACGACAAAGCCCAATACAGCCCAGCGCATCTTCATCACCTTTTTTCCGTCTGCGCTCTCCGGTAGGAGGTGCTTTTGGTCATATTCAGACGCTTCATCGCTTCGGCGGCGGTCAACTCCTTCCGCCCCCAGCGAGAAACGACCTCATCAAATTCAGGCCGCTCAATGGGACGGCGGCCCTTGTAAATGCCGTTGCGTTTGGCAATGGCGATGCCCTCCTGCTGGCGCTGGAGGATGTACTCCCGCTCTAACTCCGCAACGGCGCCGAACACGGTGAGCATAAAGCGACCTGTGGGAGTTGAGGTGTCGATGGCCTCCTTCTTCGAGACGAACTCCACGTTCTTTCTCTGTAGCTGCTCCATCAGTTCCAGCAGGTCACGAGTGTTGCGGGCAAACCGGCTAATGGATTCCACGATAACGGTATCAGCAATAGCGGCAAACTCCATTTTGCAGATTCAATCAACGCAGAGAAACTGATTGACTTCATGGAACGGCTTATCAAAGATGCAGGACGGAAGGTCTATTTGATTTTGGATAACCTGCGTGTGCATCATAGTAAGAAAACAACCCAATGGGCAACTGCCCATGATGAACAAATAGCACTGTTTTATCTTCCATCTTATTCACCTGAATAACTCAATCACGACCTGAGGCAATCGATTGGAGCCAGAGAACAAGTCAAAAATGTTGATGAGCTGCAATCTCAGGCAAACCATTTTATGTCAGGCTTAAAAAAGACAATGACCAGGTTAAAGTATACTTTGAGCATCCCGCACTTGAATCCTACAGAAAACTGGATGAAATGTGATTATCTTTATTTAATTGCCGAAGTAATAAGAGTGGAGGGCGCCCCATCGACCCAGGGAAGCTGACCGACATCACTGCCAGATGCAAACGGACATCCGCCTGCTGACGCTGGATGTGCCGGAGGGGGCTTACAACATTTTCGTGGTCTATCTGACCCAAAAGGGCGGCGAGGAGGCCACGAAGGAGCATTTGAACCTGCTGATGCGGGAGGACGCCGAGGTGCTGAACCGGGAGGTCTACGAGCCGCACTACGCCCATTACAAGGACGAATTTGGAAAGACCATACAGGGCTTTTTCTCCGATGAGCCGCGCTTCGGAAACGCGAAGGGGGCCGAGGCCGCGATATGGTGCTTCTCTAGCGGGAAGGACTGGAACGGAAGCTGGGCATTGACGCCAAATTCCTTCCCCGCTCTGGATCAAGGCTGGTGGCAGGGAGAGCGATATTCGCCTGCGGTATATGGACACCGTCACCCGCCTTTGCAACGAAAACTTTACGAAGGTGCTGGGAGACTGGTGCCGGGCGCATGGCGTCTGGTATCTGGGTCACACCATCGAGGACAACGGAGCTCACGCCCGGCTGGGCTACCTGAAAACGGCATTCCATCAACGGGCAGCGGTTTGAGGTGCTTGTGCTGCTCTACGGGGAATGGAGCTGGTTTCCCTTTTGGAGCGGCTGCTGACCCGGGGGATGCGGGTGCTGGTCGTGAACCAAAAGCCTGCCCGCCAAACTGCGAGCGCGATTCCGGCGGCGGTGCTGGAAACTGGAGGTCGTGCCGCTGAAAGAACTGGGCGATGCGCTGTCTGCACATCAAACGGTACAACTGAGGCAAACACGTAACTACTTATCGTTTTATTTACTGATTATGGAAATGCTTGGGAGGGATATATCATATATAGTTCACAAAATTTATATTTTCGCGGTCGAGAACAGTTGAAAGCCTGTGACCGCTGTGTTATAATGGGAAAATTTAGCAAATGAAAGCCTTTCGCCATTGCAAAATAAACGTCTCCAATAACATAAAAGGAAAATTGAACCTGGACATAAATGGGGATTGACATCCTTGGACTCTCCATGGAATGCAGTTTATCTTTGTAATTGCGGCATTCCATGCGTCCGGTCATATGCAGCGGCTAAAAATTTGCGTGTAAGGGGAACCGGGAGAATGGAGAACTGGCTGGAACACAAAAACAATAGCACATACATCTATATAGGCGAAATGTTCAAAATGCTGTTCCGCAAATGGAAAATCATCCTGGCAGGAACGCTTTTGTGCGGCATTTTGCTGTTTCTGCTTTCCTGTTTTATCATCACCCCGCTGTACTAGTCATCCGTCAAAATGTATGTAAACAACAGCGTCGAATCTTCCGGCAATATCAGTTCCTCAGACATTACTGCTGCAAAAAATTTGGCGGACACCTATGCGGTCGTTCTGACCAGTCGCCCCACGCTGGACGCAGTTGCAGAGCAGACGGGCGTTGATTATACCTACAGCGAGCTTTGCGACATGATCGAAACTGAGTCCGTCAACGACACGGAGATCATTCAAATCACAGTGACATCCTCCAACGCAGAAGAGGCGGCACTGATCGCCAACGCGATTGCGGACATTGCTCCGGATGACATTATGGAGATCGTTTCCGGAAGCTCGGTCAAAATCGTGGAACATGCAGTTGTTGCAGAGCGCAAAAAGTTCACCCAACGTCAGAAATTACACCCTGGTCGGCATTGGCATCGGATTTCTGCTCAGTTGTGTTGGTATCTTGCTCGTGTCCTTCTTACAAAACGGACCGAGCGTGGAGGATAAGATCCGGCAGGACTTTGACAGGCTCGTTCTGGCCGTTATCCCAACTTTGAACGGAAAGGACAGGGAGCAAAAAGGCAGTCAGGACGGCACCCTCTGCGGTGGCCTCAATTTTGCGGCCACAGAGTCGTACAAACTGCTGCGGGCCAACATTTCGTTCTGTTTCCCGCCGGGACAGGAGTGCAGAGTCCTCGGTATCACCTCCTCTGTTCGGGGGGAGGGTAAATCCACCACTTCCATCAATCTGGCCTATGTTTTGGCACAGACCGGCAGCAGGGTGTGCTTGCTCGACTGCGATCTGCGTATCCCCTCTGTGGCAACGAAGCTCAGACTGCACAGGAAGCCGGGACTGACCAATCTGGTGATGGGCCAGTCCGGAGAGGATAAGTCGATCCAGACATATACTTACAAAGATACCTCCTTCTGTGTAATCACCGCAGGAGATATCCCTCCAAATCCGACAGAATTGCTCGGCTCCAGCAATATGGCCACCGTATTGGAAGCACTGAAAAAGCGCTTTCAGTACATCATCCTTGACCTTTCTCCGGTGGGAGTGGTTTCCGATCCCCTTTCGGTGTGCGGCCTGACGGACGGGATGCTCTTTGTCGTTCGGGAGAATGTTTACAACCGCCGCCTTCTGAGCGAATCCCTTCGGATGCTGGATGGTGCTGGCGTACGGCTGCTCGGCATTGTTGTGACCAATTCAACAATGCAGGAGAAGGAATACAGGCACTATGGCTCCAAGTATGGAGAAAGCTATGGTTATGCGGACACCGGCAAAGAGAACAGGAGCGGCACCACGTAATTTGGCAACAGTGACTCGCGCAGAAAAGGTTTAGGATATCGAGACCGTTATTGTGCCGCATCACCTTAAAAAGCGTATGCTCATCAACGAGATCGTCCCCGCTTTCAAGGGTATCTCTGAAAAGCTGG
>JAJPXR010000216.1 GCA_021205375.1 Clostridiales bacterium | reverse complement strand
TTTTCTTTTGGTGGAGGTTTATATCAAATAAGGGGGTAACTATCGTGATAATCTTCATTGTCCGCGCGCCCAGGGCGCTGGCCGGGCTGCTCAAGGCCATCTTTCACATCCGATAAGGCATAGAATCGAACATCCTCTCATATCCTTTCCCAGAACCATGTCCGGCCGCGATTTTCTTCGCCGGGCAGGAAGGAGAGGTCGCTTTTGAACGTAACACTGATGCGGGACGAGATATCCTGCTTCGCGCTGGCGCTGCACACCGCCCTGACGCGGGAAGAGACGCTGGAGATGATCGTGCCGGACGACTGCCCGGACATTGTGGAAATCGTGGACACCGACGCCGCCGTCCAGCTCCGGGGGAAGGAGTGCGCCGAGGGCTGCGTCACCCTCCACGGCGCGGCGCTGTGCAGCGTGCTCTACCAGCCGGAGGGAGCGCAGGGGCTGCGGCAGCTCCGTGCGGAGCTGCCCATTCAGTTCACCGCGGATTTGGAAGGGGTCACGGGACAGAGCCGGTGCGTCCTCCTGCCCCGCGTCACGCTGGCGGAGACGAGGGCCGTCAACCCCCGGAAGATCCTCATCCGGGTGGGGCTGTCCTTCGACCTGACGGCCTACGAACCCACCCTGCTGCGCTGCTGCACCGGCGTGGAGGACCGGGAGGCGCTGGGCATCGAAGCCCGGACAGAATCCTACAGCGGCGCCTTCGCCGTCCACGTGGGGGAAAAGGTGTTCCCCTACGCCGACGAGGTGCAAATTCCCGGCAGCAAGCCCCCCATGGAGGAGCTGCTGCGGGCCAGGTGCCGCCCCTTTTGCACAGAGAGCCGTCTGCTGGGCGGCAAGCTGGTGTTCAAAGGGGGGACAGCCATTCAACTGCTCTACCTCAGCCCGGAGGGACAGCTTTGCACGGCGGACTTCGAGCTGCCCTTCTCCCAAATCGCGGACGTGGGGCCGGTGGCGGAGGACGCGGACTTTCAGGTGGACTGCGTGGTCACAGGCAGCGAAATCTACCCCCTGGACGGGGAGGGCCGGGGCCTCTCGGTGGAGCTGGAGCTGCTGGCCCAAATCGTGGTGCGGGAAAACCGGAAGCTGTCCGTCGTCACCGACGCCTACAGCATCCGCCATCCGGGAGCGCCGGAGTTCGAGACGTATGCTCTCCCCCAGTTGGTGGAGCGGGGCCTCCGTCGGCAGACGGTCCGGGAGGTCATCGGGACGGCGGCTCTGCCCCAGGGCATCTGCGACGTGCGGGCCTATGTGAGCCAGGTGACGTCCAGCGGCGGCGAACTGACCGCCGAGCTGCGGGTGGCGGTGCTGTACCAGACCGACGAGGGGGGCTTTGCCCAGGCCCTCCGGCAAGTGGCGGTGAAGTGCCCGGTGGAGCGGGAGGCGGACACCCTCTGCGTGGCCGTCTGCACCGTGCCGGAGGTGGACGCTTCCGCCGCGCCCGGCGGCGTGGAGGTGCGGCTGGGGGTGGACTTCCAACTGCTCCTGCTGCGGCAGAGCCGGGTGTTCGGCCTGGCCGCCTTCGCCCTGAACACCGACCAGCCCCTGGACCAGGAGGGTCAGCCCTCCATCGTCCTGCGGCAGATGGCCCAAGGGGAGACCCTGTGGGAGATCGCCAAAACGTACCTGACCACCCAGGCGGAGATCGAACAGGCCAACGGCCTGGAGGGGGGACCGGCTGCGCCGGGGCAAATGCTGCTCATCCCCCGGAAGCGGTGAGAGGAGGAACGGCAGTGGAGAGGCAACTTTACGAGGACATCGCCCAGCGGACAAACGGGGACATCTACATTGGGGTGGTGGGGCCGGTCCGCACCGGCAAATCCACCTTCATCAAGCGGTTTATGGAGACGCTGGTCATCCCCAACATCGACAACGTCTACCGCCGGGAGCGGGCCAGGGACGAACTGCCCCAGAGCGGCTCCGGCAGGACCATCATGACCGCCGAACCCAAGTTCGTGCCGGAGGAGGCGGTGCAGGTGGAGCTGGAAGGCGGCGCAAGCTTCTCCGTCCGGCTCATCGACAGCGTGGGGTATCTGGTGAACGGGGCGGTGGGCCAGACCGAGGACGACGCGCCCCGGATGGTCACCACCCCCTGGTTCGACCACGAAATTCCCATGACCGAGGCGGCGGAGGTGGGCACCCGGAAGGTCATCGCGGAGCACTCCACCATCGGTATCGTTGTGACCACCGACGGCACCGTGGCGGGTATCCCACGGGAGGACTACCAGGAGCCGGAGGAGCGGGTCATCCGGGAATTGCAGGCCCTGGGCAAGCCCTTCCTGGTGCTGCTCAACGCCGACGACCCCGCGGACCCCCAGACGGTGGCCCTGGGCCGGGACATCGCCGCCCGGTACGGCGTCACCTGTTTGCCGGTGAACTGCCTGACCCTGGACGAGGAGGACGTCAGCGGCATCATCCGGGCGGTGCTGTACGAGTTCCCCCTGAAGGAGATGGACCTGTACCTGCCAAGCTGGGTGGACGCGCTGCCCTACGGCCACCCCATCAAGGAGGAGCTGTACGCCGTCATCCGGGAGACCGCCGGGCAGCTCCACCGCATCCGGGAGGCCAGAGACGTGACCGCCGCCATGGGCCAGTGCGCTTCCATCAGCCGGGCGGAGCTGACCGCCATCAGTTTGGGCACCGGCGTAGTCCAGGCCACGCTGGAGATTCCACGGAGTTTGTTCTACGCCACCCTCAGCGAGCAGTCGGGCTTCCAGGTGAAGGACGACGGCGACCTGCTGGCGCTGCTGACCTCTCTGGCCCACGTCAAGGGGGAATACGACAAGGTGGCTCAGGCCCTGACCGACGTGCGGGAGGAGGGCTACGGCATCGTCATCCCCTCCATCGACGAGCTGACGCTGGAGGAGCCGGAGATCGTCAAACAGGGGGGCCGCTACGGGGTGCGCCTCCGGGCCAGCGCCCCCTCCATCCACATGCTCCGGGCGGACATCGAGACGGTGATCTCCCCCATCGTGGGCAGCGAGAAGCAGTCGGAGGAGATGATAAATTATTTGCTCCAGGAGTTCGAGGGGGACACGAGGAAGATTTGGGAGTCCAACATCTTCGGCAAGTCCTTCCACGAGCTGGTCAACGAGGACTTGCAGGGCAAGCTGACCCGTATGCCGGAGGACGCCCGCAAAAAGCTGCGGGAGACGCTGGAGCGCATCATCAACGAGGGCAGCGGCGGGCTGATCTGCATTATTCTGTGACGGGGACGGGCCGGGGGCCGTGTGTTTGGGCGGTCCCCGGCGAAAGGCGGTCTATTGAGCGGCGGTTGGATGGAAATCGTCCGAAGCGCAAAACAACAGGGTGTAATCTCAAAGACGAAGATTACACCCTGTTGTCGTTTTTCCGTGAATCAGCGGACGGAGAACTGATATTTCGTGGTCTGGTGATAGGTCTCCCCGGCCTTGACCGCGGTGGAGGGGAAGCCGGGCTGGTTGGGAGAATCCGGGAAGTGCTGGGTCTCCAGACAGAAGGCGCTCCGCTGGGCGTAGGCCGCGCCGCCCTTGCCCTGACCCATGGAGGGGTCGTCCTGGACGAAGTTGGCGTTGTAGAACTGCACGCCGGGCTGGGTGGTGTAGCAGTCCATGGCGATGCCGGTGGCAGGGCTGTAGGCCACGGCGAAGGGCTGGCTCATGTCGGCGGTGTCCAACACGAAGTTGTGGTCATAGCCGTCGGTCAGGGCCAGTTGGGGGTCGGACAGGTCCAGGTCCCGGCCAATGGGCTTGGGGACACGGAAGTCGAAGGGGGTGCCGGTCACGTCGAAGTGTTCCCCGGTGGGGATGCTCCCCTCCCCTACGGCGGTGACTTTGGAGGCGCTGATTTGCAGCACCTGCTCCTGGGCGCTGCCGCTGTCGTGGCCGGAGAGGTTGAAGTAGGTGTGGTTGGTCAGGTTGACCACGGTGTCTGCGTCGGCGGTGGCCTGATAGTCCATGATGAGGGCGTTGTCGTCGGTCAGAGTGTAGGTGACGGTCAGCTCCAGCTTGCCGGGATAGCCCTCCTCCCCAGCGGGGCTGGTGCGGCGCAGCACAAGGGAGTTGCCCTGGGGCTGGGCATAGAAAAAGCTGCCGCAGTAGACGCCGTGGAGGTGGTTGGGGCCTTCGTTGGGGGTCAGTTGGACGGGTTCGCCGTTCAGGACGAAGCGGCTGCCGCCGATGCGGTTGGCGAAGCGGCCCACAAAGGCCCCGTAGAAGCAGGTCCCGGCTTCGTAGGCGGCCACGGTGTCGTAGCCCAGGGCCACGTCCACGGGTTTGCCGTTTTTGTCCGGCACGACGATGGACTGGACGATGCAGCCCCGGTCCAGCACCTTGACGGTCATGCCGTTGTCGTTGGTCATGGTGTAGCAGGTGACGGCCGCGCCGGAGGCGGTGACGCCGAAGGGAGAAGCGGTGATGGTCATGGGAGTTCCTCCTGTTGAATCGAGTTGTCATGCTATGGTGTTATGATACCACAGGCGCGGGGGATTTTCCAGTGGGAGAGGACGGGAACGGAAAATATTCGTTTGTGTTTTCAGTACAGCTTCCCATGAGCACTACCGTTCTGTAATTGACCACCTCTCTTGCCTCCCCTGAAAGGGCAGGGAGGGGCAAAGCCCCGGAAGTGCCGCTTGACGGCGGAGGAGGGCCGCCGCCTCTGGCGGTGGCGGAGGGGTTTACCACGGAAAAAACTTCCTCCTGGCAAAGTAAATATACTCATGAACCAAAACGAACTGCTCTGTTGTTGAACGATAAACAAAGTGGCAAGAGAGCAAAAACCCCTCCGTCACGGCTTACGCCGTGCCACCTCCCCTTTCAGGGGAGGCAAGGGGGGATAGTGCTTATTGATTCGCCAGCGATTTTGCCCAGCGTTGCGCAAATTTCTCCCACCACGGCTGCAACCCCGGCCATTGCACATTGCTAATTGCTAATTGCAAATTCTCACAAACACGCCGCCCAAATCACCACCGCCGCGGCCCAGGGCGTGGTGACGGTGTCGTAGCCGTTCCGGGTGACGGCCTCGGTGCAGGTGGCGGCTGCCGCGCCCAGCAGGGCGGCGGTCAGGGCCTTGGTGCCGTCGGTCCCCCACAGCAGCAGGACGAGGAACGCCGCCACAAACGCCACGCCGTACATGGCGCCGCTGCCCTCCCTTGACTTGTTGGGGTCCGCCAAGGGCAGGCGGAGCTTGTGCCGCCCGCAGCGCTTGCCCACCAGAGCGGCGGTCATGTCCCCAAGGCCCCAGGCCAAAATCGCCGCCACCACCGTTTTTTCGGAATCCAGCGCCCCCCAGTACAAGGCGATGAGCGCCGCCGTGGAGCCGAAGAGCAGCACCAGACTTTTCCGCACCTCGCCGCCGGAGCGCTCCTGGAACAGGCTGGTGTAGGCGGGACGGCCCTCAAACAGCCGCAGCACCGGGTAAACTGCCGCCGCGAACAGCAGACACACCAGCGCGGGGACGTACCAGTGGGTCGAGGCCAGCACCACCACCAGCAGGATGAGGAAGGCGATGGTGTGCAGCACCTTCCGCCGGGCCTCGCCGTCCACATGGAACCGCCAGAAGCACAGCAACGCAAGTCCCACCGCCACCGCCAGAAAGACCACCAGCACCACCAAAGTGCGCAGCAGCTCCGCCGCCAGGGGCGGCAGCGCCACGTCCCGGAAGTAGTTCAAATAAATCATGGAGCCGCCCAGGATGGTCAAAATCACGCCTGTGGTCAGGCCCACCGTCTTGCTGTCCACCCGGTTGGCGAACTGGGCGGAGAACTGGCTCGCCAGCGTCGCCACCACGATGCACACCAACAGCACGTTCCACCGCTCCAGGATGATGGCCGGGTGAATGACCGAATGGCTGATAAAGCCGATGAGGGCGGTGAAGGTCATGATAAACGTACTGGTGCCCACGGCGCTTTTCAGGTCGTAGCCTAGGAAGGCGGTGAACACCACCAGCATCATCATACCGCCACCGGTGCCCACAAAGCCGGTGCCGAAGCCGATGGTCAGGCCGAAGAACAGGGAGATGGCCACTTCCTTCACGCCCAGCCGGACGCTGGAGGTGTCCGCCCCCGGCTTGGAGGTGTCCGGCTTGACGAGGAAACGGATGCCGATGCCAAAGGTCAGCACCAGCGTGAAGCCCCCCAACACCACGTTGCCCACCAGATAGGCGGCGTAGCTGCCCACGGCGCTCAGGGAGATGATGCAGACCAGCATGACCCAGCCGTGTTTCAGGTCGATGTTCTTGTTCCGGGCGTAGACCGAGGAGGTGACGGCGGAGCCGAGGATGTCCGAAGCCAGGGCGCTGGCCGTGGCCTGATACGCCCCGTACTCCCCACCGAAGGAGGGGCAGAGGACGATCAAAATCGGCACCATCACCGTGGCCGCCGACAGGCCCGCCAGTCCCGTTCCAACTCCCGCGCCCAACGCTGCGATGATGTACCAAAAGTATTCCATAGGTGGCCCTCCGTTTTTATATGTCTGTGAAGTGGTGAAACCCCTCCGTCGCGGCTTACGCCGCGCCACCTCCCCTTTCAGGGGAGGCGAGGGAGATAGTGCTTGTCGGCTGCTCTGCGTTTTCCCCAAGAGAACACAAGTTTTTTTGCAAAATGGCGAATTAGCCTCTTTTTATCTTCTTTATTAGGGATTTGCAAGGAAAAGTTTTGTTCAATGTTATACCATCTTTCCTCGGAGAGCTATCATTCCGCAACTGACCACCCCTCTTGCCTCCCCTGAAAGGGGAGGTGGCGCGGCGTAAGCCGCGACGGAGGGGTTTCCCTGGAACTCCGTTTGTATCCCTACTGTAAAAATGCTGTATATTACTACTATATTCTTATTCCGTGTTTTTTGCAAGGCTTTGAACGGTAAAAGCCTCTCTTTCGTCCTGCGAAGGAAACAAATTGCCGCGTTTTTCGTCCAAAGGGGACAATCTTCCTTTTTTGTCCCAAAACGCGGCGTTTTGGGACAAATGTCCCCTTTTTCGACTATTTCCCCCGGCTGTACCGTGCCTTTTTTCCCTGTTTTCGTTATAATCGAAACACAAAATAGATACGGCACTGCCGGAAAAGGAGTACAAATAAATGGGCAAGAAAAAGTCATTCAAGGAGGCCATGCAGACCTTCGTCCTCAAACAGGCGCTGAACTATCTGGAGGGCAATCCGGAGGAAAACATCCCCAAGCTGATGGCGCTGATCGACCGGCTTTCCCCGGACGACTACTATAAGGAGGCCAGGGACGCCGTCCGCAAGGCCATTGACGAGAAGGGCAACTGGTATCAACTGATGCTGCGGCTCTACCAACTGGACCCCGGCGTGCGGCAGACGGCCTTTGAGAACTTCCTCATCAACGCCACCCTCAGCGGCTCCGTCACCCAGCAGGAGACCGCCCAGCGGGAAGGCTGCAACGTGCCCTGGGCCATGCTGGTGGACCCCACCTCTGCGTGCAACCTCCACTGCACCGGCTGCTGGGCGGCGGAGTACGGCAACCGGCTGAACCTGACCCTGGAGGACCTGGATTCCATCGTCAGCCAGGGCAAGGAGCTGGGCACCTATATGTACCTGTTCACCGGCGGCGAGCCGCTGGTGCGGAAGAAGGACATCATCAAGCTGTGTGAGATGCACCCGGACTGTGAGTTCCTGTCCTTCACCAACGGCACCCTTATCGACGAGGAGTTCTGCCAGGAGATGCTGCGGGTGAAAAACTTCCTGCCCGCCATCAGTCTGGAGGGCTTCGAGGAGGCCAACGACGCCCGCCGGGGCCAGGGGGTCTATCAGAAGGTCCACCAGGCCATGGATCTGCTGAAATCCCACGGGCTGCCCTTTGGCATCTCCATCTGCTACACCAGCGCCAACTACGACGTGGTCACCAGCGAGAAGTTCATCGACTACGTCATCGACAGCGGCGCGCTGTTCGCCTGGTTCTTCCACTATATGCCGGTGGGTGCCGGAGCCGTCCCCGCCCTGCTGCCTGATCCGGAGCAGCGCTCTGTGGTCCGCCAGCGGCTCATCGACTACCGCCAGAGCAAGGCCCTGTTCACCATCGACTTCCAGAACGACGGCCCCCACGTGGGCGGCTGCATCGCCGGTGGCCGGATGTACCTGCACATCAACGCCAAGGGCGACGTAGAGCCTTGCGCCTTCGTCCACTATTCCGACTCCAACATCCATGAGGTCTCCCTGCTCCAGGCGCTGAAGAACCCCCTGTTCATGGCCTACCACGACAACCAGCCCTTCAACAAGAACCTGCTGCGGCCCTGCCCCATGCTGGAGAACCCGGAGAAGCTGCGGATGATGGTCCACGAGAGCGGCGCTCACAGTACCGAGTACGAAAGCCCGGAGAACGTGGACGACCTCTGCGACCGGACCACCCCCTATGCTGAGAACTGGGCCGGGACCGCGGATGAGCTGTGGGAGCGGGATTTCCCGGTTCAGGCAGCGAAAGCGGGGAAATGAGCTGTTAGCCGTTAGCTCTTAGCTGTTAGTCAGAAAGTGCGAACTTTTGCGGTTGTACCTTTGAAGCAGCCATGACGGTGACGTCAACCCAACCAATATCCGCGTTCTTCCTCCAGTGACGCGAAAAAGCGCCCCCAGGCGATTTGCCTGGGGGCGTACTTTGTTGCGGGGGAAAACCAGCGGAAACCCAACGAAACCCATTGGGTTTTTCGGGAACCCGGCGTAAGCCATTGCAACCGGCGAAAACCCAAAAAAGCCGATAATGAGAATGATAGTGATAATGATAGAGAGAAAGAAAATGATAAAGATAAAGATAAAGATGCTGCTTTCAGCAGCAGCTAGCCCGGCCCCGCTGCGGCGGGGCCGGAAGCGGCGGCTGGAAAAAAAAGTTTTTTTGATATCCCTTTGAATCAGCCTTACCAGCATTTCCGGCGAGAAACCCCTCCACCAT
>JAJPXR010000230.1 GCA_021205375.1 Clostridiales bacterium | reverse complement strand
TTTTTTGATGTGCTAGAAATACCCATGACACCATGAATTGTAGCCACACATCTTCTTCCAAGTAGCCGTGGGAACCACATCCAAAAGCAGGGTCCTTCTGCGTGATAATGGATCACATCATATCCGCCGAAGGTAGCTTTGATTGTCGCCCATAGCGATGACGACATCGCTGCAAGCCCTTTCCGATGTAGTGTGAACACCGGTTTCAGCCTAACTCCCTTATATTCTGACACCCCTCCATTATCGCAACCTGTTCGGTTATAACAGGTCACTTCACATCCCATTTCAACCAGTCGTGGTGCCAGCTCCTCAACGACGACTTCTATGCCTCCTCTGGAGCTATCCATCGCAGGAACCGTCTTATGCCCCAACATTGCTATCTTAAGGGGAGCATCCTTTTCAGTTTTCATCTTATAACATAACTCCTCTCAATTTCTACGATAGTGAACAGTTCCATATCCTTCTCCGAGCAAAATATGTACATATCAAAATTGCCCTCACCCCCCAGTATCGGTTACACGACAATAAGCCTGTAGTAGAACGACCTCCGCCATTCCGCTGCAGGCTTGTCTCAACCTCCTTCTTCAATTTTTACGCTCGTTCGATTGGGTCAAAACAGAGCATCCAGAAGCCAACAGCTTCATCTACTCAGATTTTCGACTTGCTCAATCTCTGCATAAAAATTAAAATTATATTCCAAGGAGACTAAGCCAAGCCAGAAATCCTTGTAAATAAAGGCTTCTTCGTGGTTGTCCCTATTATATCTCCATCACCAATACCGCCTCTCAGGCAGCCACCAGTTCCATATCTTCAAAGTCCCTATGAGCAGCGCAAAACATGAATTTTTTGACGCGGTAGAAATACCCAAAACGCCACTAATCATTGCTACGCACCTGTTTCTGAAGCGGTGAAGTATCCACATCCAGAAGCACGACCTCCTGCGCCTGAACGACGGCACAGGTTTCGGCTTCTCACCCTTGTATCTCGGCAACGCAGTTGGTTCACGCCGCGCCTTCCCGCTTCGCCACGACCTGAACGGTCTTAAACAGGATCTTCACATCCAGCCCCAGCGACCAGTCCAATATGTATTTCGTGTCCAGCGCGACCACCTGCTCAAAGTCCTTGATTTTCGTTCTGCCACTGACCTGCCACATACCGGTGATGCCCGGCTTGATCGCCAGGCGCTTCCGATGATGCAGCTCATACTTTTCCCATTCATCCTCCGTTGGGGGGCGGGTGCCGACCAGGCTCATATCACCCTTCAGCACGTTCCAAAACTGAGGCAGCTCATCAATGGAGGTCCTGCGAATAAAATGTCCAACACCTTTGATGATCCGCGGATCATCGTCGATTTTGAACATCATGCCATCTGCGACCTCGTTTTCGGACAGAAGTTCCTTCTTGCGCTCCTCTGCGTCCATGTACATAGAGCGGAATTTATATAACTTGAACCGCTTTCCGTTTTGGCCGATCCGTGTCTGAGAAAAGAAAATCGGACCGGGGGAACTGATATAAATGGCAGGAGCCACAAAGAGGAACGCGATGCCCGTGATCGCCAGTCCCACAAGGCTTCCCGCGATGTCCATCAGGCGCTTGAGCACCTTTTGCCGCAGCGTCACCATTCTGACCGATTTCGTGAGCACTGTGTAATTCCCGATTTTTTCAATTGTCTGATTCATGCCTTGGGGAACGATGTCCGCCAGCCGCAGGTGGATCGTAATGCCCATTTCCGCGCACCCGTCAAAAAGCGCCTGGGAAACCTGCATATCGTTGGGTATATGGATAAACACCTCATCGACCCAAGTCTCTTTCAGATATTTCAGCACACTGTCACCGTTGGCGACCACTGGAATACCTGAAATTTCCTGTCCGACCATATCCGCATCCAGGATGGCCACTCCGTTGATTTGAAACTCGCCAAAATTGCATTGGCGGATATTTGTGACTACCGCCTCAGCACTATCCTGATCCACAATAATCACCAGCGAATGGTTCCCCTTGTTCGCCTTTCCTCTGGCCTGGAGGTGCCTTTTCCAAACGCATCGGCACACATACGTCAACACAAAGTAGAAAACAGCAAAGAGCAAATAGACAAGGCGGGAATAGTTCCCCGTTTCCTTGATCATATAGAGATAAATCAGCAACACGCCGACAATGTACACCACATGGAGCAGGCATTTCTTCGTTTCAATGAGATAGCCTCTTTTTAAGATTCCCTTATAGCTTTCACAGAAAAACACGACGCAGATGTTCAACACGATGAGGACGATTGCAATATGTCTGTACAGTTGACCGCCCATCGGGTCGCCAATTGGGATCATCGCGGCCAACCGGAACGCGATTTCCATGCAAATAATGTCCAGCAGCGTAAAATCCCAGTGTTTATACCACCGATAAATATTGTTTTCGTACATGCCTGTACCTCTCTACTTTTCTCTCTATTCTCTTTCTCAATTCAGAGAGCCGAAGGCTATATTTCTACATAACTCCGCTTACCAACGAGCAATCCGTCCGCCTTTTCTGCTATCCTGTAGACAGCTTCCTGCCCAACTTTTTTCTGGATCACCGGCAACGCTTCTCTCAGGTTCGGCTTTCGATTTTTCATGTTGTGACAATCCGATCCAAGCGCGGCAATTGCTCCTTCGCGCAGCAGTTTGCACGCCCTGCGGCGGGAACTCCAGCCATCCAGAAAGGGAACGCGGATCTCCAGCCCCGTTGCCATGCTCATCCGGTCCTTCCGGTCCAGCAGGTTGGTCATGAACCAGTTCAGATTCAGCCAGGCGATCTCCCGGCGGCGGGCCTCCTCCGGGTTCTCCCCTTCCAGCCGGGGCGTCTCCTCCAGACTGGCCCGGTAGCGGGCGCGGACTGCCTCCTCCAAGTCCAGCCGTTCTGCCAGCCCTGGGCGGAGGACGCAAGTGCGGGCGGACAAATCCATACACCAGGGGAAAGTGTCCGCCGCCAGCATATCCGGCCTGTGGAACCAGGGATAGCCGCCGAAAATCTCGTCAGAACACTCCCCTGACAGGGCGACGGTGTGTTTTTTCCGCATTTCCCGGCAAAAATACAGCAGAGAGGAGTCGCAGTCCGCCATGCCGGGGAAGTCCTTGGCAATCATCGCGTCCTCCAGCAGCTCCACCAGCGTCTCCTGGGTGCAAACCAAGACGGTGTGGCGGGTGCCGCAGTGCTCCCGCATCCGCTCCACCCAGGGCCAATCGGCGTCCGGCTGGAAGGCACTGGCGTGAAAATACTTTTGGTTGTCTGTGTAGTCGAAGGAGTAGGTCTCCAGCGCCGGGAGGCCCCGCTCCCGGCAGTCCTTCGCCGCCACAGCGGTCAGAAAAGACGAATCCAGCCCGCCGGAGAGCAGGGTACAAAGGGGCACATCGCTGACCAACTGCCGCCGGACGGCAGAGGTCAGCAATTCCCGCAGATGTTCCACCGTCTCGTCATAAGTTTCCGTATGTGCCCGACTCTCCACGTTCCAGTAGCGGGAAACCGTCAGCCCCTCCCCTGTCACTACCATCTGATGGGCGGGGCGCAGCTCTGACACCCCGGCAAACACGCCGCTGCCCGGCGTCCGGGCGGGGCAAATGCCCAAAATCTCCCGCCAGGTGTCCTCATCTGCCTGCGGCTCCAGTCCGTAGGCGAACAATGCTTTCGGCTCCGAGCCAAAGAGGAAGGTATCCCCCTGAACGGCGTAGAAAAAGGGCTTCACCCCAAAGCGGTCACGGCAACAGAAGAGCTGCTCCTTCCGCTGGTCCCAGATAGCGAAGGCGTAAATGCCCTCCAAATGACTGCTGACCGCCGCACCGTATTCCAAGTACCCCTCCAGCACCACCTCCGTGTCGGTGTTGGTGCGGAACACATGG
Source organism: Clostridiales bacterium (assembly GCA_021205375.1). Classification (GTDB taxonomy): domain Bacteria; phylum Bacillota; class Clostridia; order Oscillospirales; family Oscillospiraceae; genus Onthomonas. Next base: position 5,013 of record JAJPXR010000230.1, on the reverse strand, counting down.
CCCCGCCGCTCCAGCTCCAGCCGCAAAGCCGGGGTGTTGTACAGCTCCCCGTTGTAAACCAGAGTGCAGTGGCCGCCGGTCATGGGCTGTTGGCCGTGTTCCGGGTCGATGACCGCCAACCGCCGGTGGGCCAGCGCGCAGGCGGGAGACAGAAACAGCCCCTCATCGTCCGGCCCCCGGTGGGCCAGCGCATCCCCCATTCGCTCCGCCGCCTCCCGCCAGCAGGGGGCGGTGTTGTCCCGGTTCCAGTTGCAAAAGCCCGCAATACCACACATAGTTGAGCCTCCTTTTTCATCCGCTTCGCTAGTCTATGCGGGGGCGTGGGAAAACGTGCACGGAATTTTTCGCCGTGTCTTGCCTTTTGCGCCGGTTTGGGGTAAACTGCTAAAGGAATACAGCCGTCAGGAAGCTGTCGAGCGCCTGGCGCAAACTACAGATAAAAGGGAATGAGGAAAACATCATGCGTGACGGATTTATCAAGGTCGCCGCGGCGACGCCCTCCATCCGGGTGGCGGACTGCGCCCACAACGCCGCCCAGACCATCGCCCTGATGCGGGAGGCCGCCGCCCAGGGGGTGCAGGTGCTGGCTTTCCCGGAGCTGGGGCTGACCGGCTACACCTGCGCCGACTTGTTTTTGCAGCCCACCTTATTAAAAGGAGCGGAAAACGCCCTGGCCCAGGTGGTGGAGGCCAGCCGTGGGCTGGAGATGTTCGTGGCGGTGAGCCTGCCGCTCCGCCGGAACAACAAGCTCTATAGCTGCGCCGCAGCCATTTGCAACGGAGAGCTTCTGGGCATCGTCCCCAAGACCCACATCCCCAACTATACCGAGTTTTACGAGGCCCGGTGGTTCACCTCCGGGCGGGACTACTCTGGCGTTGTCTCCCTCTGCGGCCAGGAGGTGCAGATGGGAACTGGGATGATTTTCCGCTGCGAGGAGCTGCCGGAGCTGTGCATCGGCATCGAGCTGTGTGAGGACCTGTGGGTGCCTACCCCTCCCTCCAACGACCTGGCAGCGGCGGGGGCCACCATCATTCTGAACCTCTCCGCCTCGGACGAGATCGTCTGCAAGGACGCCTACCGTCGGAACCTCGTCACTGGACAGTCCGGGCGGCTGGTCTGCGGCTATGTCTACGCCGGGGCCGGCGAGGGTGAAAGCTCCACTGACCTGGTCTACGGCGGCCACGATCTGGTGGCGGAAAACGGCTCCCTGCTGGCAGAGCGTCGGTTCGAGACGGGGCTGACCATTTCGGAAATTGACGTACACAAGCTGGCCTTCGAGCGGCAGAGGATGTCCACCTACCCGGTGGACTCCGAGAACTGCACCGATGAGTTCCGTTTCTCCCTGCCCCTGCGGGAGACAAAGCTGACCCGGTACGTGGCCCCCAACCCCTTCGTCCCCGCCGACCTGGGGGACCGGGCCGCCCGGTGCCAAGAGATTTTCACCCTGGTTTCCCTGGGCCTGCGCAAGCGACTGGAGCACACCCACGCGAAAACGGCGGTCATCGGTCTCTCCGGCGGGCTGGACTCCACCCTGGCGCTGCTCATCACCGACAACGCCATGAAGCTGCTGGGCCGCCCGGCCACGGACATCATCTGCGTCACCATGCCCTGCTTCGGCACCACCGACCGCACCCGGGACAACGCCACCACCCTGGCCCATTGCCTGGGGACCACCTTCCGGCGGGTGGACATCGGCGAGAGCGTTATGCGGCACTTTGCCGACATCGGCCACGACCCGGCGGACCGCTCCGTCACCTACGAGAACTGCCAGGCCAGAGAGCGCACCCAGGTGCTGATGGACATCGCCAACAAGACCGGCGGGCTGGTCATCGGCACCGGCGACCTGTCGGAAATGGCGCTGGGCTGGTCCACCTACAACGGCGACCACATGAGCATGTACGCCGTCAACTGCTCCATCCCCAAGACGCTGGTTCGCCACCTGACCCGGTACGTCAGCGACGTGAACCGGCAGGAGAATCCCGCCCTCTCCGCTGTGTTGGACGACATTCTCGATACACCGGTGTCCCCGGAGCTGCTGCCCCCGGAGGAAAACGGCCAGATCGCCCAAAAGACCGAGGACCTGGTGGGTCCCTACGAGCTGCACGACTTCTTCCTCTATTACGGTATCCGCTTCGGCTTCCCACCGAAAAAGGTTTACCGGCTGGCCCGGTACGCCTTCCAGGGGGCCTACAGCGACGAGACCATTTTGAAGTGGGAGAAGAACTTTTACCACCGCTTCTTTATGCAGCAGTTCAAGCGCTCCTGCATCCCCGACGGACCGAAGGTGGGCAGCGTCACCCTCAGCCCCAGAGGGGACTGGCGGATGCCCAGCGACGCGGTAGCCGATTTGTGGAAAAAAGAACTGGACGACTTGCAGAAATAAGAGGACGATTATGGTAGACTACGAACAAAAAGAACACTACGACTTAAACGACTTCCGGGAGATCATCGCCATCCTCCGGCACCCCGGCGGCTGTCCCTGGGACGGGGAGCAGACGCATCACTCCATCCGCCGGAACCTGCTGGAGGAAGCCTACGAGCTGGCCGAGGGCATCGACCGGGAGGACCTGGACCTGATGGAGGAGGAACTGGGCGACGTGCTGATGCAGGTGCTGTTCCACGCCAGCATCGAGGAGGACGCCGGCCACTTCGACATCGACGACGTGGCGGACCGGGCCTGCAAAAAGCTGATTTTCCGCCACCCCCACGTCTTTGCCGCCCGGCAGGTGGAGGGCACCGAGGAGGTGCTGGTCAACTGGGAGGAGCTGAAACGGGAGGAAAAGCACCAGTCCAGCTACACCGACACCCTCAACGCCGTGGCCCGGACGCTGCCCGCCCTATGGCGGGCGGAGAAGCTCCAGAGCAAGGCCGCCAAAGCCCATTTCGACTGGTCGGACATCTCCGGCGCAGTGGACAAGCTGCGGGAGGAACACGCCGAGGTGGAAGAAGCCCTGGCCGAGGGCGACCAGGCCCACATCGCGGAGGAAATCGGCGACCTGCTGTTCGCGGCGGTGAACCTGGCCCGCTGGTCCGGGGTGGACCCGGAGGACGCGCTGAACGCCACTTGCGAGAAGTTCATCCGGCGGTTCGCCCGGGTGGAGGCCGCCGCGGAGGGCGATTTGGCCGACCTCTCTCTGGACGAACAACTGGCCCTCTACCGCAAGGCGAAGGAGGAACCCCATGAATAAAACGGAGCTTTGCGCACGGCTGGCGCTGGAGACCGGTCTCACCAAAAAAGAGGCGGAGGAGACGGTGAACAAGCTGCTCCTCATCGTCAGCGATGCCCTGTTCGAGGGGGAGCGGGTGCAGTTGGTGGGCTTCGGCTCCTTCGAGGTCAAGCAGCGGGCCGCCCGCGTGGGCCGGGACATGAAAACCGGCGAACCCATCCAGGTGCCGCCCACAAAAGCCGTGCAGTTCAAACCCGCAAAAAACCTGAAAGATTTGGTGAAATAGAATGAGACTCGACAAGTATTTAAAGGTGTCCCGCCTCATCAAGCGGCGCACCGTGGCCAACGAAGCCTGTGACGCGGGCCGGGTCAGCGTCAACGGGCGGCCAGTGAAAGCCTCTTATGACGTAAAAACCGGCGATGTGCTGGAAATCCAGTTCGGCCAGCGCACCGTCAAGGTGGAGGTGCTGGCGGTGGCCGAGGCCGTCCGCAAGGACGACGCCTCCGCCCTGTACAGAGAAATTTTGTAACTGGTTATCCCTTTTACTCAGCCTTATGCTAGAAACCCCTCCGCCACCGCCGTGGGCGGCGGCCCTCCTCCCCTTTCAGGGGAGGCAAGAGGGGATAGTGTCGTCGTCTGATGTCAATTCTGTCCGACAGATGTGGAATTTCTGCTAGAAACGCTCTTTTTCTATCCACTAATCTCTAGCCACTAAAATAGCGTAGCTGATTCAAAGGAATAGTCAGAATTTTATAATCAGCATCGAACGTAAGCCATCGTTGGGACGTTGTCCCTCCGGCGGTTTTTTGCGCTTTCAGCGAAAAAAACGTCGCTGTCCCCATCCCGCCCGGCTATCCCGGAAAATTTTCGACTCTTTTGTCACTAAGTCGGCAAACGACGGGATTTTTCCAGGGCGACATGACCCGCGCGGGCCGGGAACCGCTGCCATTCGCCAGTGCTTCCGGCTGCCGTGAGAAACGGCAAAAAAGCCGCAAAAATCCCCTTGACGGGAGAAAAAAAACATGGTACGATACCCTCGTTATCAGCAGTGACGGGGAAGAGTACCCCTGTTCCAGGTGTCAGAGAGAGGCCGGTTTGGTGCAAGGCCCCCGAAGGAGCAGAGCGAAGGCGCCCCTGAGCCGCAGCCCGAACGCCGCAAGGCCAGTAGACGCTGCCGGTTCCCGCCGTTACCGGGAGAGAGTGTCCGGCCCTAGGCCGGGAAGTCAGGTGGCACCACGGACAGCAGTTCGCCCTGAGCAGCAATGCTCAAGGCGTTTTTTCTTGCCACAGCGCCCGTCACTTTGCATTTCCACAGCCTGTTTATTTCATTTTTGAAATCCGGAAAGGAAGCGTTTGTATGGAAAACAGCAAAAAAACAATGGAAAAAATCATTGCCCTGTGCAAGGGCCGGGGCTTCATTTTTGCAGGCAGCGAGATCTACGGCGGCCTGGCCAACACCTGGGACTACGGTTCCCTGGGCGTGGAGCTGAAAAACAACGTGAAAAAAGCCTGGTGGAAGAAGTTCGTCCAAGAAAACCCCTATAACGTGGGCCTGGACTCCGCCATCCTCATGAACCCCCAGACCTGGGTGGCCTCCGGCCATTTGGGAGGCTTCTCCGACCCGCTGATGGACTGCAAGGAGTGCCACGAGCGGTTCCGGGCCGACCAGCTCATTGAGAACTGGTGCAGCGAGAACGACTTCGCGCTGGAAAAACCCATCGACGCCTTCTCCCAGGAGGAGATGAGCGACTTTATCGCCCAGCACAACATCCCCTGCCCCACCTGCGGCAAGCACAACTGGACGGACATCCGCCAGTTCAACCTGATGTTCAAGACCTTCCAGGG
>JAJPXR010000224.1 GCA_021205375.1 Clostridiales bacterium | reverse complement strand
TTCACTATTTTTGCGGGTTATTTTTCTCTGCCCCAACTCTTGACATAGAACCTGATGAAAACAGGGCCGTTTTCTTCCTCTGGTCCTTCTTCCTCCGTGTCAAAGCTCCGTTTCGCCTTGAAAATGACAGTTGACAAAGCGGCTGGGGTGTGTCATGCTGAACATACAGAAAAACGGGAGCGAACCACCATGAAAAAACTGACAATCGGCGTCCTGGCCCACGTGGACTCAGGCAAAACCACTCTCTCCGAGGCCATGCTCTACCTGAGCGGCAGCATCAAAAAGCTGGGCCGGGTGGACCACGGGGACGCCTTTTTGGACACCTTCGCCCTGGAGCGGGAGCGGGGCATCACCATCTTCTCCAAACAGGCCATGCTCCCGCTGCCGCAGGCAGAGGTGACGCTGCTGGACACGCCGGGCCACGTGGACTTCTCCGCCGAGATGGAGCGCACCCTCCAGGTGCTGGACTACGCCATTTTGGTCATCAGCGGCACGGATGGGGTGCAGAGTCACACGGAGACCCTGTGGCGGCTGCTGCAACGGTATGAGGTCCCCACCTTCCTGTTCGTCAACAAAATGGACCTGGCGGGGACCGACCGGGAGGCGCTGACCGCCGACCTGAAACGCCGCCTGGACGAGAACTGCGTCCCCTTCGGCGGCGGGCAGGGAGCGCAGCGGAAGTACCGCTTGACGGTAGAGGGCGAAGCCCTTTGGGAGGAGCTGGCCCTCTGTGACGAGACGCTGATGGAGCAGTATTTGGACACCGGCGCGATGGAGGACGAGGCGATAGCAGAAGCCATCGCCCGCCGCCAGGTGTACCCCTGCTACTTCGGCGCGGCGCTGAAGCTGGAGGGGGTGGAAGCCCTGCTGGACGGGCTGGAGCGGTACACCCTCTCCCCTGCTTATCCGGCGGAATTTGGCGCGCAGGTCTACAAAATCGCCAGAGACAGCCAGGGGAACCGGCTGACCTACCTGAAAGTCACCGGCGGCAGCCTGCCGGTGAAAACCGCCCTCTCCGGTGGGACGGAGGAGGCCCCCTGGACGGAGAAGGTGGACCAGATCCGCATTTACTCCGGGGCCAAATACACCACCACCCCGCTGGCTGAGGCGGGGACGGTCTGCGCCGTCACCGGCCTGACCCACACCCGGCCCGGACAGGGTTTGGGCGCGGAAAGGGACGCCGCCCTGCCTCTGCTGGAGCCGGTACTCACGTACCAAATCCTCCTGCCCACGGACTGCGACCCCAACGCCGCTTACCTGAAACTGAAAGAGCTGGAGGAAGAGGACCCTCAACTGCACATCCTCTGGGACCCCCGGCAGCGGAGCCTCCACATTCAGCTCATGGGTCAGGTGCAGTTGGAGGTGCTGAAAAGCATGGTGGCCAGCCGCTTCGGGCTGGGGGTGCGCTTCGGCCCTGGCTCCATCGTCTACAAGGAGACCATTCAGGCCCCGGTGGTGGGGGCGGGCCACTTCGAGCCGCTGCGCCACTACGCGGAGGTCCACCTGCTGCTGGAGCCGGGAGAGCCGGGCTCCGGGCTGGTGTTCGACAGCCTGTGCAGCGAGGACGTGCTGGACCGGAACTGGCAGCGGCTGATTTTGACCCATCTGGAGGAGAAAACCCACCTGGGGGTGCTGACCGGCTCTCCCATCACCGACATGAAAATCACCCTGCTCACCGGCAGAGCGCACGAGAAGCACACCGAAGGCGGCGACTTCCGTCAGGCCACCTACCGGGCGGTGCGGCAGGGGCTGATGCAGGCCAAGTCGGTGCTGCTGGAGCCGTGGTACGCCTTCCGGCTGGAGCTGCCCCAGGAGAATCTGGGCCGGGCCATGGCAGACATCCAACTGATGGCGGGCAGCTTCGACCCGCCGGAGCTGGAGGGCGACCGAGCGGTGCTCACCGGCAGCGCGCCGGTGGCTGCCATGGGGGACTACCAGACCCAGGTGGCCGCTTACACCAGAGGCCGGGGACGGCTCTCCTGCGCCCTCCAGGGCTACCGCCCCTGTCACAACCAGGACGAGGTGGTGGCCCAAATCGGCTACGACCCAGAGGCGGACGTGGAGAACACCCCCGACTCGGTGTTCTGCTCCCACGGGGTGGGAACCATCGTCAAATGGGACCAGGTGAAGGACCACCTGCACCTGGACAGCGGTGTTTCCTTCGAAAACGAAGCAGATGAAGAACCGAACCCGGTTCCATCCGCCCCCCGACAGGGCGGCGGCATCACCGCAGGGGATAAGGAATTACAGGCCATCTTTGAGCGGACCTACGGCCCGGTGAAGCGGCGGGACTTCCGCCCCCAACGAGAAGTGAATCGTCCCACAGGCGGCGGAGAGAAAAAACGTATTCCTCAGTGGGAGAAAGAACCTGTACAGGAATTTTTGCTGGTGGACGGGTACAACATCATCTTTGCCTGGGACGAGCTGAAAGCGCTGGCGAAGGAGGACCTGTCCGCCGCCCGGCAGTCCCTCATCGAGACGCTCCGCAACTACCAGGGCTGCCGGGGCTGCGGTTTGATTCTGGTGTTCGACGCCTACCGGGTGCCCCACAACCCCGGCTCGGTGGAAAAGCTGGATAACATCTACGTAGTCTACACGAAACACGCCGAGACCGCCGATATGTACATCGAAAAGGTGACTTACGAAATCGGTCGGCGCTACCGGGTGCGGGTGGCCACCTCCGACGCGCTGGAGCAGGTCATCATCCTGGGCCACGGGGCCACGCGGGTCTCCGCCCGGATGTTCCGGGAGGAGGTGCGGCAGGCGGAGGCCGACCTGCGGCGGAGAATTGAGGAACACAACCAGTCCTGACATGGCGGAGGTGCTATATGAACCGAATTTCCATCTTCCACAACGGCGTCCACCTGGAATTTTGCGTCACCCCGGCGGGGCAGTTGAAATTCCTCCACTTTTCCCCCAACCCGCTGGAGGAATCCGACCTCATCACCCAAAAGGAGCCGGACCCCTGGGGACCGGACTACCTGACCCAGGGCTGGCCGCTGGTGCAGGTGCAGGTCTCCGGCTACAACCGACCCTATGAGCGCCAAGGCAACAAGCACCTGGTCACCGCCCCCGGCTACGCCCTGCGGTACGTCTCCCACCGGGACGAGGAAAACGAGACGGGCCGCCTGCTGACCTTCGTGCAGGAGGACGACGAGACCGGACTGCGGGTGACGTCCTGGATGCAGTTTTACGGCGACCTGCCGGTGGTGCGCTGCTCCAGCCGGGTGGAGAACCGTGGGACAGAGGTGCAGACACTGGAATATGTTTCTTCTTTCTTCTATCAGGGGGTGGAGAAGGAATCCGCCCTCCCCGCGGACGAGAAGATGTCCCTGCTCCTCCCCCACAACAGTTGGATGAAAGAGATGAACTGGAAGCGGTACACCTTCCCCGACCTGGGGCTGCAATGCAGCCAGCCCACCATGCCTACGCCCCGCACCTCCAAGTCCTTCTGCGTCCAGAACACCGGTCACTGGTCCACCAAGGAGTTTCTGCCCATGGGCTATCTGGCCAACAGCGGGGCTGATTCCGCCCTGTTCTGGCAAATCGAACACAACGGTTCCTGGCTGGCGGAGCTGAGCGACTACAACGGTCACTTCTGTCTGGGTCTCAGCGGCCCCACGGAGCTGCAATCCCACTGGAGCGTTGATTTGCAGCCGGGGGACAGCTTCACCACCGTCCCCGTGGCGGTGGGGACCACCGAAAACTCCTTCGACACGGCCATGGCCGCTCTGACCCGCTACCGGCGGCTGATCCGCCGCCCCAACGCCGACGACGAGGACCTGCCCGTCATCTTCAACGACTACATGAACTGCCTCTTTGGGGACCCCACCACCGAGAAGGAGCTGCCCCTCATCGACGCGGCGGCGGAGGCCGGGTGCGAATACTACGTCATCGACGCGGGGTGGTACTCTCCCGGCTTCTGGTGGGACAGCGTGGGCGAGTGGCAGGAGAGCCGGGAGCGCTTTCCAAATGGGTTGCGCCAGCTCACCGATTACATCCGCAGCAAGGGGATGGTCCCCGGCGTGTGGCTGGAGCTGGAGAGCATGGGCATCCACTGTCCCCTGGCGGAGCGAGTGCCGGACGACTGGTTCTTCCTGCGCCACGGCAAAAGGGTCTATGACCGCAGCCGTTTCCAACTGGATTTCCGCAATCCCCAGGTCATCGACCACGTGAACGAGGTGGTGCGCCGGGTGGTGGAGGACTACGGCGTAGGCTACATTAAAATGGACTACAACATCGAGCCGGGCATCGGCACCGAGGTCCGCGCCGACAGCGTGGGGGACGGCCTGTTGCAGCACGAGCGGGCGTACCTCCGCTGGCTGGAGGGGGTGTTTGCCCGTTACCCCGGCCTGGTGATTGAGAATTGCAGCTCCGGCGGTCTGCGCATGGACTACGCCATGCTTTCCCGGTACTCCATCCAGTCCACCAGCGACACCGAGGACTACCGGATGTACGCCACCATTGCCGCCAACGCCCCCGCCGCCGTCACCCCGGAACAGGCGGCGGTGTGGTCCTACCCCATGCGGGACGGGGACGTGGAGGAGACGGTCTTTAATATGGTGAACGCCCTGCTGCTGCGGGTCCACCAGAGCGGCCACCTGGCGGAGCTGTCCCCGGAGCGGCTGGCCTATGTCCACCAGGGTATCGCCTGGTACAAGTCCATCCGCGCCCACCTGAAAAACGCTGTCCCCTTCTGGCCCCTGGGCCTGTCCGATTACCGGGATATTTGGTCTGCCCTGGCGCTGGAGGACGAAGCGGTGGGCTACCTGGCCCTCTGGCGGCGGGGCGGGGACGAGAGCAGCTTGACCGTGCCCCTTCCCCGCTGGGCGAGACGGGCCGCGCAGGTCTCCTGCGCCTACCCCGCCGGGGCCTGCGCCTTCCGGTGGGACGAGAAGGCCGGGACGCTGACCGTGGACTTCCCCGCCCCCGTGATGGCCCGCATCTTCGCCTTTGAGCTGGAGCCGCAGGTGTAAATCATTGGTTTTTTCTGGCGACTGCTCAAAAAAACTTTGCGACAAACGAAAAAAAGTGCTTGACTTTTTCCGTTTGGCTGGTATAATAATTCTTGCCGTTGGGAAAGCGGCAATCGAGCAATCGCCAGGTGCAGAAGTGGCTGAGTGGTCGAAGGCGCACGATTGGAAATCGTGTAGGCGTTGATAGCGTCTCAAGGGTTCAAATCCCTTCTTCTGCGCCAAGAAAAGGACTGAAACTGTAACAGGTTTCAGTCTTTTTTCGTGTCTTACGCCGCAGCAGAACGGGAGGGGTGGCGGCGGGACAGAGGTCCGCTGCCTCCAGCTTTGGTTTTATCATAAATGTTGGAGCCAGGTAAAGCATCTGGCCCCAAAGCAAAACAGCCCTCCAACAAGGAGGGCTGTTGCAATGTCTGTGAAACGCTGTTGGCGCAAGTTCGCTTTACCGTCTCCGCCGCCGACTGCCCCGGTAGCCGCCGCCACTGCGCCCACCGCGCCGTCCGCCGGAATAGCTGCCATAGCGGTTGCGCCGGGCCTTGCGGAACAGGGTCAGCCGCAAAATCAGCGCCAAAATCGCCACCGCCACAAGGACCAGCAGCGCCTTGATATACCAGCGGGAGAGCAGGTCCATCACCATAGCCTTGCGCTTGAGGAACACGGAGGCTTCCACGTCGTTGACGGCGATCAGGTTCACCGCTGCGTACTCCTCGCCGTCCAGGTACAGCACCAGCGTCCCCAGCACGTCGCCCGCCTCCACCGGAGCCTCTACCGAGCTGCGTAGGGTGGGGACGACGGTGAAGCTGTCGGCGGTGATGTCGTTGGGCAGCTCCGCCTCAATGCTCTCCTCCGGGGCCACACTGACCGAGTCCGCATCGGTGGACAGGGTGACGGGGACCGAGCCGTAGGTGTCCTTCTTGTCCACGATGGTGATGGTGGAGAAGTTGTCAAAGCCCCACTGGAGCAGCCGGGAGCTTTCGGAGAAGTGGGTGTAATTGACCGTGCCGTCCGACGCAGTGGTGGGTTCACAGCCGATGACCACGGAGATCAGCGTCTTGTCGCTCTGCTCCGCCGCGGCCAGCAGGTTGTAGCCCCCCTCGTCGGTGGTGCCGGTCTTGATGCCGATGCAGGAGCTGTACACATAGCCGCTGTAACGCAGGTTGGAGAGCAGGCCGTTGGTGTTGAAGAAGTGCCGCCTCTCCGAGAGGTTGGTGGCGTCCACGTAATACTCCGTGGTGGAGACGATCTCCCGGAACGTGCTGTAACCCATGGCGGCCTTGGCAATCAGGTAGAGGTCGCTGCAGGAGCTGTAGTGGTCATCGTCGGGCATCCCGTGGGTGTTGACAAAGTTGGTGCTGGTGCAGCCCAGCGCTTTGGCGCGGGCGTTCATCTCCTCCACAAAGCTGTCGGTGGAGCCGCTGACCGTCTCGGCCAGGATATTGGCCGCCTCGTTCGCGGAGGCCACCAGCATACAGTAGAGCAGGTCCTCCACCGTCATGACCTCACCGGGCTGGATGTTCTGGTTACTGGAGGTGGAGTCCAGGTCAAACCAGCAGTCGTCGTAGGCGGTGATCTTATCGTCCAGGGACAGGTCCCCCGCCTCGATGTGCTCAAAGACCAGCAGGGCGGTCATCACCTTGGTCAGACTGGCGGGGCAGATGGCCTCGTCTGCGTTGTTGGAGTAGAGCACCACGTCGGTGTCCATGTCCACCAGCAGGGCGGCCTGGGCGTCGATTTCCATGTCGTCCAGTATTGCAGACGAGGAGGCGGAGGCGGTGGGGGTCAGCAGAGAGACCACCAGGGCAAAAATCAGAAACAGGGAGAAAAAGGAACGTTTTTTCATTGGAAAAATCCTCTCACGGAGCAATGGATGCAATTTTTTTACCGGTTATCCCTTTGTACCAACTTTAACCGTTCCATTCGATTCTCGTGAGAGCGGCCCTTGGCCGCCCCTACACATATTTTGGTGCAAAAGAGAGCGTTATACTAACATTTTCCAGCAAAAACTCACTTGAAAATGCAGGATCTCTCACCAGAGTTGATTCAAAGGGATAGGCATTATTTCTTTTTGTTATTCGGGGAACGTTTCCGCTTCTGCCAGCGGTGATATCGCCGCCGGAGGGCCTGCACCAGGAAGAACAGCAGCACCAGCCCCACAAGGCTCCCCGCTGCTACGGCGGCTGTGGGGAACGGCTCGGCGGTCTCGCTGAGGGACCGGAGGTGAGTCAGGATGGGGGGCAGCCGCTCCACCTCCTCGGCGGCCAGCAGCTCCACGGTGCCGTAGGTGACGCCGTCTAGCGAGACGGTCAGCGTCCCCACCGTCTCCCCCGCGGTAACGGGGGCCTGGATGGAGTCGGGCAGCTCGGTCTCATAGGTCAGGTCGGCGGCGTCCACGTCGTTGGGCAGGTAGGTGGTCAGGCTGCCGGAGGCCAGCAGCTCCACGGAGTCCGCGTCCTTGCCGTCCTCCACCGGGATGGTGGCCTGGGCGGAGCCTTCCTCCACCAGCGTCACCGGGCTGAAATTCTCAAACCCCCACTCGTAGAGCCGGACGCTCTCGGAGAATTGCAGCCGGTCCCGGCTGCCGTCCAGGTTGATGAGCCAGTTGCAGCCCATCATCACGCAGCAAAGGGTCTCGCCGTCCTTCTCCGCGAAGGAGAGCAGGCAGTATCCCGCCAGGTAGGTGGAGCCGGTCTTGCCGCCCACGCAGTAGTCGTAGAGGTAGTTGGAATAGGAGTGGTCGCTGATCAGGGCGTTGGTGTTGTACAGCTTCCGCGCGGAAGAGACGTTGGTGGCAGGGACGGTGTAGGACGTGGTGCCGATAATCTTCCGGAAGGTTTTGAACTGGTAGGCGGCCTTGGCGATGCGGTACAGGTCGTCGCAGGTGGTGTAGTGGTTTTTATTGTGCAGACCGCTGGGGTTGACGAAGTTGGAGCCGGTGCAGCCCAGGGCGGCGGCGGTCTCGTTCATCTCCTCCGCGAAGTCCTCGATGGACCCGCTGACCGCCTCGGCCAGCACATTGGCCGCGTCGCAGTGGGAGGACAGCAGGAGCATATACAGCAGGCTCCGCACCGTCAATTGCTCTCCTGTGGCGATGTTGCCCAGCGCCGCCTGGGAGGTCAGCCCCTGTTTGAAGGTGCTGCTGGCGGTGACGACGGTGTCCAACTCCAGGTCCCCCGCCTTGACGTGCTGGAGCACCACCAGCGCGGTGAGGATCTTGGTGACGCTGGCCGGGTAGATCTGCTCGCTGTTGTCCTGGCCGTAGAGAACGGCGTCGGTGTTCATCTCCACCAGCAAACAGGAGCCACAGTTGACTTCCATGTCGCTGACCAGCTCGGATGAGGTGGCGGGGGTATACTCCGCTGCCTGGGCGGGGGCCGTCAACAGGCCGCAGCAGAAAAGGGTCAAAACCAACAGGACACTAAAACGTATTTTTCTCATAAAAATCAGTCAAATTTGTTATCTGGGACTGTGCAGCGGGAAAGTCGCCGCCTCCTTGCGGCGATTGGTGGTTCGCAGCATTTCCGGTGAAACCGTGTCGAGTGGGAAACGCCCTCTGCACAGTGGAAGGTTCATGTGTACATGTGTATGCAAATTGTCAAGAAACAACCAAAAATCATTATAACAGGTGAAAGAGCAGACTGCAATGGGAAAGTAGGAGAAAATTTGCGAAAAATTTCAGAGTGTGAACGTTCTGGCACTTCCGGCGTTTGCTCTCTGCGCAAACGCCCCGAACGCTTTTGACGCACTCCGGGCAAACTGAGGCATGTTATAGCGAAACCAAAGTGCCAAACGGGTTTGATATGATATCAGGTCGTTTGAGCGTTTTGCAATAAACCCTTCAGGATGCTGCTTCAATAGAGGACGCCAGAGTTTCCCCTGGCCTCACTGTTACTGCGTCTTCTTTTTCCCAAGCCCAGCTCTTTATATAGGGAACCTCTGATTAAATCTCACGCATCCCCCGAAATATGCTATAATAGAAA
>JAJPXR010000176.1 GCA_021205375.1 Clostridiales bacterium | reverse complement strand
TGAACTGAGCGATTCGGCTTCGGACCGGGTCATCAGGGTGGTACCGTGGATTTATTCCGCCCCTGAGCAATCAGGGGCGGTTTTTTCGGTATTTCAGGAAAAAGGAGCGCATATGGAACTGACACCGACCCGCCCCCAGCGCCTGCATTATCTGGATATGGCCAAAGCACTGGGGATTTTTTTGATAACCTATGGACATATCCAAACGTTCGACACGCAAGTTGGCGCTTGGGCCTCGTTGTTCAAAATCTCCATCTTTTATATTACGGCGGGATACCTGCTGGCCATGAAGGGAACAGCGGAGCGGATAACGTTCCCGGCCTATGCCTGTAAGCTGCTGCGGAGCCTGATGATCCCCTATTTTACCTTCAGCGCCGCCACCATCCTCATCCGGGCTGTAAATGCCTGGCTGCACGGAAAAGATGTGTCGGATAATATCACATCGAATCTGTTTCTGGTGTTTACCTTTAAGGGCATCAGTACGCTGTGGTTCCTGCCCAGCCTGCTCATTGGGGAACTGGTCTTTTTTGCGATCCTCAAGAGCAAAAGCCGCCTGCTGATGGGCGTCACCTTCGTTTGGCCCATTCTGGTGGCTGTGGTAGGTCAAAAGGTGCTGCATCCTCTGCCGGAAAGTGTGCCGCTGTACCTGAGTTATCCCTGTCTGGCGGTGTGCAAAGGGCTGGTGGCGGTCTGGTTCCTACAGGTGGGCTATTTGGGTTGGTTCGCGTTGGAAAAGCTGCGCGCCCGTTCGTCCTACCGCTATGTGGGGCCGGGGCTTGGGCTGGCGCTGACGCTGTTCACCATTTGGCTGTCCTTCCACATGCCGCACATCAACTTCAACGGGATGGAAATTGGGGAGAATCCCACGGCGTTTTTCCTGGGGGGGGGTACCGGCTCCTTCGGCGCCATGCTGGTCTTTGAGTTCCTGGAGAAGCACTTTAAGCTGGAGCTGTTCACTTACTTTGGGGAGAACTCCCTGATTTTGATGGCAGCCCAGCGGAGCTTTCTCCTGGTCAACCTGGCCGTGGCCGCATGGAAAGGCGTCTTTGTCCTGGAGGAAACGGTCAACGCCCTTTACTTCCTGGAGACGCTGTGTATTCTGGCGCTTGTGCTGCTGATGGATTACGGCGTCACAGAGTTTATCAATCAAAAAGCGCCTTTCTTCATCGGCAAGCGGCGGGCTTTGCCCTGACCCTGCCTGTGAGGAATCCCATATACTCATCAATAAACTGACTGCGGAGGTTATGTGATTATGAAACCCTACGGTGTAAACGAGCTGCGGGAGATGTTTTTGTCCTTCTTTGAGACGAAGGGCCATCTCCGGCTGCCCAGCTTTTCCCTGATTCCCCAAAATGATGCTTCTCTGTTGCTCATCAACTCCGGAATGGCCCCCATGAAGCCCTGGTTCATCGGGGACCAGACGCCGCCCCGTACCCGCGTCACCACCTGCCAGAAGTGTATCCGCACCGGCGACATCGAGAACATCGGCAAGACCGCCCGCCACGGCACCTATTTTGAGATGCTGGGCAACTTCTCCTTTGGCGACTACTTCAAGAAGGAGGCCATCGCCTGGTCCTGGGAGTTCCTGACCAGCCCGGACTGGGTGGGCCTCGACCCGGATCGGCTCTATCCCTCCGTCTACCTGGAGGACGACGAGGCGTTTGAGATTTGGAACAAGGACATCGGCATCCCCGCCGAGCGCATCTTCCGCTTTGGCAAGGAGGACAACTTCTGGGAGCACGGTTCCGGTCCCTGCGGACCCTGCTCCGAAATCTACTATGACCGCGGCCCCAAATACGGCTGCGGCAAGCCCGGCTGCACCGTGGGCTGCGACTGCGACCGGTATATGGAGGTGTGGAACAACGTCTTTTCCCAGTTCGACAACGACGGACACAACCACTACAGTGAGTTGAAACAGAAGAACATCGACACCGGTATGGGCCTGGAGCGGCTGGCGGTGGTCTGCCAGGACGTGGACTCCCTGTTCGACGTGGACACAGTGATGAACATCACCAACAAGGTCAGCGAGATCACCGGCGCGCATTACGGCGAGAGCTACGAGAAGGACGTGTCCCTGCGCATCATCACCGACCACATCCGCTCCGCCACCATGATGATCGCTGACGGCGTGCTGCCCAGCAACGAGGGCCGGGGCTATGTGCTGCGCCGCCTGCTCCGCCGCGCCGCCCGGCATGGTCGGCTGCTGGGCGTGACGTATCCCTTCCTGTACGAGGTCTGCGACACCGTCATTCACGAGAACCAGGGCGCTTATCCCGACCTGGTGGCCCGGCGGGACTATATCGTCCGTATCATCAAGCTGGAGGAGGAGAACTTTGGCCGCACCATCGACGGCGGCATGAAGATTTTCGCCGACCGGCTGGCGGACTACAAGGCCAAGGGTGAAAAGACCTTCTCCGGCGCGGACGCCTTCAAGCTCTACGACACCTACGGTTTCCCCATCGACCTGACCATTGAGATGTGCCAGGACGAGGGCATGACCGTGGACCAGGAGGGATTCGCCGCCGAGATGGAGGCTCAGAAGGTCCGCGCCAGAGAAGCCCGGAAGGCCCTGGGCGACCTGGGCTGGGAGCGCATCGACCTGGGCGACGTGGACAAGACCCCCACCACCTTCCTGGGCTACACCGACCAGGCGGCACAGGGCAAGATCATCGCTATCGTGGAGGATGAGGAACCCTGCGGCACCATCTCCGCCGGGAAGAAGGGCATCCTTGTGTTGGACCAGACCCCCTTCTACGCGGAGATGGGCGGCCAGGTGGGAGACCACGGCGTCATCTCCTGCGGCGAATCCGCTTTCGTGGTGACGGACACCCAAAAGACCAAGGCCGGGAAGTACCTCCACTACGGTGAGGTGACAAACGGTTCCTTCTCCGTGGACGACGTGGTGACCGCCACGCTGGACATGGAGCGTCGTAAGGCTATCGCCCGCGCTCACTCCGCCACTCACCTGATGCAAAAGGCCCTGCAAACCGTCCTGGGTGACCACGTCCAGCAGGCCGGTTCTCTGGTGGAGCCGGACTACCTGCGGTTCGACTTCACCCACTTCGCCGCCATCACCCACGAGGAGCTGGTGAAAATCGAAGAGCTGGTCAACGACTCCATCCTGGAGGGCCTGGACATCGAGACTAAGGAAATGCCCATTGACGAGGCCAAAGAGATGGGCGCTATGGCCCTGTTCTCCGAGAAGTACGGCGACGTGGTCCGGGTGGTCAACATGAGCGGCTACTCCGTGGAGTTGTGCGGCGGCACCCATCTGGACAACACCGCCAAAGTCGGCTCCTTCCACATCCTCAGCGAAGGCTCCGTGGCCTCCGGTGTCCGCCGCATCGAGGCCGTCACCGGCAAGCGCAACGTAGAGGGCCAGTTGGAAATGCAGCAGCACTTCTTCGAGGCGGCGGCGCTGCTCAAGGTCAAGCCCGACGACCTGGCCCAGCGCATCCACGGCCAGATGGATGAAATTCGGGACATGAAGAAGTCCATCGAGCAGTACAAGAGCAAAGAAGCCCTTGGCGAAGCCCGCTCCTTCCTGGCGGCAGCCCATGACGTGGGCAGTTTGAAGGTGGTCACCGCCAACCTGGGCGCCGTGGCTGTGCCGGAGCTGCGGAAGATGGGCGACTTCCTCCGGGACAAACAGCCCAACGTGGTGGCCGTCCTGTCGGCGGTCAACGGGGAGAAGCTCTCCTTCCTGGCCGTCTGCGGCAAGGAGGCGGTCAAGGCCGGCGTCAAGGCGGGCGATGTCATCAAGAGCGTCACCAAGGTGTGCGGCGGTTCCGGCGGCGGCAAGCCAGACTCCGCCATGGGCGGCGGCAAGGACGTGCTCAAGCTGGACGACGCGCTGGCCACCGTGGACGATTTCGTCGCCAGCAAATTAAAGTAACCAACCAAGCGTTGCAATCATTCATCAAAAAGGAGGATAACAACTATGGATTGTCTGTTTTGTTCCATCGTCAGCGGGGACGTTCCCTCCAAGAAGGTCTACGAGGACGACCAGGTCTATGCCTTTTACGACATCGACCCCCAGGCCCCGGTCCATTTCCTGGTGATCCCCAAGGAGCACATCCCTTCTGCGGGAGCGGTCACAGAGGAAAACTCCGCTGTGGTGGCCCACTGCTTTGAGGTCATCGCTAAAGTGACTGCCGAGCTGGGCATCACTGACTTTCGTGTGGTCTCCAACTGCGGCGACCAGGCGGGGCAGAGCGTCCACCACCTGCACTTCCATGTGCTGGCCGGACGGGACATGACTTGGCCTCCGGGCTGAGTTCCAATCAAAAAACAGCGCAGAGATTGCCGCAGCATCCGCTGCGGCAATGCTGTTGACACAAGATGACGATGAGAGAGCAGAAATGGAGAAAACAAGAGAGAATTTGCGGTCTTGGACGCCGCGCAGCCGGTGAAGCGGCGGTGGGCGTTCCTGGCCGGGGCAGCGATCGCCTGCCTAGTGGTCAGCCAGACCTATGCCTGGTGGCTGAGCTTTCCTCTAGGGCTGGTGGGACTGTTTTACTTCTACCTTGAGCGGAAGGCGTGGACCGTGAAGCTCTACAACTGGTTTGCCCTGGGCATGGCTGCTATGCTGCTGTGGTTTGGCCTCTATGGGATTTTCCGTGTCCGTCCGGCTCAGCGGCTGTGGAATCAGACGGGGACCTATACGGCGGTGGCGTTGGACTACCCCGGCGAAACCAGTTGGGGCAGACAGTTGGATGTGGCGCTGCAAACGCCTTCCGGCACGAAGGTGCGCACCCGCATTTACACCAACCTGGACTGCGACGAGGTGAAGCCCGGCGACACGCTGGAGGTCACAGCCACGATCATTTCCCCGCAGAAAGCCTATGCCGACGCGCCCACCTACTACACCTCCAGGGGCATTTTTGCCGTTAGCAGCAAGGTGACGGAACTGACGGTCATGTCCAACGATGAAATTCCTCTCCGGTTCCTGCCCAGAGTGGCGGCGAAGGTCATGCAGGAGCGGGTGAAGGCGCTTTATCCCGGTGACGGAGGAGGGGTCCTAATGGCCCTCCTGACAGGGGAGCAGGAGGAGCTTTCCGACGCCATTGGCGACCAGCTCAGCCGCACCGGGCTGCGCCATCTGGTGGCGGTGTCCGGCCTCCACGTCTCGCTGCTCATCGGCGGCTTTCTGCTGCTGCCGGGAGACCGGCGGCTCAAATCGCTGCTGGCAGTTCCCGTGCTGCTGTTCTTCTGCCTGCTGACCGGGGCGGGGCCGTCTGTGGTACGGGCGACGGTGATGGGCCTTTTGGCGCTGCTTGGCCCTTTCTTTCGCCGGGACAGCGATGGCCCCTGGTCGCTGGGGCTGGCGCTGCTCCTGTTGCTGATTTGTAATCCTTTTTCCATC
This sequence comes from Clostridiales bacterium, assembly GCA_021205375.1. Classification (GTDB taxonomy): domain Bacteria; phylum Bacillota; class Clostridia; order Oscillospirales; family Oscillospiraceae; genus Onthomonas. The sequence continues at coordinate 29,923 of JAJPXR010000176.1, read as the reverse complement.
AACAGCGTGGGGTTGCAGCTATCGTTTACCGCTGTGGCGGGGATTTTCCTGGTGACCCAACGGTTGAACCGCTGGATGCTGGAGCGCGGTCCCGTGCCCGTGGGAAAGGTTGGGAAGAGTATCAAGAGATGGGTCTGCGGCTGCGTCTCCGTCACGGCGGGAGCCACGGTATTGACCCTGCCCATCAGCATCTATTACTTTGGGACCATTTCCCTGGTTGCGCCACTGGCAAATCTGCTGGTGCTGTGGTCAGTGACGCTGCTCTTTGGCGGCGGGCTGTTGACCCTGGGGTTGTCCTTCCTGAGTATGCCCCTGGCCCGGCTGGTGGCGCTGCCGGTGAAGGCGCTGTTCGCCTACTTCTTCGGCGTGGTGAATGTTCTCTCCCGGTTGCCCTACAGTTCCCTGACCAGCCACACCGCCGGTTATTGCATATGGCTGGCGGCGGTGTATGCCGTGGTACTGCTGCTGTTGCTGCGTCCTCAGTGGCGGAAGCGGGCGGTGCGGTGCTGCGTTGGTCTCATTGCGTTGCTGGCCCTTCTGATTTACTTCAACCGGTTCAACCTGACTACCGGTGGGCTGACCGTTCAAGTGCTGGACGTGGGCCAGGGACAAAGCGTCCTCTTCCTCTCTCAGCAGGAAGCCGTGGCGGTGGACTGTGGTGGCGATGACGCAGGCAATGTACTGGCGGACGCCCTGGGCGATGTGGGTGAAAGCGAGTTGGAACTGCTGATGCTGACCCACTATGACAGCGACCACATTGACGGTGTGGCCCAACTGCTGGAACGGGTGACGGTGGAGGTCATCGCCGTCCCCGACCTGGAGGACGACAGCGGCCATTGGGCAGAGATGGAAACGCTGGCGGAGGAATACCAAGTGGAGCTGATAAAGGTAACAGAGGACACGACAATTTCCTTTGGTTCCGCCGAAATCGAAATTTTCGCGCCGGTGACCCAAGAGGACGATGACAACAACAGCGGCCTTTCTGCCCTGGTCTGGGCGGAGGACTTCGAGGTGCTCATCACCGGCGACATGGACAGCGAGACGGAGCTGCTGCTGGCGGAGGAACAGAATCTCTCCGCCGTGGACGTGCTGGTGGTTGGGCACCACGGCTCCAAGTATTCTACCGGCGAGACCTTTTTGAGTATCATACAGCCGGAGACGGCCATCATCTCCGTGGGGGCGAACAATTCCTATGGCCACCCCACCCAGGAGACGCTGGACCGGCTGAATGCGGCGGGGTGTACCGTTTACCGCACCGACTTACAGGGAAATGTGACCGTATCCGCATCCAAAACCAGCGGGGAGGAGGAGTAACATGGCGGCAAAGAAAACCAGCCCGGACGCCGGGCTTGCACAGCTCAAAAACGAACTATCCGCCGGGAACCTGGGCACCTGCTACCTCTTTTACGGGGAAGAGGATTACCTGCGGGATTCTTATTTAAAAAAGGTCCAAAAGCTGCTGATTCCCCAGGGGATGGAGAGCTTCAACCTCCACATCTTCCAGGGAAAGGACCTGGACCTGCGGGAGCTGACGGAGGCGGTTGACGCCTTCCCTATGATGAGCCAGCGGACGCTGATTCTGGTCTATGACTTCGACCTCTACAAAAACGAGAGCCGCCGGAACGCGCTGGAAGAACTGCTTTCCGACCTGCCGGAATATGTCTGCCTGATTTTTGTCTTTGACCAGTTAGAATACAAGGCCGGAGGCAACACCCGATTGGGCAAGCTGGTCAAAAAGACTGCCACAGCAGTCCAATTCCAGCCCCAAAGCCAAAGCGACCTGAACGCATGGGTGCGCCGCCGGTTCAAAGCCTACGGCAAGGAGATAGACATGGGGACGGCAGAGTACCTGACCTTCCTCTGTGGTGGGTTGATGACCGGCTTGCAGAGCGAAATTGACAAAATCGCCAACTACGCCGCGGGCACCAACATCCAAAAGGCGGACATCGACGCGGTGGCCGACCCGGTGCTGGATGCGCGGGTGTTCCAGATGACCGACGCCATCAGCGCCCGGAACTTCCGCCGGGCGGCGGAGATCCTCTCTGACCTGTACCTGATGCACACGGAACCGATTATGATTCTCTCTGTCCTGGGCCGTCAGATGCGGCAGCTCTGGTCGGCGCGGCTGGCGCTGGAAAATCGGAAGGGCCAGAACGAGCTGGCGGCGCTGTGGGACATCCGCAGCGATTGGCAGGCGCGAAAGCTGATGAACGCCGCACGGCAGTTCAATTTGGGCTGGTGTCGCAAGGCGGTGACTCTCTGCGCGGAAACCGACCTGGCTATGAAGTCCAGCGGCCTGGACAACGAGGAGCTGCTGACCGAGCTGTTGCTCCGGCTGGCGAACGGGGGCTAAGATGTTAAAGCTGAAAGAGGCCATTGTAGTGGAGGGCCGTTACGACAAAAACACCCTCTCCCAACTGGTGGACACCCTGATTTTGACCACGGACGGGTTTCAAATCTTTCGCCGGAAGGACCAGGCGGACCTGCTGCGGCGGGTGGCCGCACGCCGGGGGCTGATCGTCCTGACCGACAGCGATGGGGCGGGGTTCGTCATTCGGAACCACCTGAAAGGCATCCTCCCCCCGGAGCAGGTGAAGCAGTGCTACATCCCCGACGTGTATGGCAAAGAAAAGCGCAAAAAAGTCCCCGGCAAGGAGGGCAAGCTGGGGGTGGAAGGGATGTCTCCCGCTGTGCTGGAGGAAGCTCTGCGCCGGTGCGGGGCCACGATTTTGGGGGAGAGCGCCCTCGACCAACCTGCCGGGCGCGAAATCACCAAGTTAGATTTGTATCAGGCAGGACTTTCCGGCGGGACAGGCAGCGCCCAGCGGCGAAAAACGTTGCTGCGGGCGCTGGACCTGCCGGAACACCTGACCGCCAACGCCCTCGTGCCAGTGCTGAACACGCTGATGACCTACGAGGAGTTCCTGGCGGCGGTGGAGCAAATCGAAACTGTCTGAGCCTTTCGATGTCGAACCTGCGGTGACATGAAAAGTTTACAACTCGTTTTAATAGCGCGCTATTGACTTTCGATGGCCATCGCTCTATAATAATGCTTGCTGAATGAACCGCCATACGGTTTTGCGCGGCAACAAAAGGGAGATTTCCTGGGAAACGAGGTGACGTATATGGTTCCTGCAACTGATAACGCAGAGGTATTGCCTGACAACGGATTCCTGCTGAAAAAAATTGAAGAATCCCTGAAAAAGCGGGCGGATGAGAACTTACGGGAGTTGGATTTGACCGTCGCCCAAAGCCACGTTTTGCGGGTGCTGGACCGGCAGGAGGACGGGACCTGCACACTGAAAGAGCTGGAGCGCTTTTTTTGTGTGTCACAGCCCACCATCGCCGGGACGGTCTCCCGTCTGGAGAAAAAAGGATATGTGGAGGCTCTGGCCGATGAATCGGACCGGCGGGTCAAGGTCGTTCGCCTGACGGAGCTGGGCCGGAACCAAAATCGGCTGAGCCGGGAGAAGGTGCAGGAGACGGAACGGCAGATGTTAGTCGGCATGACTGGGGAGGAGCAGCGTGAGCTGAAACGCCTGCTGCAAATGGTCTATGAAAATATCCGATAACTGCGAAAATAACGTTTCATCTGATTGACAGAGACGGAACGATTCTTTATAATGTTTTTTACAGAAGCAACCAACGAAAACTGAGGAGGTAGATCCACTATGCTCAAAACCCTTGGCGCACATCTGGGAGAGTATAAACGGCCATCGATTCTGACGCCGCTTTTTATGCTCCTGGAGGTGCTCATGGAGACCGTCATTCCCCTTTTGATGGCCTCCATCGTCGATGACGGCATCGAGGCAGGGAACATCACCCACGTATACCAAATGGGTGGCTGGATGATTCTCTGCGCCCTGATTGGACTGTTCGCCGGCCTGATGGGCGCAAGAAACGGCGCTCTGGCGTCCGCTGGCTTGGCCCGGAACCTGCGGGAGGCCATGTTCACTAACATCCAGAGCTTCTCTTTCGCCAATATCGACAAGTATTCCACTGCCGGTCTGGTGACCCGGCTGACCACCGACGTGACCAACGTCCAAAACTCCTACCAGATGATTTTGCGGATGTGTACCCGCGCCCCGGCGTCGCTGATCTGCGCCATGGCCATGGCATTCTTCATCAACGCGAGGCTGGCCAGCATCTACCTGGTGGCGGTCATCATTCTGGGTGCGCTGCTGTTTTTCATCTCCAGCCGCGCTATGAAGTACTTCAGCGAAGTCTTTAAAAAGTACGATGACCTGAACGCCTCCGTGCAGGAGAATGTCTCCGCCATTCGGGTGGTCAAAGCCTATGTCCGAGAGGACTATGAGACCACCAAATTTACCAAGGCCAGCCAGAACCTCTACAAGATGTTCATCAAAGCAGAGGGCATCGTGGCGTGGAACACCCCACTGATGATGGCCACCGTCTACACCTGCATCCTGCTGCTGAGCTGGATCGGCGCGAGGATGATCGTGGTGGGCAACCTGACCACCGGCGAGCTGATGAGTCTGCTGACCTACTGTATGAACATCCTGATGAGCCTGATGATGCTGTCCATGGTTTTTGTTATGATAACCATGTCTATGGCTGCGGCCCGGCGTATTTGTGAGGTCCTCAATGAGGAACCCACTCTGACCAACCCCGAGCAGCCCGTCATGGAAGTGCCGGACGGCTCCATCGACTTCAATCACGTGAACTTCGCCTACAAAGAGGAAGGCAACCTGGTGCTGAGCGACATCGACCTGCACATCAAATCAGGCGAGACCATCGGCATCATCGGCGGCACCGGCAGTGCCAAGACCAGCCTGGTGAACCTGATTTCCCGCCTGTATGATGTGCAGAGCGGCAGCGTCTCCGTCGGTGGCCTGGACGTGCGGCAGTACGACATGGAGGTCCTGCGGAACCAGGTCTCTGTGGTGCTGCAAAAGAACGTCCTCTTCTCCGGTACCATCTTCGACAACCTCCGCTGGGGCAAAGAGGACGCCACCGAGGAGGAGTGCATCGAAGCCTGCCAACTGGCCTGTGCCGACGAGTTCATCGACCGGATGCCCGACGGGTACAACACCTACATCGAACAAGGCGGCAGCAACGTCTCCGGCGGCCAGAAGCAGCGGCTGTGCATCGCCCGCGCCCTGCTGAAGCACCCCAAGGTGCTGGTGCTGGACGACTCCACCAGCGCGGTGGACACCGCTACCGACGCGAAGATTCGCAAGGCCCTGGCCGACTTTATCCCCGAAACCACAAAAATCATCATCGCCCAGCGTATTTCCAGCGTCCAGAACGCAGACCGTATCCTGGTGCTGGAGGACGGCAAGGTGAACGGATTCGGCACCCACGAGGAGCTGCTTGCCACCAACAAGATTTACCGTGAGGTCTATGAAGGCCAGACCCAGGGCGGCGGCGACTTCGACCATGCAGGAGGTGAGCAGTAATGCCCGGACCCAACGGAGGAGGAAGAGGCCCTCAGGCCAACGGCCCTCGGCCCAAAATCAACAACCCCATGAAGCTGCTGTTCCGGCTGCTGGCGTATATCATGAAAAGCTACGCCATTGCTTGGATCGTAGTTGTGATTTGCATCGTGACCACGGTGCTGTCCACGGTACAGGGCACGCTGTTCATGCAGACCCTGATTGACGATTATATCACCCCGCTGCTGACCCAGCCTGACCCAGATTTCAGCGGACTGGCCGCAGCCGTCACCCGCGTCGCCATCTTCTACGCCTGCGGCGTTTTGGCCTCTCTGATTCAGAGCCGACTGATGATCTACATCAGCCAGGGCACCCAGAAGAAGCTGCGGGATGACGTATTCTCCCACATGGAGACCCTGCCCATCAAGTATTTTGACACCCACGCACATGGCGACATCATGTCCATCTACACCAACGACATCGACACCATGCGGCAGATGATCTCCCAGTCCATCCCTCAGATGCTGAACAGTTTCATCACTATCGTGGCCGTGCTAATTTCCATGATTCGGATGTCGCTGCCGCTGACCCTGCTGTCCCTGGTTGTGGTGTGCGGTATGCTGCTGGTCACAAGACAACTGGCCGGGCGGTCCAGCCGCTACTACACGGCCCAGCAAAGGGATCTCGGCAATGTAAACGGCTACATCGAGGAGATGATGGACGGACAGAAGGTGGTCAAGGTCTTTTGCCACGAGGAAAAAACCCTGGAGGAGTTCAAAAAGCGCAACGACCAGTTGTTCGACAGCGCCTACAACGCCAACCAGTATGCGAACTTCCTTGGCCCCATCAACTCTCAGTTGGGTAACCTGAACTACGTGCTCTGCGCGGTGGTGGGCGGCTTGCTGGCCATCAATGGGGTCGGCAGCTTCACCGTTGGCCGTTTGGCCTCCTTCCTGACGCTGAACAAGAGCCTGATGCAGCCCATCAACCAGATCTCCCAGCAGTTCAACTTCATCATCATGGCGCTGGCCGGTGCGGAACGTATCTTCGCCCTGCTGGACGAAGAGCCTGAGGTGGACGACGGCTACTGCGAGCTGGTCAACGTGGTCAAGGCCGGTGGCACCCTGCTGGAAAGCCCCACCCGGACCGGTGTCTGGGGCTGGAAGCATCCCCACCAGAAGGAAGGCAACACCTCCATCACCGAGCTGACCGGCGACATCGTTATGGACGATGTGGACTTCGGCTACACCGATGACAAGATGGTGCTGCACAACATCAAGCTCTACGCCACGCCCGGCCAGAAGATCGCTTTTGTCGGCTCCACCGGCGCGGGCAAGACCACCATCACCAACCTCATCAACCGCTTCTACGACATCCAAGACGGCAAGATCCGCTACGACGGTATCAACATCACGAAGATCAAGAAGCCTGACCTGCGCCGGTCCCTGGGCATCGTTTTGCAGGATACCCACCTCTTCACCGGCACCGTGATGGAAAACATCCGTTACGGCAAGCTGGATGCCACCGACGAAGATTGCATCGCAGCGGCAAAGCTGGCCAACGCCGATGGCTTCATTCGCCATCTGCCAGAAGGGTACGACACCATGCTCACGGGCGACGGCGCGAACCTGTCCCAGGGCCAGCGGCAGCTACTGGCCATCGCCAGAGCTGCGGTGGCTGACCCGCCAGTGCTGATTCTGGACGAGGCCACCAGTTCCATCGATACCCGTACCGAGCAACTGGTGCAGGACGGCATGGATAAGCTGATGAACGGACGGACCACCTTCGTCATCGCCCACCGGCTGTCCACTGTCCGCAACTCCGACTGTATCATGGTTCTGGAACTGGGCCGCATCATTGAGCGCGGTACCCACGACCAGCTCATCGCCGAGAAGGGCAAATACTATCAGCTCTACACCGGCAACGCCATCAATAGCTAATTTATCACATCAAAAGCAGCCTGTTCCGCCATTTAACCGGGATGGGCTGCTTTGTCCAAGGAAGAGAACCAGAGAGGGGAAAGGAAGCATATGGCTAAAACGACAAAAAACGCCAGCCAGGACCTGGGCAGCGGCAGCGTCGGGGGCCTTCTAGCGCAATTGGCAATTCCTGCGGTGGTGGCGCAGGTCATCAACCTGCTCTACAACATCGTGGACCGCATTTACATCGGTCACATCCCGGAGGTGGGGGCCACCGCTTTGACGGGCGTGGGCCTGTTCACCGCTATTTTGATGCTGCTCAACGCCTTTGCTATGCTGGCCGGGTCAGGCGGCGCGCCCCGGGCTGCCATCGCCATGGGCACCAAAAAGAACGACGTAGCAGAGAAAATCATGGGCAACTGCTTTACACTGTTGCTTTGTATGGCCGTTGTGCTGACCGCGGTGTTCTACGCCGCCGCGCCTACGCTGTTGCGGCTGTTCGGGGCCAGCGACGCCACGCTGCCCTATGCCGTGGCCTACGCCCGCATCTACATTTTGGGGTCGATTTTCGTCCTCCTGGTTCTGGGCATGAACCCCTTTATCACCACACAGGGTTTCTCCCGCATCAGTATGCTGACCACGGTGATCGGCGCGGTCATCAACATCATTCTGGACCCCATCCTCATCTTCGGTCTGGGCCTGGGGGTACGGGGCGCGGCCATTGCCACAGTGTTCAGCCAGGCGGTGAGCGCTGTGTGGATCTTGCGCTTCCTGACGGGGAAAAAGACCATCCTGCACCTGCGGCGGGAAAACCTGCGGCTGGAGGGGAACGTCATTTTGCCCTGCTTGGCCCTGGGTATCTCCAGCTTTGTCATGCTCAGCACGGAGGGGCTGTTGTCCATCAGCTTCACCTCCAGCCTGTCCCGCTACGGCGGCGACCTGGCTGTAGGCGCTATGACCATCATCACCAGCGTCAGCCAGATGGCGGTGCTGCCCATTCAGGGAATCTGCCAGGGCGGGCAGCCTATTATGAGTTATAACTTCGGCGCCAAAAAGGACCAGCGGGTCCGGCAGACCTTCAAGCTGCAACTGACTTCCTGCGCGGTCTATGCCACCGTTTTCTGGGCGTTGGTGATGCTGGTTCCCCAGTTGTTCGCCTCCGCCTTTACCGCCAATGAGGAGTTGGTGGCGTACACCGCCTGGGCGCTGCGCATTTACGCGGCAGGCATTTTCGCTCTGGGTTTCCAGATGGCCTGCCAACAGAGCTTTATGGCCCTGGGACAGGCGCGAACCAGCCTCCTGATGGCCTGTCTGCGCAAGCTCATTCTGCTGATTCCGTTGATTTTCATCTTGCCCCACATCTTCACGGGCAATCAGGTCATGGCGGTGTTCCTGGCCGAGCCGGTCAGCGATGTGCTGGCTGCCGCGGTCACAGTGACCACCTTCCTGCTGAGCTTCAATAAAATTCTGGAAAAGGGAGCGTAGGCAGTACCACAAAGTTGATGAGGCGGTGTCTTGGTAAGGCGCCGCCTTCAACTTTGGACTTTTCATTTTGCCCGACTTGTGGTATCCTGTCAGTAAGGTGATTTTCGGACCGGGACGGGCATAGGATACAGTGGTGATGAAAATGGTGAAATCCCGGCTGACCTCGTTTTTGCTCCTGCTGTTGTTCCTGCTGGCCCTATCGTACCTGCTGTATTTTGTGCAGGGGAGTGTGCCAACGGCCAATTACTGCCGCGTTCCCACACAGACATTGGTGATCGACGCCGGACACGGCGGGGAGGACGGCGGCGCGGTGGCCCTTTCCGGTACGGCGGAGAGTTCCATCAACCTGGCCATTGCCCTGAAAATGGACCAGCTCTGTGGCTTATACGGCGTGCAAACCAAGTTGGTGCGCACAGAGGACGTCTCCCTGGCCGACCCGGACGCCGCCACCCTCCGGGAGAAGAAGCACACCGACCTTTTGAACCGGGTGGAACTCATTGAAAACACGCAAAACGCCGTGCTGCTCAGCATCCACCAGAACAACTACACCAGCGCGTCCTCCCACGGCGCGCAGGTGTTTTACCGGGCCGATGCCGAGAGCCAGCAGTGGGCGGCGCAGCTCCAGGAGCTGCTGCGGCAGAGCCTGGACCCGGAAAACACCCGACAGGCCACGGAAATTCCCGACACCGTCTACCTGATGAACCACGTCTCCTGCCGGGCGGTGTTGGTGGAGTGTGGGTTTCTCTCCAACCCAGCGGAAAACACGTTGTTGGAGACAGACGGCTATCAGACCCGCATCGCGGCGACGCTGACGGCGTCCTATTTGCTTTACGAACAGTTTGAACTCTTTAGGTGATGGATACATGAAAGCGAAAACCCTGTTTTACTGTACCTCCTGCGGCAACGAATTTCCCAAATGGCAGGGGAGATGCCCTGTCTGCGGCAACTGGAACACCATTGTAGAGCAGCCCGCCGAGAGCAAAAAAACTGCGTCCCCGGCCCGTTCCAGTCTGCGGCAAAAGGCTGTTCCCCAGCGGCTGGCGGACGTGACCACGTCGGAGGAGCTGCGGTTTTCCACGGGTATGAGCGAGCTGGACCGGGTGCTGGGCGGCGGAGCCGTCCAGGGGAGCCTGGTGCTGGTGGGCGGCGCGCCGGGCATCGGCAAGTCCACGCTGATGCTCCAAATCTGCAACGAGCTTTGCAAGCAGTATACCGTCCTCTACGTCTCCGGCGAGGAATCCACCCGGCAAATCAAGCTCCGTTCCCAGCGGCTGGGGGTGACAGGGGAGACCCTGTATCTCCTTTCCGAGACCCATCTGGAGGACATCACCGACGCCGTCCACCAGGTCAGGCCGAACATTTTGATCGTGGACTCCATCCAGACCATTCTGACCGGCAGCTCTGACTCTCTGCCCGGCAGTGTCACCCAGGTGAAGCAATGCACCATGGCGCTGATGGAGCTGGCGAAAGGGGAGGGGCTGACCGTTTTCGTCATCGGCCACATCAACAAAGAGGGCTCCATCGCCGGGCCAAAGGTGCTGGAACACATCGTGGACTGCGTTCTCTCCTTCGAGGGGGAACAGCACCTATCCTATCGCATCCTCCGGGCCACCAAAAACCGCTTTGGAGCCACCAATGAAATCGGCGTGTTTGAAATGCTGGACGAGGGACTGGCAGAGGTGCCCAACCCCTCGGAAATGCTGCTCAGCGGCAGGCCGGAAGGCGCGCCGGGGACCTGCGTCACCTGCGTCATGGAGGGGGTGCGCCCCGTGCTGGCAGAGGTTCAGGCACTGGTTACATCTTCCAGTTTTGCGGTGCCGCGGCGCACCAGCAACGGCATCGACTACAACCGGGCCATGATGCTGATGGCCGTGCTGGAGAAGCGGGGCGGTATGAATGTGGGGGGCTGCGACGCCTACCTGAACGTCATCGGCGGGCTGAACCTGGGGGAACCGGCAGCAGACCTGGCAACTATTTTGGCGTTTGCATCCAGTTTCCGAGGCAGGCCGGTGCCCAACGACCTGGCCGCCATCGGTGAGGTGGGGCTGACCGGCGAGCTGCGGACAGTCAATGGCCTGAGCCAGCGGCTCAGCGAGGTACATCGCATGGGCTTTACCAAGTGCATGATCCCCAGCCGGAACAGCGCCCGTCTCCAGGAGATACCGGGGTTGCAGTTGATCCCCGTGAAAAACATCCGAGAGGCGCTGGCGGTGCTGCTGTGAGGAGAGAGAAGCATGAACGACAGCAGCGATGTTTACATCTCAAAAACCAGGCTGGTGAATTACCTGGAGGGGCAGCTCGACTTATGCCGTTATTGCCTCCAGTATGACACCGGCACTGACCTGACTGATGAACAGCTTGGCGCCGCCGAAGCGGTCTTACAGGACGTCATCCAAAAAGTGAACGAGCAGCCGGTTCTCATCCAAACGAGCTTCGGCATTTCCCGGTCAGGGTTGGCCGGGGACAAGCGAAAAGAACCGTCGCCGTATCCCTCGAAGAACGAGAATTGAGGCCCCCCTCAGTGCCTTTTCCCTACCGGGGAGGAGGTTCAGAGAAAAGTCAACAAAATAAAAATTTTGTTGACTTCGAGGGAGGCAAAATCCAGCCTCCCTCCGGGCAGACCCCCGATTTTCAGCCAATTTAACACCGAGAAAGGAACACATTTTTTATGGATTATCGCAGCGCACCAAAGATTTTGGTGGATTTCCTCTCATACCACGAGAGCGTTCAGGGACATTCCTCTGGAACCGTAGATGAATACTTCCTGGACCTGCGGAGCTTTCTCCGCTACATGAAGCAGCGCCGAAACCCGGAGCTGGCCGACCTGGACCCAGAGTCCGTGGACATCACCGACGTTGACCTGGCCTTTGTCCGCAGCATTTCGCTCAGCGAGGTTTACGACTACCTGGCGTATCTGTCCCGTGAAAAAAATCTGAACAATGCATCCCGCGCCCGCAAAGTCTCCAGTATACGGTCGTTTTTTAAGTATCTCTCCAACAAGACCCACCAGTTGGACAACAACCCCGTTCAGGATCTGGACTCCCCCCGCCAGAAAAAAGCCCTGCCACGCTACCTGACGCTGGATGAAAGTATCCAACTCCTGGAAGCCGTTGACGGCAGAAATCAGGAGCGGGACTACTGTATTCTGATGTTATTCCTCAACTGTGGCCTGCGCATCTCCGAGCTGGTGGGGCTAAACGTCATGGACGTGAGGGAAAACACCATTCGCGTGCTGGGCAAAGGCAACAAAGAGCGTATTTTGTTCCTGAATGACGGGTGTAAACGGGCAATTTCCGACTATCTGGCGGTGCGCAACGGCATGACGCTGATCGACAAACAGGCTTTTTTTGTCACTTCCCGCCGGACTCGGATGACCACCGCCGCCGTCCACAAGATGGTGAAAAAACGGCTGTTGGAGGCGGGATTGGACCCCACGCTCTACTCTGCCCATAAGCTGCGCCACACCGCCGCCACACTGATGCTGCAAAATGGTGTGGACGTGCGTACCCTCCAGGAGGTGCTGGGTCACGACAACCTGAACACTACCCAAATCTATACCCACGTGGATAGCGACAGCCTCCGCATTGCGGCCAAGGCTAACCCCCTGAGCCGGGAGAAGCGAAAGAAGCCCTCCCCTTCTGATTCTGATAATTCTTCAGACGAAAGGTGATTCAACCCGGTATCACCCCTAAAATGTGTAAAAAGCGCAGTTTTTGGGCGGGATACATGCTAAGTGGCCGGTTGTCTGCGTCGTCACTGTGGGCTGCCACCAATGTTGTCTCAAGCCTCACCGGACGGGAAACGGATACGATGACTGCGGTGTGGGCGAACCGTTCTCCGTCAAAGCTCAACTGCACGCAGTCCCCCGGCAGGCACTCCCCTGCCGCCGCGACTGTCGCCAGCGGGCCGGGAGAACGTTCTTTCCGGGTCAAAAAGTTGAAAAAATAAGGCACGCCAGTCCAGGACGGCGTGCGGTCAGCGGCAGTGCGGTAATACCAGCCAAAGGTTGTTCGGTTGTTCATGACGCCGCTCCCGGCGTAAACGCACTGGGAGACAAAGTTGGTGCAGTCCCCGCCGTAGGGGTCAAAATTCAAATAGGCGGGGTTCCGGTCGAAGGCCCAGCGGTGGGCGTAATCCACCGCCGCCTGCCGCTGGTAGGGGACGAGTGCTGGTTCCATGGGTCATCACCTCTCCCCTATCTTATGTGTCAATCCTCCATCACGTGATCGAAGCCGATGGAAAACAGGCTCTTGATGTGCTCATCGTCCAGGGAGTAATAAACCACCTTCCCTGCTCGCCGGTTTTTGACAATGCGCCCCTGCTTCAAAATGCGTAGCTGGTGGGAGACGGCGGACTGGGACATATTCAAAATACAGCTCAGGTCGCAGACACACAGCTCGGAGATGGTCAGGGCGCAGATGATGCGGGTGCGGGTGGAGTCTCCCAGCACCTTGAACAGTTCCGCTACTTCGTAGACCGGGCCTTCGTCGGGCATTTGCGCCTTCACCAGCGCCACGGAATCCTCGTGGATGACGCTGTTGTCGCACATTTCGGACAGTTCGATACGTTTCATGGTTCCCTCCCAGGATGACAGAAAACCCCCGGCGAGGCGTAGGCCCCGCCGGGAGCAATGCGTTACGTCAATGACAGATTTGCAAAATCAGATCTTGCCGTCGGAGCCGAGGACGTTGACGATCTTGTGGGCGACCATGTCCTTGACAGCCTGACGAGCGGGCTTCAGGTACTGGCGCGGGTCGAAGTGATCGGGATGCTCGGCAAAATACTTGCGGATGTTGCCGGTCATGGCCAGACGGATGTCGGAGTCGATGTTGATCTTGCAGACAGCCAGCTTCGCGGCCTTACGAAGCTGATCCTCGGGGATGCCGATGGCGTCGGGCATGTTGCCGCCGTAGGTGTTGACCATCTTCACGAACTCCTGAGGAACGGAAGAGGAACCGTGCAGCACGATGGGGAAGCCGGGCAGACGCTTGATGCACTCTTCCAGCACATCGAAACGCAGGGGAGGCGGAACCAGGATGCCGTCCTCGTTGCGGGTGCACTGGGCGGGGGTGAACTTATAAGCGCCGTGGGAAGTGCCGATGGCGATGGCCAGGGAGTCGCAGCCAGTGCGGGTGACGAATTCCTCGACCTCTTCGGGACGGGTGTAGCTCTCCTTGCCGGACTCGACAACGACCTCGTCCTCCACGCCAGCCAGGGTGCCCAGCTCGGCCTCGACCACGACGCCGTGGTCATGGGCGTACTCGACGACCTTCTTGGTCAGGGCGATGTTGTCCTCGAAGGACTTGGAAGAAGCATCAATCATGACGGAGGTGAAGCCGCCGTCGATGCAGGACTTGCACAGCTCGAAGGTATCGCCATGGTCCAGATGCAGCGCGATGGGGATCTCAGGATTCTCGATGACAGCGGCCTCGACCAGCTTCACCAGATAGGTGTGGTTGGCATAGGCACGGGCGCCCTTAGAGACCTGCAGGATGACGGGGCTTCTCAGCTCGCCGCAGGCTTCGGTGATGCCCTGAATGATTTCCATGTTGTTGACGTTGAAGGCGCCAATGGCGTAACCACCATTGTAAGCCTTTGCGAACATGTCTTTTGTGGTAACGAGAGGCATACGGATCAACTCCTTCTAAAATTTACGTTATTATTTTAACAGAAGCGATTGAAAAAAGCAAGAGGGTGTGGTATGATTTAGATGAAATTCCAAAAAAGATATTCTAGGAAATAGCCATATGAGGAGTTTGGCGCGGTTTGTGTCGGGAATTTCCACAAGAGTCCGAGCCATATCTCCAATGGCGGTCAACAAAACAACCAAATAGGAGGAAATTTCAACATGAGTGAACTCAAAGGCGCGATGATCATTGGCCAATCCGGCGGCCCCTCTTCTGTTATCAACTCCAGTTGCTACGGCGCGATCAAGGCCGGCCTGGACAGCGACTCCATCACCACCGTCTATGGCGCGGCCAACGGCATTGTCGGCGTGCTCAATGACAAGCTGTATATCATGGACGAAGAGGACCCCGCGGAGCTGGCGCTGATGCAGTATACCCCGTCCTCTGCCCTCGGCTCCTGCCGCTATAAGATCGCCGATCCCGACGTGGACGACACCGATTATAAGCGCATCCTTGAGATCTTCCAGAAATACAACGTCCGTTACTTCTTCTACAACGGCGGCAACGACTCCATGGACACCTGCAACAAGATCTCCAAGTATATGAAGAAGGTCGGTTATGACTGCCGCGTCATGGGCATCCCCAAGACCATCGACAACGACCTGTACGGCACCGACCACTGCCCCGGCTTCGCCTCTGCCGCCAAGTATATCGCCACCTCTCTGGTGGAAGTCTATCAGGACGCTCACGTCTACGACAAGGGCCAGGTCACCATCGTGGAGATCATGGGCCGTCACGCGGGCTGGCTGGCCGGCGCCGCTTCCCTGGCCAAGGTCACCGGCTATGGCCCCGACCTGATTTATCTGCCTGAGGTGGACTTCAAGATGGATGAGTTCATCGAGGACGTGGAGCGCATCTGGAACGAGAACAAGAACGTCCTCATCGCTGTGTCTGAGGGTATCCACTACGCCGACGGCTCCTTCGTGTCTGAGGCCAAGACCTCCGCTACCGACGGTTTCGGCCATGCGCAGCTCGGTGGCCTGGCCGCTATGCTGGCCGACGTGGTCAAGAGCAAGATCGACGGCGTCAAGGTCCGTCCCATCGAGCTGTCCCTGCTCCAGCGCTGCGGCGCACACCTGGCCTCTCAGACCGACATCGACGAGGCGTTCATGGCTGGTCAGGCCGCGGTCAACTGTGCCGTCGCCGGGGAGACCGACCACATGGTCGCTTTCAAGTGCACCCGTGACGAGAACGGCTACAAGTGCGAGACCGAGCTGCTGCCCCTGTCCAAGGTCGCCAACTACGAGAAGAAGGTCCCCGTGGAGTGGATCAACGAGCGCGGTAACGATGTCTCCGACGAGTTCATCAAGTACGCTCTGCCTCTCATCCAGGGCGAGACCCAGATGAAGAAGGAGAACGGCCTGCCTCGCTTCGTCCACCTGAAGAAGGTCGTGGCCAAGTAAGCTGCCTGTAAGGTTTTCCAAACGCTCCCTCTCCCCTGCCGTATCTGCGGCGGGGGAGAGTTTTTGCTTGGACGAAAAAACACCCCCTGTCTCCGAGGAGAACAGGGAGCATTTCGGCTGGGAAGCCTTATTTGCTGGCGATCAGTTCCATCTCCATCTTTGCCCCGGCGGGGAGCTTGGCCACCTGCACGCAGGAGCGGGCGGGCGGGTTCTCCGGGAACTTGGTGGCGTAAATGGCGTTCATAGCGGCGAAATCGGCTAGGTCGGTGAGGAAAACGGTGGTCTTGACCACGTTGGCGAAGGTCATGTCGGCGGCGGCCAATACCGCCTCCAGGTTGGCCAGCACCTGGGTGGCCTGGGCCTCGATGGTGTCCCCTGCCAACTTGCCGGTCTCCGGGACCAGCGGCACCTGGCCGGAGGTGAACAGGGTGTCGCCCACCAGAATGGCGTGAGAATAAGGCCCCAGGGCGGCGGGGGCGTTGGGCGCGGAAATCACTTTGGACATATTGTAGACTCCTTTACGTGGGGGACCGGGCTGGTCCCCCGATGATGTCTCTACTATACCACACTTTTTTCATTCCGTAAACTTTTCTTTGCTATCTCCGGGGATGTGTGTTATACTAGCTATACTAGAACATAGATTTGATAAGGGAGGCGCGGTATGGTCATTCTTGGCATCGACCCCGGCGTGGCCACCGTGGGCTTCGGCGTCATCGACGCGGAACGGGGCCGCAACCGGCTCATTCAATACGGCACCATCACCACCCCGGCGGGTCAGCCCCTTTCGGTACGGCTGACCCAAATTTATGCGGATATGAACGAGCTGATTTCCACCTTCCATCCGGCGGAGATGGCGGTGGAGGAGCTGTTCTTCAACACCAACCTGACCACCGGCATCTCCGTGGCCCACGGGCGTGGGGTCATCCTGCTGGCGGGGGAACAGGCAGGCATCCCTATCTACGAGTATACCCCCATGCAGGTGAAACAGTCCGTGGTGGGCTACGGCAAGGCGGAGAAAAAGCAGGTCATGCTGATGACCCAGCGGCTGCTCCACATGGACAAAATTCCCCGCCCGGACGACGCGGCGGACGCGCTGGCCCTGGCCATCTGCCACAGCCGGGCGGCCACCAGCCTCATCAACGCAGACCGCGCCTTTGACGCAAAAAAGTACGACACCCGATGATTTTACGCCTACAGATGGAGGCAGCGTATGTTTTACTATCTTTCCGGCACTGTGGCCCACATCGCCCCCTTTTTGGCGGTTATCGACTGCGGCGGGGTGGGCTACGCCTGCAAAACCACCAACTACACCCTGGGGACCATCCAGAAGGGGGAGCAGGCCAAGCTGTTCACCTATTTGTCGGTGAAAGAGGACGCGGTAGACCTGTATGGGTTTTCCACCCAGGAGGAACTGAACCTGTTTCAGTTGTTGCTCTCCGTCTCCGGCGTGGGACCGAAGGCAGCGCTCTCCATTCTCTCCTCCTCCACCCCCTCCAATCTGGCGCTGAGCATCATCACCGGCGACGTGAAAACCCTGACCGCCGCCCAGGGGGTAGGCAAAAAAATCGCCCAGCGCATCGTGCTGGAGCTGAAAGACAAGCTGGCCAAGGAGCAGGGCGTTTCCTTTGAAAGCACCTCTCCCCTGCCCAGCGCCGCCGGGACGGTCATCCCAGAGGACAAAGCGGGAGAGGCTGGAGCTGCTCTGGCCGTGCTGGGCTACAGCCAGAGTGAGATCAATAAGGCGCTGAAGGGCATTGACATGGCCTCCCTGACCCTGGAGGAGGTCATCAAACAGGCGCTGGCGCGCATGATGCAGTAAAGGCGGTGACAGCATGGCCATCAACAACGAAATGGAGCGCAATTACGGCGAAACCGAGGGGTACGGTCAGCCGCTGGTGACCTCTTCCTTTACCAGTGAGGACGAAAACGAATATTCTTTGCGCCCTAAGACCCTTTCGGAGTACATCGGGCAGAAAAAGGCCAAGGAAAACTTGGACGTGTTTATTCAGGCGGCCAAGCTGCGGGGAGAGCCGCTGGATCACGTACTGCTCTACGGCCCGCCGGGTCTGGGCAAAACCACCCTGGCCGGTATCATCGCCAACGAGATGGGGGTCAACATCCGCATCACCTCCGGCCCCGCTATGGAAAAGCCGGGGGACCTGGTGGCGCTGCTGACCAACCTGGCGGAGAACGACATCCTCTTTGTGGACGAAATTCACCGGATGAACCGGACCATCGAGGAAATTCTCTACCCCGCCATGGAGGATTACGCCGTGGACATCATCATCGGCAAAGGCCCCAGCGCTAACTCCATTCGGCTGACCCTGCCCCGGTTCACCCTCATCGGAGCCACCACCCGCGCCGGTTCCCTGTCCGCCCCCCTGCGGGACCGATTTGGCGTCAATCTGCGGCTGGAGCTGTATTCCCCGGAGGAGCTGTGTTTCATTGTCAAGCGCTCCGCAGGTATCCTGGATGTTCCCATCGAGGAGAGCGGGGCCATGGAGATCGCCCGGCGCAGCCGGGGTACCCCCCGTATCGCCAACCGGATGCTCCGGCGGGTGCGGGACTTTGCCCAGGTGCGGGCAGGCGGCGTCATCACCCAAAAGGTGGCCAGCGAAGCGCTGACCGCTCTGGAGGTGGACGACCTGGGCCTGGACAACATCGACCGGCGGATGCTGCGGGCCATCATCGAGTTCTACAACGGCGGCCCCGTGGGGCTGGACACCCTGGCCGCTACCATCAACGAGGACACCGTCACTCTGGAGGATATGTACGAGCCGTATCTGTTGCAGCAGGGCTTCCTGACCCGCACCCCACGGGGCCGCTGCGTGACCCAGCGGGCCTATGACCACCTGCACATTCCCTTCGAGGGGCCGAGCCAGCAGTCGTTGTTTTAAGCGTTTTCTGCTGACATCTGTCCGTTTTCGGCGAAATTCTGTACAACACTTGTAATTTTTCCGTATTATTTCGAGAAAACGCTTGACAGGCGCAGAAAAAATGTTATACTTACTAACGAATGGATCGAAACATGAATGATTCTACTTTGACAGATGAAGCGCTCTGCCTCCGCGCCGCCCAGGGCGACCAGACGGCGGAAGAGACCTTGGCCCGGCGCTATTCCCGCATGGTACGCGCCTGCGCCCGTCCCCTGTTCCTGATGGGAGGCGACGGCGAGGACCTGACCCAGGAGGGGATGGTGGGTCTGCTCTCTGCGATTCGGAGCTATGCTCCGGAGCGGGGCGTCAGTTTTCGCACCTATGCGGAAACCTGTGTCAAAAATAAAATGATTTCAGCAATTCGGTCCGCTTCAGGAAAACATCATACCCCGTTGAACGATTCCATTCCGATCGAGACTCCCCTTTTTGACGAAAACTGCCACTGCACAGCCACGCTGTCTGAAACCGACCCGGAGGAAATTCTTATCACCCGGGAAAGCGTTCAGGAGCGGCTGGGGTCTTTGTTCAGCAAACTGTCGGATTTTGAGGCGGAGATACTAAAGCTGTACCTTTCCGGCCTTTCTTATTCGGAGATCGCAGACCAGGCCAATCGTCCTGTCAAGTCCGTAGACAACGCTATACAGCGCATCCGGCGCAAGTTGGATACCTGAGCGGTCAGGCGGAGGTGTTTCCTTTCCCAGCGGCGATTCCAGCACATGCTGAGCGCAATATAAGCCCACAGTGGCAACTAATCAAAAGAGAGGGTAAAAAAATGTTCGAAGATAAGACCTTGGTATGCAAAGAGTGCGGCAACGAGTTCGTGTTCACCGCCGGTGAGCAGGAGTTCTATGCCGAGCACGGCTTCCAGAACGAGCCGCAGCGCTGCAAGAGCTGCCGCGACGCTCGCAAAGCCAGCCTGAACGGCGGCGCTCCCCGCGCCCAGCGCCAGTTCTTTACTGCCGTTTGCGCTCGCTGCGGCGGTGAGGCCCGTGTGCCTTTTGAGCCTCAGAGTGACCGTCCCGTTTATTGCAGTAGCTGCTTCGCTGAGATCCGTGCGGGCCGCTAAGCAAATAACTGAATCCATTTTCAACAGGCAGGGAGCGCTGTATTTGCGGCGTTCCCTGCCTGTTTTTTCTCGCGAAAGGAGCGAGACATGAGCAACAAGCCTCTTATGAAGCGGTACAGACCCTCCAAAAAATTTTTTCAACGGCATATCGAGCAAATCATGCTGGTTTTGGCGGTATTGCTCGCAACGCTTCCTCACCTGCTCATTGTCTGGGACTGTCAGACCAGACTGACGACTATCAGCGCCGACTCTCTTTATTCCCTCTTTTCCACCAGCGCCTCTGTCGTGGCTGGTCTGTACGGAATCACGCTGACCGGTTATATCTTTTTCCTGGAACACATTCAGCGCGACAACCGGGAGGATGAGACCCTTTCCGACCCTATCGAGCTGTTGAAACGGGATTACAACCGGCTGGCTATTTTCATCACGGTGCTGGCCTTTCTCTCCCTGATGGCCAACGGTTTTCAGTTGCTCTATGGCGCGGAAAACACCCTGCTCCCGGAGGGGGTCCACCGGTTCCTCATGGATGAGACCCTCTGGCTGACGTCGGCAACCATTTTCTGCATCATGTGCTTCATCCTGTTGGTGGTGGCACCGGATAAAATTCAGCGCATCAGCGAACGGTACAAGAAACGCATTGACGGTTCCGGCGGAGAGGACGGCGACCTGGAGCAGTTTTTGAAGGATTACGGGGAAATCGAGGAAATCCTGCGGAAGCTGGCCGGGAAAATCGGCAGCAGCATCCGGCTCAAAGACACGGTCAATCCCTCCGCCCTGCTCAAGGGCATGGACCTGATGGAGGACGCCATCTGGGAGGAACTGAATCTGGTGCGCAGCTACCACAGCTACGTCCTCCACTCCTCCGACAAACGGGTTTCCCAGGAAATGTGCGCCTTCACCGCCTCGCTGAAAGCGTCCCTGCAAAAAATGCTGGATGATGGCGAAAAACAGCAGAAATAACAGGCCCCGCTCGAGTGGTGTGGTACGGATTTTTCTCTGTTCTTAAATTCTTTGCGAATCTGGGGTCAGGTGCTTTACCTGGCCCCAATATTTATGGCAGAACCTCTTCACAGCGGACCAATGAAAAAAATTTGCGAACCTGCCGCACATTTTGCCGTTTCATTCGTTATACAGAGTGAAGGCCGCAGCGAGCGAATACCGGGAAAGGAGGAACCGTTGTTTTGATCAACATCGACGAGCAGTACGACAAGCTGTACCGCTACTGTTTTTTTCGGCTGCACGACCGGGAGGAAGCTGAGGACATCACCCAGGAGACCTTTCTACGATATTTTTCCCGGGACAGAGGACTGGTCGGCGAACCGGCGTTGTGTTATCTCTATACCATCGCCCGGAACCTCTGCATCGACCGCTACCGCAGGCCAAAAAGTTCGCCGTTGACGGAAGAGCTGACCGCAGAAGGGCCAGACAGCCTGGAGCAATTAGCCCTGCGACAGGCGATGGAACGGCTGCCAGAGGAGGATCGGGAACTGATTTGGCTGCGATATGTCAACGAGATACCGGTCCATGTCCTGTGCAGACTGTATGGACAATCGCGTTTTGCGATTTTCCGCCGCACGCAAAAAATTCTGAAACAACTTCGAGAAGAATTGGAGGGAACGGAATGAACAACAAAGAAGTTCAAAAGCTGCTCAAGAGCGCTTACACAGCTCCGCCGCCCCAGCGTAAGGAAGCCTTTCTGCGGGACCACCGGCGCAGCGAAATCGGATACCGGAAGCTGCTGACCATGCAGATTCGATATCTGCCTCCCTCCGCGTGGGTGCTGTCGGTGGCGCTTTTTGCCCTGATTTTGGTTTTGTCCCTTTCCCTGGATTTGCGGCGAACCTGGATCGCATCGGCGCTGACGCCCCTTCTGGCACTGGTGGTCGTTACTGTCAACAGCCAGTGGTCGCGCTGCGGCATGGCGGAGTGGGAGATGTCCAGCCGCTTTTCCCTGCAAAGTATTCTCATGGCACGGTTGCTGGTTTTGGGAGGCTTTCACTTGGGCCTGCTGGCGGTTTTGGCTCCAGTCCTGGCGCGCTGCGGTTCCATCGGACTGCTGCGCACCGGCGTCTATTTGCTGGTGCCCTATCTGGCCTCCGGCGTCATGGGACTTTTTGTCACCCGGAAATTCCACGGGGACGAGGCCCTCTATGTCAGCGTTTTGAGCGCCGCCGTTCTCTGCCTTTTGTTTGGATTGCCGGGGGTTTTCTGGCCTGCTGCCTACAAAACAGACTGTTTTCATATTTGGGTGGCGCTGCTGGCCGTCCTGACTGTGGTTTTGCTCCACGAAATTCAATGTTCCGTCAGAAGAATGGGAGGTCTCTATGAAACTTACGGTTAAAAACCTATGCAAATCATACGGGGACAAACAGGCTGTGGACCACGTCTCCCTCAGCCTGGAACCCGGCGTTCACGTCCTGCTGGGGGAAAATGGCGCGGGAAAAACCACCCTGCTGCGGATGCTCTGTGGGATACTGAAACCCACGGAGGGGCACATTTCTCTGGACGGGCTGGACGTGCGGTGCGAGGAATACCGCGCCCTGTTGGGGTATCTGCCCCAGCAGTTTGGGTACTACCCCCACTTCACCGGCTGGGATTTCCTGCTCTATATGGGGGCGTTGAAGGGGCTAGACCGCTCCCACGCAAAACGTCGGGCGGAGGAGGTGCTGGAGCTGGTCAACCTGACTGACGCGGCCCACCAGAAAATCAAGACCTACTCCGGCGGGATAAAACAGCGCTTGGGCATTGCGCAGGCCCTGCTGGGAGACCCGAAGCTGCTGGTTGTGGATGAGCCGACCTCCAGCCTGGACCCGCTGGAGCGGGTGCGGTTCCGCAACGTCCTTGCCCAGTGGGGGCAGGACAGCATTGTTCTCTTTTCCACCCACATTGTAGCTGACGCGGAGCCAGTGGCCGACGACATTTTTATGATGCGCCACGGCAGCCTGATCAGCCATGAGCAGTGGGACAAGTCCCGCACCGACTTGGAAACGCTGTATTTGAACACCTTTGGAGGGGAACTGTCATGAAGAACCTGGGGACTCTCTATCGCTTTGAATGGAAGAAACTGTGGGGCAGACGCAGCGCAAGGGTGCTGTCCTTGCTGTTGCTGGCTGCCGTGCTTGTCCTGAATTTGGCCCCCCTGGTGGGGCAGACCCAGGTCCACTATCTGGACGAGAACGGAACGCTGGTGGAGGAGACGGTCAGCAAGCTGACCGCTGCCCGCATGGAACGGGCCTACGCCATGGACTATTCCGGGCAGCCGCTGGACGACGACCTGATTGACGAATTGCAGGCGTTTATCGCTCAATATGGGTATGACTGCCTCAATATGTACTGGATTTTTTATTCCATCTGTCAGACTGACCTGAACCCGTGGTCGGAGAACACCACGGAAGCCGCTATCCAGGAGTCAATGTATAAGGCGTGGGAATATGACAAATACGGTCTCTCGCTGACCGAGGAGGAGCTTTCCTACTGGGAAGAAAACGAGGCGAAAATCTCATTTCCCCTGACGATTGCCTACACCCGCGGGTACAAAAATATGCTGGAAGAGGCCTACTACCTGAACCTGCTGCTGCTCTGTTACATCATTTTTATACTGTCCGAGAGCTTTTCCCTGAACCGGCGGCTGAACACCCAAATCTGGTTCCAGAGCAGCAAATTTGGCCACGGCCCCACCATCGCCGCCCGGACCCTCGCCGGGGTCAGCTATTCGCTGGTGAGCTGCCTGACGGTCTACGGCCTCTCCGCCCTCATTCAGTTTGGGGTTTACGGGATGGACGGATGGGACGCCCCCATCCAACAGATCTGGGCGTCGCTCCTCGGCAGCAACCTCCCCCTGTGCGCAGGGCAGGCGGTGCTGGTGATTTGCGCGTTGAGTGTGCTTGTGGTGACGGCGGTGGCGGCTGTGGTCATGCTGCTGTCAGAGGTGACGCAGAGCGGCGTGACCGCGCTGGCGGTGTCTTACGGGGTGCTGATCGTAACGGCGCTCTTCAACATGGAGTTGTTCGAGATAAACCGCGTGCTGTCGCAGATTTGGAACTATTTCCCCATCCAGCGCATTTCCTACGAGGTGTTCTACGATGAGCGCCTGGTTCATCTGGCCGGGCACGCCCTCCGGGGACTTCCCTTCACCGTCCTGCTTTACGGGAGCATTCTAATTCTGGCCCTTCCCCTGTGCGCGGGACACGCAAAACGAATCATGCGGGAACGTAAATAGCGCACAACAACAGCAAACAAATGAGCCTGGACAGAGAAACGTCTCCGTTCAGGCTCATTCGTTTTGGACATTTATCTGCATCCCTTTCGGAGCTGATAACCGATTTACCCGGTGTAGCGCAGGGCATCGATGGGCTTCTTCTTCGCGGCCTTGTTGGCGGGGTACAGGCCGAACACCAGCCCCACCAGCAGCGAGAACACCACCGCGACGACCACCACGTTGCTGGCCAGTCCGTAGCTGGTGCTGCCCACCTGGTTGACGATTTGGATTGCCACCCAGGACAGGCCGATGCCGATACAGCAGCCCATCAGACTGACCACAAGGGCCTCAATGAGGAACTGCATCATAATGCTGCCCCGGCTTGCGCCGATGGCCTTGCGGATGCCGATTTCCCTTGTGCGCTCGGTGACAGAGACCAGCATGATGTTCATAATGCCGATGCCGCCCACCAGCAGGGAGATGGCGGCGATGCCGCCCAGCAGCAGCGAGAGGGTGCCGGTGATGGAGCTCATCACTTCCATAACAGTGGACTGGTTGTAGATGGTGTAGGCGTCCTCGTCGTCGTCGAACCGCTCCAGCAGCATGGTCTCCAGCGCGCTCTCCGCGTCGTCCAGCGTCTCGTCACTGGTGGCGGAGACGTAGAAGGTGGTAATGCTGGTAGAGACGCTGTTAGACAGCCGCACCAGCGTGGTGTATGGGATGTAGATGTCGTAGCTGGAACCCAGCAGGGCGGAGCTGTCATCCTCGTCGTCGTCCGCCAGCACGCCGATGACCTCAAAGGACATCCCGTCCAGCTTGATGCTCTCCCCTACCACGTCGGTGCTGCCCAGAATGTCCTCCGCGGTGGAGGCACTGATGACCGCCACATAGGTGTGGTTGTTGACATCCACGCTTTTCAGCCAGCGGCCATGCTCCAGCTCCAGCCCCTGAATGGACTGATAGGCGGCCGTGGTGCCGTAGACCGCAGCGGTCTCCTCGGTGGAACTGCTGGAGGCGGTCATGCTGGACTGCCCAATGGCTGCCACCTGGTCGATCTCCGGGTCCTCCGCGATTTCGTTCAGGTCGTCCAGCTTGTAGGGCTTGCCCTTGTCGTCGGAGATGGTCACAGAGAGCATATTGTTGCCCAGGCTGGAGATGGTGTCGGTGACGGAGGTAGTGGCCCCACTGACCAGGGACACCAGCACCACCAGGGCGAATACGCCGATGATAATGCCCAGCATGGTCAAAAAGGAGCGCATTTTGTTGGAGGAAATGGCCTTCCACGCCATTTTGAACGACTGGAAAATCATAGCGTCACCTCCGTCACATGGCCGTCCAGAATGTGGACGCTGCGGGCGGCTTGCCGGGCGACAGATTCGCTGTGGGTGATGAGGACGATGGTGCTGCCCTGCCGGTGCAGCTCGTGGAACAGGTCCATAATCTCCTGCCCGGTTTTGGAGTCCAGGTTGCCGGTGGGCTCGTCCGCCAGGAACAGAGAGGGCCGGGCGGCGATGGCTCTGGCGATGGCCACCCGCTGCTGCTGGCCGCCGGACAGCTCATTTGGTTTGTGGTTGGCTCGCTGACCCAACTGCACCATGTCCAGCGCCCGTTCCACCAGCTCCGCCCGCTGCTTTTTGGGGATTCGCTGGTAGATGAGGGGCAACTCCACGTTTTCCCGTGCCGTCAGGTTGCCGATGAGGTTGAAGTTCTGGAACACAAAGCCGATTTTCTGGTTGCGGATCTTCGCCAACTGGTTTTCCGAATACTGCTCGATGGGCTGGCCGTCCAGCAGGTAGCGGCCCTCGTCCGCCACATCCAGACAGCCGATGATGTTCATCATGGTGGATTTGCCGCTGCCGGAGGGGCCGACGATGCTGACGAACTCCCCCTGGCGGATGTGGAGGTTGGCGTGGTCCAGGGCGAGGACCTCGGTGTCGCCCATGATGTACCGCTTGGTCACGTCTTCTAACACGATCATGGCGCACTCACCCCTCACTGTCCGCCGCCGCGACCGCCGCTGGGCATATTTCCGGCGTCGAAGTTGCCGGCGTCGAAGTCGCCCGCATCGAAGTCGCCAGCGTCAAAGTTGCCGCCGCCACCCATGCCGCCGAACATATCCGCCATGGAGTCGGTTTCGTCAGAGGTGGCGTCGCTCTCGGTCACGTTGTAATAGACCGTGTCGCCCTCGTTGAGGCCGCTGGTGATCTCCACCTGGCTGCTGGTGGAGAGACCGGTCTCCACCTCCACCTCGCCGGAGAGGTTGCCGTCCTCGTCCGCCTCGGTATAGACGAAGGTGCTGCCGTCCTCCTCCTGGAGGGCCGCCACGGGGATGAGCACCGCGTTCTCTGTGCTGCCCGTCTGGATGACCACCGACGCGCTCATGCCGCTGAGCATATTTTCCGTCTTGTCGATGGTGATTTCCACGGTGTATTTGGCGTTGCCGCTGGTGGAGGTGGCCTCGGTGCCCACAGAGGTGATGGTACCGGTGAACTCCTCGTCCTCCAGCGCGTCCAGGGTGACGGTGGCGGTCTGGCCCTCGGACACGCTGAGGATGTCCAGCTCGTCGATGCTGACAGAGATGGTGACCTCGTCCTGCTTCAGGATGGTGAACGCCGTCACGTCAGAAGAAGTGTACAGGCTAGAGCTGGAGGCGGAACTGCTGCTGTCACTGGTGGTTCCGCTGGAGGCCGTTCCGGAGGAAATGCTGCCGGAGGAAATGCTGCCGGAGACAGAGCCGCTGCTTCCGCCGGAAATGCTACCGGAGGACATTCCGGCAGTGCCGGAAGTGGTGCCGGTGCTGTCCGTGCCGTCGGAGTAGCTGCCCGAAAGGGTCTCGTCCGCGTCGGTGGCCCCGAAGGTGGCAGAAATGCGCAGCTTGGCCCCGCTGTCCCCCTCGTTGACGATCTGCCAGGTGTAGGATGCGCCGGAGATGGTGGGCAGCTCGGCGGAGGAGAAGGTGTACCCCTCGTTCGCCGTCAGGAC
The DNA here is from genome assembly GCA_021205375.1 of Clostridiales bacterium. Taxonomy (GTDB): domain Bacteria; phylum Bacillota; class Clostridia; order Oscillospirales; family Oscillospiraceae; genus Onthomonas. The sequence continues at coordinate 2,851 of JAJPXR010000176.1, read as the reverse complement.
GATGGTGGCGGTGTAGCTGGTCTCCGCCTTAAAGACGCCGGAGGTGCAGTTCCAGGAGATGGTGCCGGTGTAGGTATCGGTATCGGCGATGTCACTCTGAGGAACATCGCCGGTGACGGGAATGGTGATTTCCAGCTCGGAGAAGTCGGTGATGGTCGTCACCGTGTCAGCGCTGCTGGAATCCTCTGTGGAGGATTCCTCCGAAGAGGCGGAGACCACAGCGTTGGCCTCAGCAGAACTGCCGGTGGAGGCGGTCAGCAGGGACAGCACCGGCGCAGAGCTGGCGGCGCTGGTGGAGTAGAACGAGCTGCTGGTGGTGGAAGAAGAGGAACTGCTGCTGGCTGACGACCCATCGGAGACATAAACCGCGCTGATGGTGCCGTCGCAGGTGGCGGTGATGACCGGGTCGTCGTACAGGGCCTCCAGCGCGGCGATGGTCTCCTCCAACTCCGCCTGCTGGCCCTCCAGCTCCTCAATTTCCAGGTCGGAGAGGTCGTCGTCATCGTCCAGCTGGTCCTCGATGTCCTCTAGGCTCTCCTCCGCGTCCAGCAAGGCGCTGACAATAGAGGTGGTGTTCAGGGTGGCTAGGGTCTGGCCCTCGGTGACGCTGTCGCCGGATTCCACATAAACCTCGTCTACCGTCAGGTCGGAGGGAATGGTCACGTCCTCGGTGTCAGTCATGGCCAAGTTGCCGGTGGCCGAAATGGTACTGCTGAGGGTGCCGGTCTCCGCCGTGGCGGACTGGACCGTGGACACTGTCACGTCAGAAGAAGCGAAGCCATTTCGGCCCATCAGCATCATCAGCAGCGGTCCCCGCAGGAAAATCATCGCCGCCGCCACCAGCACCACCAGGACAATGGCGATAGCCAGCACGATTTTCCACTTTTTCCGCTTCGGCTTGGCTTTCACCGCAACAGCTCCCTGATAGACCGTTTCGTCTGCTTTCTTCTTGCCCAGCTTGGGCTTGAAAGGTTTGATTTTCGCCATAGTACCGTCCTCCTAGAGTAACTTTCACTGCTAAAGATACAGAAGGCACCTTAAAGCTACCTTAAAACTCCCGGAAAAAGCCGCCGTGTTCACAGTTTATTCAGGCTTTAGCTTGAACAAAAAGCGCTTTCTGAGCAAAATATTTACGAAAATTTTACAATCTAGGGAGATGGCCGCACCCTCCCGCCGCTGCCGCATAGGATGGAGTACCACAAACAAGGAAGGTGCTGCGATTTTGCGACAGGAACTGAATATCTGGGTGGTGGGCGGCGACCTGCGCCAGGTGAAGCTGGCCCAGCTGCTGACCGACGACGGCCACTGGGTCCAGACCTATGCCATGGAGCGGCGGCCCGACCCCAACACGCTGCCCGGCTCGGACACCCTGCGGGGCATTGAGCGCGCCCAGTGCGTCATTTTGCCCTTGCCGGTGACGGTGGACGACGGCGTGCTGAACGCACCCCTCTCCGATCAGAAGATCCCCGTCAAAACGGTGCTGGACGCCCTGCGCCCGGAGCAGATCATCTGCGCGGGGCGGGTCTCCCCGGAACTGGCAGCCTACGCCAAAAGCCGGGGGCTGAACCTCCAGGATTACTTTGCCAGAGAAGAGCTGGAGATCAAGAACGCCGTCCCCACGGTGGAGGGGGCCATTCAAATCGCCAGGGAGGAACTGCCCCCCACCCTGTTTGGAGCGCGGGTGCTGGTCATCGGATTCGGGCGGCTGGGCAAGCTGCTGGCCCACCGACTGAAGGGTCTGGGGGCCAGGGTGACGGTCTCCGCCCGGAACTACGCGGACCTGGCCTGGATCGAGTCCTATGGCTACTGGGCGGAACATACAGACCAACTCGACGGCTGGCTGGGGGGTTATCAACTGGTCATTAACACCGTTCCAGCACGGGTGCTGGACGGGGCCAGGCTCCACGACCTGGACACGGGGACGCTGGTCATCGACCTGGCCTCCAAGCCCGGCGGCGTGGACCTGGAGGCGGCGGCAAACCTGGGGGTCAAGGTCATCTGGGCGCTGTCCCTGCCGGGGAAGGTGGCCCCGGTGACCTCCGGGAAAATCATCCGTGACACCGTCTACCACATTTTGCAGGAGGTGGCGCTGTGAGCAGGGAAGAAATTCGAGTGGGCTTTGGGCTGACTGGGTCCTTCTGCACCCTCCACAAGGTCCTCCCGGCGCTGGAGGCGGTGAAGGAGCGCTTCGGGGACGTGGTTCCCCTGCTGTCGGAAAACTGCGCCGCCACCGACACCCGCTTCGGCAGCGCTGAGGACCTCCGCCGGGAGGTGGAGCGCATCTGCGGCTGTCCGCCCCTATTGACCATCGCCCAGGCGGAACCCATCGGCCCCAAAAAGCTGCTGGATGCGCTGGTCATCGCCCCCTGCACGGGGAACACTCTGGGCAAGCTGGCCTGTGGCATCACCGACACCACTATCACCATGGCGGCCAAGGCCCATCTCCGCAACGGGCGGCCCCTGATTTTGGCCGTGTCCACCAACGACGGACTGACCGTCTCCCTGCGGAACCTGGGGGAGCTGAGCTGTCGGAAAAACGTCTATCTGGTGCCCTTCCGCCAGGACGACCCGGAGGGAAAGCCCGCCTCGCTGGTGGCGGAGATGGCCCTCATCCCCCAGACCGTGGAGGCCGCGCTGGAGGGGCGGCAGCTCCAGCCGGTGCTGCTGGGCAGCGTGTGAACGGACGACGTCCCGCGCAAAAAGGCGGCGGCAAAGTGCCGTCGCCTTGCTAAGCCTGTCTCCGACAGGCTCTCGACCAAAATCACGGATTTTGGTCGAATATGCGGCCCCGGCAGCGCACGCGCAAGCGCGCACGTTTGGGGCCTCCGCCGTCAAGCGGCACTTCCGGGGC
>JAJPXR010000252.1:5135-9181 GCA_021205375.1 Clostridiales bacterium | reverse complement strand
TTCACTATTTTTGCGGGTTATTTTTCTCTGCCCCAACTCTTGACATAGAACCTTTCTGTTTTGCGCGGCAGAGCGCATTTCATGGCCCTGTAAATTGGATAACCCAATAACAGCAATATTTCTTTCAGCAAATTTGTCAAATTTGTTTGAAAAAGCGAGTAAGTTATAGTATACTTAGATTCAACAGTCGGGCCATAACCCGAACATTAAAGAAAGAGGGAGGTCGAAAGCTTTGGAACAGCCATATGCCATTGAAATGCTCCACATCACCAAGCGTTTTCCGGGCATCATCGCCAACGATGACATCACGCTCCAACTTCGAAAGGGCGAGATCCACGCGCTGCTTGGCGAAAACGGCGCGGGAAAATCCACCCTGATGAGCGTCCTGTTCGGCTTGTACCAGGCGGAGGAAGGCATTATCAAAAAGGACGGCAAAGAGGTCCAGATCAAGGACCCCAACGATGCCAACGATTTGGGCATCGGCATGGTGCATCAGCACTTTAAGCTGGTGGAATGTTTTTCCGTACTGGACAACATCATTTTGGGCGTGGAGCCGACCACGAAGGGCGGCGTACTGCAAAAGGCCGAGGCGCGAAAGAAAATCATCGCCCTGTCCGACAAATACGGCTTGAAGGTGGACCCTGACGCCATCGTCGAGGACATCACCGTGGGTATGCAGCAGCGCACCGAGATTATGAAAATGCTCTACCGGGACAACGAGATCCTCATCTTCGACGAGCCGACGGCGGTGCTGACGCCCCAGGAGATCGAAGAACTGATGCAGATCATGCGCAACCTGGCCGCCGAGGGCAAGAGCATCCTGTTCATCTCTCACAAGCTCAACGAAATCATGGAGGTGGCCGACCGCTGCACCGTCCTGCGCAAGGGCAAGTACATCGGCACCATCGACATCGCCAACACCACCCGGGAGGAGCTGTCCCGCATGATGGTGGGCCGCGACGTGGAATTTGTGGTGCAGAAGGACGAGGCCAAGCCCGGCGACGTGATTTTGGACGTGCAGGGCCTGACCGTTGCCTCCAAAGCCCACAGCAACAACGCCGTCAAGAACGTCTCCTTCCAGGTCCATGCGGGCGAGATCGTCTGCATCGCCGGTATCGACGGCAACGGCCAGACCGAGCTGGTCTACGGCCTGACCGGTCTGGAGCCGGTCAGCTCCGGCACCGTCAAACTGGAGGGGCAGGACATCACCCACGCCCCCATCCGCAAACGCTCCACCATGGGCATGAGCCACATCCCGGAGGACCGGCACAAGCACGGCCTGGTGCTGGACTACTCCCTGGAGTACAACATGGTCCTCCAGCGGTACTTCGAGCCGGAGTTCGTCAGCAAAGCGGGCTTCCTGAAGCAGGGTGCCATTCGCAGCTACGCCGAGCGGCTCATTGGTGAGTACGACGTGCGCAGCGGCCAGGGTCCCATCACCATCGCCCGCAGCATGTCCGGCGGCAACCAGCAAAAGGCCATCATCGCCCGTGAGATTGACAAGGACCCGGAGCTGCTGATCGCCGTCCAGCCCACCCGCGGCCTGGACGTGGGCGCCATCGAGTACATTCACAAGCAGATCGTCGCCACCCGGGACGCCGGAAAGGGCGTGCTGCTGGTCAGCCTGGAGCTGGACGAGGTCATGGCCCTGTCTGACCGCATCCTGGTCATGTACGAGGGCGAGATCGTTGGCGAGCTGAACCCCAAGACCACCACCGTGGAAGAGATGGGCCTGTACATGGCCGGCGCAAAGAGGGGGGCGACAAGCGCATGAAAAAAGAAAAGACATCTTTGCTGCGCAACGCCGGGGTACAGTCCCTGCTGGCCTCGCTGCTGTGCATCCTCATCGGCCTGATCGTGGGCTACATCGTGCTGCTCATCATCGAACCCAGCGGCGCGAATGAGGCCATCATCACCATCATCAAGAACTTCCTGACCTACTCCCGCACGGACACCCAGCTCAAGTACCTGGGCAACACCCTGGCCAAGACCGCGCCCCTGCTGCTGTGCAGCCTGTCGGTGCTGTTCGCCTACAAAGCGGGCCTGTTCAACATCGGCGCCGCCGGTCAGTACGTCATCGGCGCAGGCGCCAGCCTGTACTGTGCCCTGGCCCTGAATATGCCCTGGTATGTGTGCCTCATCGCGGCCATCATCGCCGGTGCGGTCCTGGGCGCTATCTCCGGCCTGCTCTACGCTTACCGCAACGTGAACGTGGTCATCTCCTGCATCATGCTCAACTGGATCAGCCTCTACTCCGTCAACACGCTGCTCACCAGCGTGAAGGACTCCACCAGCCCCTACACCCTCCCCCTGGCCAGCACCAACCCCAGCGCGATCCTGCCCACCCTGGGTCTGGACAAGCTGTTCAACGGCAATGAGTATGTCACCATCGCCGTCCCCCTGGCCATCATCATCGCCATTGTCATCTGGGTCGTTCTGGAAAAAACCAAGATGGGCTACGAGCTGAAGGCCACCGGTTACAACAAAAACGCCGCCAAGTACTGCGGTATGCAGGAAAAGAAGAACCTGGTCATGACCATGGCCATCGCCGGTGCGCTGGCGAGCATGGGCGCGGCCCTGTACTTCCTGACCGGCTTCGAGCAGTGGTCTTGCAGCCAGGCTTCCGTGCCTGACATGGGCTTCAACGGCATCGCGGCGGCCTTCCTGGGCGGCCTGAGCCCCCTGGGTTCCATCCTGTCCTCCTTCTTCATCCAGCACATTTCCAGCGGCGGCGCGTATGTGGATAAGACCATGTACTGCGCGCAGATCTCCGACCTGATTTCCTCCATCATCATCTATGCCTGCGGCTTCGTGATGTTCTTCAAGTATGTCATGAACAAGTGGATGGACCGCTCGGCGGAAAAGAAGGCCGAGAAAGAAGCGTCCAAGGACGAGAAAGGAGGGGCTGAGCAATGATCCTGCTGCTGCAATATACGCTGATTTTCGCGTCGGTCCTGATGCTGGTGGCCCTGGGCGGCTGCTTCTCTGAACACTCCGGCATCGTCAACATTGGTCTGGAAGGCATCATGGTCATGGGCGCCCTGGGCGGCGCTCTGGTGATGAAATTCATGCCCAACCTGCCCGCGCCCCTGATGATCCTGCTGGTGGTGCTCGCTTCCATGGCCCTGGGCACGGTATACTCCCTGCTGCTGGCCGTGGCCGCCATCAACTTCCAGGCGGACCAGACCCTGGTGGGCACCGCCATGAACCTGTTGGGCACCGCTGCCGCCACGGTCTTTGTCAAGGCCATGAACACGGCGGAGAGCGTGGACAACGTCTCCTCCATCATCCAGTACGTCAACCAGAAGAAGGCCCTCGTGGTCTACATTGGCAAGTTCGAGTTCAACTGGTTCATGCTCATCGCGCTGGTGCTGCTGATCCTCTCCTACTTCATCCTCTATAAGACCCAGTTCGGCTTGCGGCTGATGGCCTGCGGCGAGCATCCCCAGGCGGCGGACTCTGTGGGCATCAACGTCTACAAAATGCGCTATGCCGGCGTGCTCATCTCCGGTATGCTGGGCGGCCTGGGCGGTATCGTCTACATCACCGCCGGCGTCAGCGAGTGGAAGTTTGAAAACGGCGTGGCGGGCTTCGGCTTCCTGGCCCTGGCCGTTATGATCTTCGGCCAGTGGAAACCCCACAACATCGCTCTGGCGGCGCTGCTGTTCGGTATGCTCCGCGCCCTGTCCAACGTGTACACCGCGTTTGACTTCCTGGCGGCGCTGAACCTGCCCGGCAACCTGTACAACATGCTGCCCTACATCATCTGCCTGGTGGTGCTGGCGTTCACCTCCAAGAACTCCAGAGCGCCCAAGGCTGAGGGTATCCCCTACGACAAGGGACAACGGTAAGTTTTTACACAATTTCTACGCAAAACGACACATAACATCATCGCGCCCCGCGTCCCCTTCGGACGCGGGGTTATGACAAAGTCCGCGTTTGCCGCTGAACGCGGGGCTTGCAATAAATATCTCACCAACAGCGGCAAAAGGGGGATGAACTGCCATGCGCATGACAGACCTGATCGAAACCAAAAAAGTGGGCCA
>JAJPXR010000252.1:0-5035 GCA_021205375.1 Clostridiales bacterium | reverse complement strand
GGGGATGAACTGCCATGCGCATGACAGACCTGATCGAAACCAAAAAAGTGGGCCAGGCCCTGACCGAAGCGGAAATTCGCTGGATGATCCGCGGCTACACCGACGGCGACATCCCGGATTACCAGATGGCGGCCATGGCAATGGCCATCTGCTGGCGGGGGATGGACGGCGACGAGACCGCCGTCCTCACCGACGCCATGCTCCACAGCGGCGACACGGTGGACCTCTCCGCCTTCGGCCCCCTGACCGTGGACAAACACTCCACCGGCGGCGTGGGCGACAAGACCACCCTCATCGTGGCCCCGGTGGTGGCCTCCCTGGGCGGGCGGCTGGCCAAAATGTCGGGCCGTGGACTGGGGCACACCGGCGGCACCATCGACAAGCTGGAGTCCATCCCCGGCTTCCGCACCGAGCTGTCGGCAGAGGAATTTCTCCGGGTGGTGGAGGAGGTGGGCGTGGCCGTCATCGGTCAGACCGGCAACCTCTGCCCCGCCGACAAAAAGCTCTACGCCCTGCGGGACGTCACCGGCACGGTGGGCAGTCTGCCCCTCATCGCCTCCTCTATCATGTCTAAAAAGCTGGCGGCAGGGGCAAAGTCCATCGTTTTGGACGTAAAAATTGGCTCCGGCGCGTTCATGAAAACCGAAGCCGAGGGGCGGAAACTGGCCGAGACGATGGTGGCCCTGGGTCGGGGGCATGGCCGCAACACGGCGGCGCTGCTGACCAACATGGATGTCCCCCTGGGCCACGCCGTAGGCAACGCCCTAGAGGTCCGGGAGGCGGCGGAGCTGCTGCAAGGGAAAGGCGACAGCGACCTGAAAACGCTGTGCGTGGCCCTGTCTGCCACGCTGCTCTCCCTGTGCCACGGTTGGAGCCGGGAAGAAGCAGAGGCGCGGGTGCTGGACTGCATCGCCAGCGGCGCAGCCTTTGAGACCCTCTGTCGCTGGGCGGAGGCCCAGGGCGGCGACTCCTCGGTGCTGCGGGACCTGTCCCTGCTGCCCCAAGCGGCCCACGTCCGCCCGGTTTACGCCGACCGTTCCGGCTGGATCACCCACATGGACGCCAAACAGATCGGCGAGGCGTCGGTGGTGCTGGGGGCCGGACGGGTGAAAAAGGGCGACCCCATCGACCACGCGGCGGGCATCGTACTGGCGAAAAAGACCGGCGACGCGGTCTCCGCAGGAGACGTGCTGGCCTGGCTGCACACCAACCAGCCAGACGCGCTGGACGCCGCCCAGCAGCAGGTGCTTTCCGCCCTGACCATCGGGGAAGAGCAGCCTGCACCCCAAACGTTGATTTACGGCATCGTTCGATAGGAGGGACGGCAAACATGGAACGCCCAATGGTGATCGGCATTGCCGGCGGCAGCGGCAGCGGAAAAACCACCCTGGTGGAGGCGCTGATGGCCTACTTCGGGGACGACATCACCCTGCTGAGCCACGACAACTATTACCGCGCCCACGATGACATGACCTATGAGGAGCGCTGCGCGCTGAACTACGACCACCCCGACGCCTTCGAGACGGCGCTGATGGTCCAGCACCTCCAGGAGCTGAAACAGGGGCGAGGCATCCGCTGCCCGGTTTACGACTACTCTGTCCACAACCGCAGCGGCAAAACGCTTCGCATCCAGCCCAAGCCGGTCATTCTGGTGGAGGGCATCCTGATTTTTGCCGACCCGGATCTTTGCCGGGAGATGGACATCAAAATCTTTGTGGACACCGACGCCGACGTGCGGCTCTGCCGCCGCATCCGGCGGGATGTCCGGGACCGCGCCCGCTCCGTGGACTCGGTCATCGACCAGTACCTGACCACCGTGAAGCCCATGCACGAGCAGTTCGTGGAGCCCAGCCGGAAAAACGCCGACCTGGTGGTACCGGAGGGCGGCAAAAACGCGGTGGCGCTGGAGATGATCGTGGAGCGCATCCGAAAGCACCTGAAAAGCGCGGCGGCGTTTCACGAACCCACCGCGCTGGAAGAATAAAACTGGTGATTCCTTTGAATCAGACTTGTTGTGGTAAGCTATAGGCATTAGTTTGCTAGCATTGAACACGAGAGGGTTTCTCTATTGAAAATCCTATTCTATGTCGAATAAAACCAATACCAGACAACAAGCACTATCCCCTCTTGCCTCCCCTGAAAGGGGAGGAGGGCCGCCGCCTTCAGGCGGTGGCGGAGGGGTTTCTGGTACACGTCTGAGTAAAAGGGATATTCCAAACCAACAAAAAGCGGCGCACTTCCATGTTGCGCCGCACAAGGAAAGGACAAACCAATATGGATTACAATGAGATTCTCCGTCACGTAGACCACACCCTGCTGCGGCAGGACGCCTCCTGGGAGGAAATTCAGACGATTTGCGACGACGCGGTGCGCTACCAGACCGCCAGCATCTGCATCCCGCCCTCCTATGTCCGCCGCTGCGCCGAGTACCTGGCGGGTCGGGTGAAGGTCTGCACTGTCATCGGCTTCCCCAACGGCTATAACACCACCGCCGTCAAAGCCTTTGAATCGGCGGACGCTGCCGACGGCGGCGCGGACGAGATCGACATGGTCATCAACCTGGGCTGGGTCAAGGACGGCCTGTGGAACCTGGTACTGAACGAAATTCAGTCCGTCAAGGCGGCCTGCCGGGGCAAGGCCTTGAAGGTCATCATCGAGACCTGCCTGCTCACCGAAGAGGAGAAGGTGCGCATGTGCGCCATCGTCACCGAGGCCGGGGCGGATTACATCAAGACCTCCACCGGCTTCTCTACCGGCGGGGCCACCCGCGAAGACGTGGCGCTGTTCGCCGCCAACGTGGGGCCTGACGTAAAGATTAAGGCCGCGGGCGGCATTTCCAGCCTCCAGGACGCGGAGGACTTCATGGCCCTGGGTGCGGACCGGCTGGGTACCAGCCGCATCGTCAAGCTGGTCAAGGCGGAAGAGGGGAAGTAAGACCCACGCCGTCAGCCCTCTTGCCTGAATCCGCTTCTTTATCGTGCTGACCCGCGATAGTCGCTCCCCCTTGTTCCCTGAGACGGGGGCAAGGGGGATATTTTCATCAAACAGCAACCGTTCACCGACAGAAAAAAGGAACCATTATGGACGAGAAGCGCGATTTTTTCATCAGCTATAACCACAACGACGAGAAGTGGGCTACCTGGATCGCCGGAACGCTGGAGGAACACGGGTACACCACCACCATTCAGGCGTGGGATTTTCAGCCTGGCAATAACTTTATCCTTGAAATGCAAGAGGCCGCAGTCGCTTGCAGCAAAACGATTCTGGTATTGTCCCAAAACTATTTGGATTCCGCTTATTGTAAGACCGAATGGTCTGCGGCAATCGGACGCGACCCAACGGGAAAAAAGCGGACGCTTATCCCGGTCCGCATCGAGCCGATTTCGCCGCCCGGTTTGTTGGCCCAAATCGTTTATATTGATTTGTGTGACCGCTCCGAAGAAGAGGCTAAGTCGGAACTTTTGAAGGGCGTTCAAGATGGTGCAATAGAGCGAAAAAAACCGGAGTTCCCCGGTGTAGCAAAAAATGCTATATCCCCAAAAAACGCAACCTATCAATTTGTTTTCACAATCAGCCAAAAGAATGTAGCAGGAACCTTGCCTCCTCGAACCAAAAACCATATGCGAGAGTGGTATATGAATGGCTGTCCAGATGACTTTGAGGTATCTATTTGCGATGAGCGTGTAAACATTTGCGGTAAAGAGTTCGGAAAAATCTTGACAAAAATTCAAAGGGAAAAGGACTTGACCCTACAAGAAGAAAACTTTTATACTTTTTACACGCATGTTTTGAGAGACATTGAAGACGATGCAAATCTCAAAAAGCAAGCTTGTATTTTTTTCCTAAAAGACCGTCGGATACTCCCCTATTTTTTTGGCACTACCTATCTTTCGATTTATGCTTTTATAGAAAAAATATTGTATCACAACCACGATTACGAAACACACCAAAAAATGAGGAATCCATTCTATGTGACCCTTGACTTTTTCATTACCCTCGCGCCCAAAGAGTGTCATGACCACTTCTCTGTTCCTATTGAAAAGGATAAGCTGAAAAAGAAATTTGGGGAAATATCAAACCGTTCATTTGGAGGAACTGCTGTAGATTTAGGGGAAGAATTATTGAAAGAAGTTGCAATCCATTACTACTTTTTTCTAGCGGAAGAGGTTATTGATCACAATAATGAAACAATCGTGGAAAATAAGGATGCAATGAACCTACTGAACTACCAATTCAGACTACATTAAAAAGTGGGAGTACAGCCCTCGGCGGAACCGAGACGCTGTACTCCCTTTTTTTGCTTGTTTCAACTGTTCACGCGACGAATTTATCCCCCCAAATCTGCCGCATGACCCCAGCCTTGGTCAGAGCGGGCCGGAGCAGGGTGTAAACCAGCACGGAGACCACGGTGGAGATGACGGCGTTGATGGAGGTCGCGCCGATGTTCCAGGCCAGGGTCAGGTCGGCGGCGGGCTTGCCCAAAATCAGCAGCTTGTAGTAGTAACCCAGCAGCGGGTCAAACACCACGTTGAAGGCCAGCCCTGCAATGGCGGCGGCCAGCGCCCAGCCGAAAATCTTCTTCTGGTCGGTCTGCCGGTTGATTTTGCCCAGGCCGTGGGCCACGCCCCCGGAGATCAGGCCGATGCACAGCTTCAAAATAAAGGTCTTGGGGACGTATACAATATAAATGGGGTCCAGCAGGTCGCCGATGCTCATGCCAATGGCCCCGGCCAGGCCCCCCAGGGGGCCGCCCAGCAGCAGCGCGCCCAGCACCACCACGGCGTTGCCCAGGTGGATGGAGGTGGCGTCGCCGCCGGGGAGGGAGATCTTCACCTGCAAAAAGGTAAAGACCACATAACTCAGGGCCGCGAACAGGCCCACCAGCGCCAACCGGTATACTCTGTTTTGTTTCATCGTTGGTTCCTCTTTTCTCTGGGAAAATATTTATTTTGTAACTTTTTTTGTTTTAAACCTACATTGCGTAACCGACCACCCCTCTTGCCTCCCCTGAAAGGGGAGGAGGGCCGCCGCCTTT
>JAJPXR010000141.1 GCA_021205375.1 Clostridiales bacterium | reverse complement strand
GCTACAGTGAGATCTACACCGCCATGCAGAACGGCACCATCGACGGCGCGGAGAACAACATCACCGCCATGCGTGACCACTCCGACGTGACTCAGTACTATTGCTATGATGAGCACACCCGTATCCCCGATATCCTGGTCATCTCCACCTCCATCTGGAACTCCATGTCCGAGAACCAGCAGAACATCATGAAGACCTGCGCTCAGGAAGCTACCGAAGAGTATAAGACCGCCTGGGACGAGTTCGAGGAAGAGTGCAAGACCGACGCCGAGGCCAATGGCGTGACCTTCATCGAGTCCGATGAGATGGACATCGACGCGTTCCGCGAAGCCTGCCAGAGTCTCTATGACAACCTGGACGACGAAGTGGCCGATCTGGTCGCTCAGATCCAGGCCCTGGCCTAATCTGTTTTTGTTCCACATCCATCCTTTCTTCGTCAGTTGATTCATCCGGCGGCGGCACGGGGGCCGGAGAGACCTCTGCGCCGCCGCCCACCCGGTTCACCCAAGAGGGAATCCCTGATGAAATTGCTGGAACCCTCCGAAGCCATTTCATCAGCGTTTCCCGCCTCTTTGAGAAGGAGATGAAATCTTGAAAACCCTTGATAAGATTTTGGACCTGGTGATGCGGTTTGTTATGGCCGTTGCCATGGGCGCGCTGGTCGTCTTTGGCACCTGGCAGATCTTCACCCGGTTTATCCTGAATAATCCCTCGACCTTTACCGACGAGGTTTTGCGGTACGTGCTGATTTGGGCCTCCCTGCTCGGCTCCGCCTACTGCTTCTACAAGGACGAGCACCTGTCCCTGGACCTGGTCAAGGACCGCGTCCACGGTGTCGCCTCTGCCGTCCTGTTTGTGTTCATCGAAGTGATGACTCTGTTCTTCGTCTGCTACGTCTTTGTCTACGGCGGCGGCAGACTGATGATGAACGCCACCAACATCTCTTCCGTGCTGCACATCCCCTACAAAGTTCTCTATTCCATCATTCCCATCTCCGGCGTGTTTATCGTCGTGGCCCGTATCTTGAAATACATCCAGATTCTTACTGGTAACAATAAGGAGGTTGATGAATAATGGTCGTACAGTCTATCATCGTTATGTTCGGCTCTTTCGCCATCCTCCTCTTCGCCGGTGTGCCCATCTCCGCCGGCATCGGCATCGCCTCCATCGCCACCGCGTTCGCGGCGGGCATGGACCCCGCCGTCTTTGCTCTGACGGCGGCTCAGCGCTGCTTCTCCGGCCTGGACTCCTTCTCCCTGCTGGCGCTGCCCTTCTTCTCCCTGGGCGGCAACATCATGAACAAGGGCGGCATTGCCAAGCGGATCATCCGTCTGGCCCGTCTGTTCGTGGGTTGGATCCCCGGCTACCTGGCCGCCACCAACGTGCTGGCCTCCATGTTCTTCGGCGCCGTGTCCGGCTCCTCCGTGGCCGCCACCTCCGCCATGGGCTCCATCCTTGGCCCTCTGGAGAACGACGAAGGGTATGACCCCAACTACTCCGCGGCGGTCAACATCTGCGCTGCCCCCACTGGCATCCTGATTCCGCCCTCCGGCCCCCTGATCCTTTACTCCATCACTGCCGGCGGCGTCTCCGTCACCGCGCTGTTCATGGGCGGCTACCTGACCGGCATCCTGCTGGGCGTGTGCGTGGCCGCGATGGGTATCATCCTGGCTGTGCGGATGGGCTACTCCAAGTCCACCGTCAAGGAGGAGGACCCCGCGTGGAAGATCTTCGTGGACGCCATTCCCTCCCTGCTGGCCGTGGTCATCGTTATGGGCGGCATTCTGGGCGGCGCGTTCACCGCTACCGAGGCCGGCGTTGTCATGTGCCTGTACTGCGGCGTCCTGGCTGCCCTCTATCGGGAAATGAACTTCAAGACCCTGTATGACCTGCTGGCCGACACCATGAAGAGCTCCGCCACCATCCTGTTCCTGATCGCGTCCTCTTCCATCATGTCCTACGTCATGTCCTACACCGGCATCCCCGAAGCCATCAGCGCCGGCCTGATGAGCATCTCCAGCAACCGCTATGTGCTGCTGCTCATCATGAACGTGTTCCTGCTGGTCATGGGCATGTTCCTGGACCTGACCCCCGCCGTGCTGATCTTCACCCCCATCTTCCTGCCCATCGCCACCAGCATTGGCATGAGCCCCGTCCACTTCGGCCTGATGCTCATCCTGAACCTGGGCATCGGCTCCGTCACCCCGCCCGTCGGCTCCTGCCTGTTCGTGGGCTGCGGCATCTCCCATGTGAAGATAGAGGGCGTCACCAAATACATTGTCCCCATCTTCTGCTGCATGGTCATCGCCCTGCTGCTGGTCACCTTCATCCCCGCCATCCCGCTGTGCGTGCCTTACGCCCTGCACCTGGTGGAGTCCATGTGGTGGACCTGACCGTAAGTTCCATTTCACACAAAACAGCATAGTGTTATAACGTCTCTGCGGCGGTTCTCTTGCAACCCACGGATTGCCGGGAACCGCCGTTATTTTACCCAAAACGGACAAAAACGTCGGTTTTTTCCTCGAAAGGCAGGCAAAAACAGGACAACTTTGGATTTAAAGGAGCGTTTTATGAAAATTTGTACCACTTACGCCGGGTACGAGCCTCAGGGCGGGATGTACCTGATCCACACCAACCAGGCGGACGTGAGGGTTTGCTTTGTCACCGATGAGATCGTCCGCGTCCGGGCCTCCTTCGACAAGGAGTTCGCGGAGGAATCCTATGTCCTCGACACCGTGGCGTGGGAGGACCGGCTGGACCCCCTGTTCCCCGAACGGAAGCACCTGCCCCCCGTGGCCCCCGCCATCCCCGCCAGCAAGACCGCCCTGACCCTGGCCTCCGCCGCGGTCAAGCTGGTGGTGGAGAAAGACCCCCTGTGCTTCAAGCTCTACGACAGCGAGGGGACCCTGCTCTACAGCTCCCTGCCCGGCAACCCCTTCGTCAAGGACAGCAACAACCGGGTCGTCCACTACAGCCGCATGAACGAAGAGGACTGCTTCTATGGCTTCGGTGAAAAGACCGGCAAGCTGAACAAGAACAAGGAATTCCTGCGGGAGCGGGCCACCGACGCCATGGGCTACGACCCCACCAAGATGGACACCCTTTATAAGCACATCCCCTTCTACATCCAGCTCAACCGGGACACCCAGAAGGCTGTGGGCCTGTTTTATCACAACTTCTACGAGTCCGTGTTCAACATGGGCCGGGAGAAGAGCAACTATTGGCCCCGCTACACCTACTGGCAGGCCGACGGCGGCGACATCGACCTGTATCTGCTGGGCGGCAACACCTTGGCCAAGGTCGTGGACAACTATACCCTGCTGACCGGCCGTCCCGCTCTGCTGCCCAAGCGCGCCCTGGGCTATCAAGGCTCCTCCATGTACTATCCCGAACTGGAGAAGGACAGCGACGACGCGGTGCTGGGCTTCATCGACACCATCAAGGAGGAAGGCTTCCCCATCGACGGCTTCCACCTGTCCTCCGGCTACACCAGCTACAACAACAAGCGCTGCGTGTTCTACTGGAACACCGAGCGGTTTAAGGACCCCAGCAAGTATTTCCACGAGATGATGGACAAGAGCGCGGAGAACGTGCCCAACATCAAGCCGGGCATCCTGCTGTGCCACCCCTGGTTCGACGAGTTCAACTCTCAGGACGTGTTCGTCCGGGACAGCGAGGACCCCTCCACCTATGCGGTCGGCGCGTGGTGGGGCGGCGACGGCGCTTTCTGGGATTACACCAAGCCGGAGGCCCGTGAAATTTGGAAGAAGTATGTCACCGACAACCTGATCGATGTGGGCACCAACTCCATCTGGAACGACAACTGCGAGTACGACAGCCTGATGGACAAGGACGCCATCTGCAACTTCGACGGCAAGGGCGGCACCATCGCCCAGCTCAAGCCCATCATGAGCACCCTCATGTGCCGCCTGAGCAACGAGGCCGTCCGGGAGCACGATTCCACCAAGCGGCCCTACTCCGTGTGCCGCTCCGGCAGCTCCGGCATCCAGAAGTACGCCCAGACCTGGTGCGGCGACAACTACACCAGTTGGACCTCCCTCCAGTACAACATCCCCATCATCACCGGCATGGGCCTCTCCGGTCAGCCCAACGAGGGCGCGGACATCGGCGGCTTCGCCGGTCCCGCTCCCGAAGAAGAGCTGTTCGTCCGCTGGGTACAGCAGGGCATCTTCCAGGCCCGGTTCTCCATCCACTCCGCCAGCAACGACAACACCGTCACTGAGCCGTGGATGTTCCGGGGCAGCGCCGACATCATCCGGGACGCCATCCTGCTGCGCTACCGCATGACCCCCTACCTCTACTCCGCCGAGTACGAGGCCACCCAGACCGGCGCACCCATCATGCGCGCCCTGGTCTACGAGTTCCAGGACGACCCCAAGGTCTATGACGAGAGCTTCGAGTTCACCTTTGGCCGGGATATCCTGGTGGCCAACGTCATCGAGAAGGGCGCCAAGACCAAGAAGGTCTATCTCCCCGCCGGGTGCAAGTGGTACGACTGGGGCAACAACTTCACCTGCTACGAGGGCGGCCAGACGGTGGAGATCCCCGTCACCATGGAGTCCATCCCCATGTTCCTGCGGGAGGGCGCAATCGTGCCCATGGCCGACAACCAGCTCATGAGCATGTGCCAGGACCACACCACCGCCCTGCACCTGACCCTGGCCCCCGGCAAGGCCGCCAGCACCTATGTCATGTACGACGACGACGGCGACAGCAACGATTACACCCAGGGCGTGTATCGCAAGACCACCATTCAGATGTCCGGCGCGGACGTGGTCAAGGTGACCTTCACCGCCGAGGGCAGCTACACCGACCACGTGGAGAGCGTTGTGGTGGAAATGATCCGCAAGGACAAGAGCCCCTTCTGGGTCAGCCTGGGCGACACCCAACTGGAGCACTTCCTGAACCGCCGCAAGTTCGAGGCCGCCGAGTCCGGCTGGTATTACAGCCAGACCAAGAAGGCCGTGCTGGTCAAGTACCCCAACCCCAGGAAGGACGTGACCCTGACGGTCTCCTTCGAGCAGTTTGACCTGATCGGTATGTAACCTTAAGGCAACACCGCACAATTAGGGCTACGGCGTCTTGCGGAAAATTTCCGCCATAACTGCGTTGCAAAAACTTGAAATCCACAAAGGATTCCTGCGTTTTTGCGCCTTGTTCTGCCAAAAATTTTCTTCGCAATCCACTCTTGCCGAATTGTGTGGTGCCGCCTAAATTTCCTCCCAAAAGGAGCGCCGGGGCGTTTCACTTCGGCGCTCCCCAGGGAGACGCATGACAAGGAATCTCTGATTAAATGGCCTTGGATGGCTGGGCGAGCAGATTTTGTGCAAATCGAGGCGCAGAATCGCAGGAATACTTTGTGTATTTCAAGATTCTGCAACGAAGAGTTGCGCGAAATAAGCCGTCCAGACGCCGGGAGCTATTCAATCAGAGGTTCCATAAGAAAGGGATGTCTGCCATGCTGCTGAGAAGTTATCAATCCATCGAAAAACTGGACAACGGCTATCTGGTCCACGGCGACGCGGCGGATGTGAAGCTGATTTTCCTGACCGACGACATTTTGCGCATCCGCGTCAGCTTCGACAAGCGGTTCCAGGAGGCGTCCTACGCCCTGGTCACCACCGCCTGGGACGACGACCTGGACGAGCTGCTCAAGGACGAGCGCCAGCGCATCACCGCCCTGGATGTCCCCTATGAGGAGACGGACAAGGCGCTGACCTTCCGCACTGCCACCCTGCGGCTGGTGCTGAACAAGCGGCCCTTCCACTTCCGCCTCTACGACAACGGGGGAACGCTGCTCTATTCCGACCTGGCGGAGCGGGCCTTTGACCGGGACCAGCTTGGCCGCCTGACCCATTACTCCAAGGTGGACCGGGACAAGGACCACTTCTATGGCTTTGGCGAAAAGACCGGCCACCTGGACAAAAAGGGCCGCCACATGCGGATGTGCCCCAAGGACGCCATCGGCCACGACCCGGAGTTTGGCGACCCTCTGTACAAACACATCCCCTTCTATATCCGCGTCAACGAGGACGTGCAGAAGGCTGTGGGTCTGTTCTACAACAACAGCTATGACGCGGCCTTTGACATGTGCAACGAGATCAGCGGCTACTGGGAGCGCTACTGCTACTACCAGACCGACGGCGGCGACATCGACCTGTTCCTCATCAACGGGCCGGAGATGTCCGCCGTGCTGGACCGGTACACCCAGTTGACCGGCCGCTGCGCCATGCCCACCAAGCAGTCGTTGGGCTTCACCGCCAGCACCATGTACTATGCGGAGCTGGAAAAGGACTGCGACCAGGAGATCTACAAGGTCATCGACAAGCACTTTGCCGAGAAGATCTACATCGATAACTTCTGGCTTGCCAGCGGCTATTCCTCCGGCGAGGAGGACAACCTGCGCTATGTGTTCAACTGGAACAAGCGTCGGTTCCCGGACCCGGAGGGCTTCTTCGCCCACATGAACGAGCGGGGCATCAACGTCATTCCCAACCTGAAGCCCGGCATCCTGCAAAACCACCCCTATATGGACCGGTTCAAGGAGGCGGACGCCTTCATCAAGACCCCCGACGGCAAGGAAGATTACTATGGCCGCTGGTGGGGCGGCGTGGGCCGGTTCGTGGACTTCACCGACCCCAAGGCCAGGGACTGCTGGAAGGAATTGCTGAAAACCAACATCCTGGAGAAGGGTACCAAGACCGTCTGGAACGACAACTGCGAGCTGGACGGCGTGGAGGACCGCACCGCCTATTGCTCCTTTGAGGGCATGGGGGGCGACATGGCCCAGTTGAAAATCATCCACAGCAACATGATGGCGTACCTGGCGAAGGAGGCCATCGCGGAGGTCTACCCCAACGAGCGGCCCTACATCATCAACCGGGCCGGGTTCGCCGGTATCCAGCGGTACGCCCAGGTGTGGGGCGGCGACAACCTGACCGACTGGCGGACGCTGAAATTCAACGTGGCTACCATCATCGGCATGGGGCTGTCCGGGTGCCCCAACATGGGATGCGACATCGGCGGCTTCGCCGGTCCCGCCCCCAGCGGCGAGCTGTTGCTGCGGTGGATCCAGAGCGGCGCGTTCCAGCCCCGGTTCTGCATGAACTCCGCCAACAACGACAACACCGTCACCCAGCCCTGGATGTACGAGGAGCATTTGGCGGACGTGCAGGCGGCCTACGCCCAGCGCTACCGGATGATGCCCTACCTCTACTCCCTGATGTATGAGGCCCACACCAACGGGATGCCCGCCATGCGGCCCCTGTTCCTGGAGTTCCCCCACGACAAGAACTGCTACAACGACAAGCTGTTGACCTTTATGTTCGGCAGCTCGGTGTTGGTGGCAAACGTCTTAGAGGAAGGGGCCACCACCCGCCAGGTCTATCTGCCCGCCGGGGCCACCTGGTACGACATGAACGACAACATGCGCGCCTATGCGGGGGGACAGACCATCGAGGTGCCCGTCACCCTCAGCTCCATCCCCATGTTCCTGCGGGGCAGCGCCATTTACTACACCAGCGAGGACATCCACCAGGCGTCCACCGACGTGCTGCGGAATCTGGACTTCGTCATCGGCGCGGAGAGCGACTGCTCTCACGTCTTTTACGACGACGACGGCCACACCCAGGACTTTGAGCGGGGGGTCTACGCCAAAACCACCATCTCCGTCCAGGCCGGGGAGCAAAAGGTCATCTCCTTCCACCGGGAGGGCAGCTATGTCCCCACCGTGGAGTACATCACCCTCCGGGTGGTCAGCAAGGAGAAGGGGGCCTTCTGGGTCACGGTGGACGGCAAGCCCGTCACCCGGTACATCGTGCGGGACGCCTACGACCAGGCGGACGAGGGCTGGTTCTACAACCTGTCCGACCGCTGCATCCAGGTCAAGTGCGCCATGCCGCAAAAGGAGGACTTCCAAATCGTGGTCAGCACGGAGAAGTTCGACCTGATCGGCATGGCCGAGGACGAATAAAAACAAACATGGTTATCCCTTGTATGCAGCCATGCACTAGGAACCCCTCCGCCACCGCCTAAAGGCGGCGGCCCTCCTCCCCTTTCAGGGGAGGCAAGAGGGGATAGTGCTTGTCGTTTGTTGTCAGTTTTATTCGACAAATATGGGATTTCCAGTGGAAAAGTCCTCTTTCTAGCAACTAACCACTAGCGACTAGCAACTAAAACACGCGGCTGATTCAAAGAAATAACCAGCAAAACCAAAAAATGCCCCGAACCGTTGCCAGTTCGGGGCATGAGAAGGGCTGATTTGACGCGTTACCGGCTCTCCTTCTGGAAGAAGGAGGGGTACGTCTGGCGAATGACCGCCTCGTCGATTTTGTACCGGTGCAGATGGCGGTCCAGCGCCCGGTCCACGCCGGGTTCATCCCGGAGCAGCAGACAGTCCACCATCTCCCGGTGGTCGGCGATGAGCTGGCTGTTGTCCTGGACGGTCAGGGAGAGGTTCCGCAGCCGGTCGAAGTGGATCATGAAGTTGCTGGAGAGCTGATAGATGTGGGACATCCCCGCCAACTGGTAAAACAGCTTGTGAAACTGGTTGTCCAGCCGGAAAAAAGCCTCGCTTTCTCCGTCGCTGAAAGCGACCTCCTGGGCGTGCAGATTCCTGACCAGCGGGGTCAGGTCCGGCTGTTCCTCCATGGTACACAGCCGCCGACAGACAGCGCGCTCCAGGGTGTTACGCATAAACTGAGCTTCCTCGACCATGTGACTGTCGATGTAAGAAATGCGGCTGCCCTTCTGAGGCATGACCTCCACCACGCCCACCTGGGCCAGGTCGATCAGCGCCTCCCGGACAGGGGTGCGGGACAGATTGAGTTGCTGCGCCAGCTCCTTTTCGCTGACCAGGCTGCCCGGAGCCAGCTCTGTGGAGATAATGTTTTCACGAATCATGCGGTAAGCGTAGGAGCGCCCGGTCTCCTGAGGAAGGCGTTCTGTCACTTTGATGGGACTCACCTCATTTTGGATTAGTTGGTTGTTGACGACAGTTGACACAAATGTAACTATTATATTGTAATAAATTTTGGCGAAAAGGTCAATGGGCTTTTTCACTGAACAGGAAATAATCAAAAAAATTTACAGATTCCCCAAAAATTGAACCATCCACACGCCCCGCTGCCGCTGGAGCGTGTGAGAACCACCCAAGCGGCAAAAGGAGCGTTTGCTATGAAACTGAATCTTGCGTCCCTCCAGGACAGAGCGGGC
>JAJPXR010000102.1 GCA_021205375.1 Clostridiales bacterium | reverse complement strand
GCCTCCCCTGAAAGGGGAGGGGGACCATGCGAAGCATGGTGGAGGGGTTTTCCGCCGCAATCACAGATAAGGCTGGTTCAACGGAATAACCATGAGAAAAAAGGAAAGAACCCACTATGATCACCTACACCGAAGAAAAAACCTTCACCGTAGAGCAGGTACAGGCCCTGTTCCGCTCCGTGGGCTGGGTCTCCGGGGAGTACCCCACCCGGCTCCACAAGGCGCTGACCCACTCCTCCACCGTCATCACCGCCTGGGACGGGGACCGGCTGGTGGGGCTGGCCCGCGCCCTGGACGACAGCGAGCTGGTGGCCTATCTCCATTATGTCCTCGTGGACCCCGCCTATCACGGCCAGGGCATCGCCGGGACCATGGTGGAAATGATGAAGGAAAAGTACAAAAATTACCTCTACCTTGAGGGGATGCCGGAGGAACGCAAAAACGCCGCCTTTTACCAGCGGCACGGGTTCCAAATCATGCCCGACGGCGTAGCCCTGCAAATCTGCAACTTCGGGGACAAACGGTAAAGGAGGCGCATTTTCATGAATCAACTGCTCATCATGGCCCCCTTCCGGCCCCATCATGTGGAGCGCATCCGGGAAGCCGCAGGCGAGGGATGGGAGCTGGTGTTTCTGCCCCAGGACGCTCCGGCGGACGAGGTGCGCCGCGCCCTTTCCACCGCCCAGGTGGTCTTGGGCGGGCCGGACCCTGCTCTGTTGGGGGAGAGCAAGACCCTGCGCTGGGTACAGTTGACCTGGGCGGGGTTCGACAACTACACCCAGGGGTCGGTGCCCTTCCCCAAGGGAGTGCGGCTCACCAACGCCAGCGGCGCGTTTGGGGTGGCTATCTCCCAGTATGTGCTGGGGCAGACGCTGGCGCTGCTCCAGAACCTGCCGGGCTACTGGGGCCAGCAGCAGCGGCGGGAGTGGGCGGACAGAGGCCCCATCGGTTCCCTGGACGGGGCCACGGTGCTGATCTTCGGCGCGGGTAACCTGGGCGGCGAGACCGCCCGGCGGCTCCGGGGCTTCGACACCTACACCGTGGGGGTCTGCCGGGACACCGCCTGTCCCCGGCCTGATTTCCACGCCCTCTGCACCCTGGAGGAGGCGGAGGACTGGCTGCCCAAAGCCGACGTGGTGGTAGGCTGTCTGCCCTACACCGGCGAGACCCGCCGGTATCTGAACCGACGGCGGCTGGAGCTGCTGAAACCGGGGGCTGTGCTGGTCAACGTGGGCCGGGGCAACTTCGTGGACTGCGACGCCCTGGCGGAGGTTTTGAACCGGGGCCAGATTCGTGGCGCGGCGCTGGACGTGACCGACCCGGAACCGCTGCCCAAGGACCATCCCCTGTGGCGCGCGGAGAACTGCCTCATCACCCCCCACGTGTCCGGCGGCTCCTTCGGGCGGCTGGACGCCATCGAGGACATCATCTGTGACATCTGCTGTGAAAACCTCCGCCGGTGGAACAGGGGAGAAGAGTTGAAAAACGTGGTGTATTGAGGGGAGAAACCCCTCCGCCACCGCCTAACGGCGGCGGCCCTCATCCCCTTTCAGGGCAGGGAGGGGCAAAGCCCCGGAAGTGCCGCTTGACGGCGGAGGCAAGAGGGGTGGTCAGTTGCCGAAAACAGTTCTTTGTGAAAAACTTGTACTTTATTGAGCAAAATCGTGTTCCCTACGTCTTGACAACTAATCACTAACGAGTAAAATAGAATCTACCGCAGGGGCGCTGGGGGACATCCCCGGCTGAGATGGAGGCGAAGCGCAGCCTCCAGTCACCTTGAACCTGATCCGGGCAATGCCGGCGGAGGGAGCTTATTCGTCTTTCGGGCGCAGATGCGCCGCCTTCCCGCCGCGTTGTTTGGAACAGCGCGGCGGAATTTTTTCTTTCTGTTTTTCCCTTAGCGTCTGCCCCGTTGTGATGAGCTATTCGCTGTAGTCAGACTCTGCAAGCGAAAAACGCAGCGCTGAAAAGGCAGCATCGCCAAGCTAACAGCTAATAGCTGTTCATGGGGCTGCGCAACCGGAATAATCAAATTTTTTCTTTTGGGAGGTACTTGTTATGAATACGCATATGCGGGTGAGGATGCTCTGCGAGGGCGCGCTGATGGTGGCCGCCGCTCAGATCCTCAGCATGATCAAGCTGTGGGAGATGCCCTGGGGCGGCTCCGTGGTGCTGGCCATGGTACCCATGATTCTGTTCGCCGTCCGGTGGGGGCTTGGCCCCGGCTTGCTGGCCGGGTTCGTCTTTGGCGTGCTGCAATTCGTCTATGACGGCGGCTTTGCCCTGGGCTGGCAGTCCATCATCGGGGACTACCTGGTGGCCTTCACCGCTCTGGGCCTGGCCGGCGTCATGAAGGGCAAAAAAGGCGGCATTTACATCGGCACCGTCATCGGCTGTCTGGCCCGGTTCCTGGTGCATTGGGTGGTGGGCGCCACCGTCTGGGCGTCCTATATGCCCGACGTGTTCCTGGGCCTGCCCATGGGCAACCCCTGGTTCTATTCCTTCCTCTACAACATCGTCTATATGGGCCTGAACACCATTATCACGTTGGTGGTGTTCGTGCTGCTGGCAAAGCCGCTGGGGAAGTATTTCCGGGGGGAGGATTTGCGCAATTAGCAATGAGCAATGAGCAATGAATAATTAGCAAATTGGTTATCCCTTTGAATCAGCCTTGTCTGAAATTCCAACGGAAACCCCTCCACCATGCTTCGCATGGTCCCCCTCCCCTTTCAGGGGAGGCAAGGGAGATAGTACTTATCGGCTGTTCTGCATTTTCCTCAACAGAGTGCAATTTTTTGCAAAATGGCGAATTAGCCTCTTTTTCTCTTCTTTTTAGGGCTTTACAAGGAAAGGTTTTGTTCAATGCTATACATCCTTTCCTCGGAAAGCTATCGTTCCGTAACTGACCACCCCTCTTGCCTCCCCTGAAAGGGGAGGAGGGCCGCCGCCTTTGGCGGTGGCGGAGGGGTTTCTGGTACACGGCTGGTGCAAACAGGATACCCAAAACCACACAGAAACGCAAAAAACCGCCGCGGTTCTCACCGCGGCGGCTTTTGGTGATCCAGCGGGGGCTCGAACCCCGGACCCTCTGCTTAAAAGGCAGATGCTCTGCCGACTGAGCTACTGAATCATACCTGTTTACTTTTCAGAAGTTTTGTGGCTGGGATGGCGGGATTCGAACCCACGGATCAAGGAGTCAAAGTCCTTTGCCTTACCGCTTGGCGACATCCCAATCTCGATAGCACCACAAAAACAGAACGCCAGAGGCGGAAGACGCTTGCTCCTGCCCTGCCTGACGAACTTCCAAAGAAATAAATGGGGTGGATAGACGGATTCGAACCGTCGGCCTCCAGAGCCACAATCTGGCGCTCTAACCAACTGAGCTATACCCACCATAGAATATAAAATTGCTGCGCCGCTGGGCTCAAAAGAGCCGCCTCCGCAGGCCAGACCCGCCGCAGCCGAGGCGAAAATGGTACGCCTGAAGGGACTCGAACCCCCGGCCCACTGCTTAGAAGGCAGTTGCTCTATCCAGCTGAGCTACAGCCGCATATGGAGCGGGTGATGGGAATCGAACCCACGCGACCAGCTTGGAAGGCTGGGATTCTACCATTGAACTACACCCGCGGATCGGTTGCCAGCTAAAAGATGATACCACAGCGGGCGGTCTTTGTCAACATTTTTTTTACATTGCCGAAAAAAACTATCTGACTATTCTCTTGAATCAGCCGCGCACCAGAAACCCCTCCACCATGCTTCGCATGGTCCCCCTCCGCCGTCAAGCGGCACTTCCGGGGCTTTGCCCCTCCCTGCCCTTTCAGGGGCGGCAAGAGGGGATAGTGCTGGTCGTCTGGTGCCGGTTTTGTTCAGCAGATACAGGTTTTTCAAAAGAAAGCCCATTCTAGTCACTGACCACTAACCACCAGCCACTAAAACGCTCACAACTCCTTGTCGCAGTAGGCGCAGCACTCCACGCCACCCACCAGCTTGGTCAGCGGGGGCAGGTACTTCTCGCTCTGGGTGATGCAGTTGGGGTTGCTGCACCGGGGCGTGGTGCCGATCTCCACGGGGTCGGGGATGCGGTGGGGCTGGTTTGCCAGGTCCATCAGCAGCGCCATGCGGATATACATGCCGCAGCGGGCCTGCTCGAAGTAATAGGCCCTGGGGTCGTCGTCCACGTCCACGGAGATCTCGTCCACCCGGGGCAGGGGATGCAGCACCATCATGTCGGGCTTGGCCCGTTCCAGCTTCTTCCGGGTCAGCACGTAAATGCCCCGCACTTGCTCGTACTCCCAGGGGCTGGAAAACCGCTCTTGCTGGATGCGGGTCATATACAGCACGTCCAGCATGGGGATGACCGGCTCCAGGCCCGTCACCTCCACGAACTTCATGCCCCGTTCCCGCATAAAGGCCCGCATATACTCCGGCACCGCCAGCTCGCGGGGGGCGATGAGGTAAAACCGGATGTTGTCGAACTTGGCCAGGGCCTTGATGAGGGAGTGGACGGTGCGGCCGTTTTTCAGGTCGCCGCAGAGACCGATGTTCAGGTCGTCGATGCTGCCCCGGTAGCGCTGGATGGTGGTCAGGTCGGCCAGGGTCTGGGTGGGGTGCATGTGCCCGCCGTCCCCGGCGTTGATGACCGGCGTCTCGGAGTAGATGGAGGCGGCTTTGGCCGCGCCCTCCTTGGGGCTGCGCATGACGATGACGTCCGCGTAGGCGGACACCATTTTGATGGTGTCCTTCAGGGATTCACCTTTGGCGGTGGAGGAGCTTTTGGGGTCGGCAAAGCCGAACACCTTGCCGCCCAGCCGGAGCATGGCGGTCTGGAAGGAAAAGTTCGTCCGGGTGGACGGCTCATAGAACAGGTTGGCCTGCACCCGGCCACGGCACCCCTCCATATAGGCGTCGGGGTCGTCCATGATTTTGGCGCAGCGGGCGTACAGCTCTTCCCATTCCTGGCGGGTCAGGTCTCCAAAGTCGATCAGATGCCGAAAGCTCACAGGGTTTTCCTCCATCCTTCTGCAATACAGGCCAGTTTTTAATTTCTGCGAAGTATTATATCACGTCTTGCTCCAAGGTACAATTCTTTTCCCCGTATGTTTTTGCGGTTTTGGAGCCATGCTAGATTTCGGTGATAAAATTGGACGTGATTTGGTCGATTTTTTTCTACAGCGTGGCGGGCTTCGGCCTGGAGGTGGCCTTTGCCTGGGTGACAGGGGCGGACAAGAAGGACCGGAAGTGTATGCTTGTCCTGCCCATGTGCCCGGTGTACGGGCTGGGGGCGGCGGCGATTTTGGCGCTGCCCGCTTTTATACGTGCGCGGGTGTGGCTGCTGCTGCCCGCGGCGGCGCTGGTGGCCACGGCTGCGGAGTACCTGATGAGCCTGTTTTACGAAAAGGTGTGGCGGGTGTCCTTCTGGGATTACAGCGGGCTGCCCGGCAGCATCCACGGGCGGGTGTGCCTGCCCTTCTCCATCGCGTGGAGCCTGCTGAGCCTGCCGTTGGTGTTCTGGCTCCAGCCCCTGGTGGCGGGGATCGTGGCCGCCCTGCCCGACCTGCTGCTGGTGCCGCTGGGCATGGTGTTCGCGGTGGATTTCGCCCTGACCGGCCATGTCCTCCGCAGGACGGAGGACACGGACAGCCTCAAGTGGTATGTTTGACAATGTGCAATTATGGGTATCCCTTGCATCAGCCTTGTGCTGGGAACCCCTCCGCCACCGCCTGCGGCGGCGGCCCTCCTCCCCTTTCAGGGGAGGCAAGGGGCAACTGCTTGTTGATAGGTTTCCTCTTTTTGCTCAAAGGGGCAAATTTTGAAACGAATTTGACTTCATAAAGCATCCTTTCCTTTAGCACCCATCCTTTCGCAATCCACCACCCCTCTCGCC
This sequence comes from Clostridiales bacterium, assembly GCA_021205375.1. Classification (GTDB taxonomy): domain Bacteria; phylum Bacillota; class Clostridia; order Oscillospirales; family Oscillospiraceae; genus Onthomonas. The sequence goes on along the minus strand of JAJPXR010000102.1, from coordinate 3,413 downwards.
TCCCCTGAAAGGGGAGGGGGACCATGCGAAGCATGGTGGAGGGGTTTCCTCATTGCACATTGCTAATTATTCACAATCGTTCCAGCTCCTGCCTCATCTGCCGCACCTGTCCGGCGTCCACCTGACCGCCCACCTGCCGCAGCACCCGGTTCAGGGTCCAGCTCCGGGCCATGCCCAGCAGCAGGGCGTTGTCCGCCACCTGGGGGAAGTAGGTGCGCAGGATGTCCCGCGCACCGGGATGGTCCAGCACCTCGCCCACCGTGATCGCTCCGTTTTTCAAGTCCATATGCGCCACCTCCACCCCCTCACTCTATGCGGCGGCGGGGAGATCATGCGCGGGGACAGGAAAACCAGCGCCAGCCGACAAGCACTATCCCCCTTGCCGCCCCTGAAAGGGCAGGGAGGGGCAAAGCCCCGGAAGTGCCGCTTGACGGCGGAGGGGGACCATGCGAAGCATGGTGGAGGGGTTTCCCAGCATTGCACATTGTCTCCGCCTTGCCTTTTCCGGCGTTTTACGGTATGATAATCATACTACAACCACAGGAGGGACCCACGATGATCTTAAAACCCTTTCGCGGCACGGCGCCCAAGCTCCACCCCACCGTCCGGGCGGCGGAGACCGCCGTTGTCATCGGCAAAGTACGCTGCGGCAAGGACGTGAACCTCTGGTACGGCGCGGTCCTCCGAGGAGACGACGACGCCATCACCGTGGGGGAGGGCACCAACGTCCAGGACGGCTGCATTCTCCACTGCGACACCGGCGCGCCGCTGCAGGTGGGGGCGGGCTGCGTGCTGGGCCACGGGGCCGTCGTCCATAGCTGCACCGTAGGGGACAACTCCCTGGTGGGCATGGGGGCCACGCTGCTCTCTGGCTGCGTGGTCGGGAAAGACTGCATCGTCGGCGCGGGCGCTCTTGTGACGGGGAACATGGTCGTGCCCGACGGCTGGCTGGTCATGGGCGTCCCCGCCAAGCTCGTCCGCCCCACCACCGAGGCGGAGCAGGCCCACACCAGAGCCAACACGCAGGAGTACATCGCTCTGGCCCAGGAGTCGCTGCCCCTGGCGGGGGAGGTCGCGCCGAAAAAATTGTAACTATCGGCTATTGAGCTGCGTTTTTCTATTATCCCGGAGAAACCCCTCCGCCACCGCCTAAAGGCGGCGGCCCTCCTCCCCTTTCAGGGGAGGCAAGAGGTGTGGTCAATTACTAATGGTTTGTTCTTCGCCAGAAAGCTACATTATACTGGGCAAAAATGCTGACCAAACAACAAACACTATCCCCCCTCGCCGCCCCTGAAAGGGGAGGTGGCGCGGCGTAAGCCGCGACGGAGGGGTTCCTCGCTGAAATCACAACAAGGCTGTGTTAAACGAGATAACCAAAAGATGATAAACGCGCATAAAACCCGCCCAACTGCCCATACTGACGGTGTACCCAGGACAGCACCGCGCCCTCTTTTGTGCGGCGCTGTCCAAACCCAAAAGGAGGAACCAAGGTATGGATAAGATCAATCACAGCATCGAATGTAACGTGACTTCCTGCGCCTATCACGCGGGCAACAAGGATTTCTGCACCCTGAACGCCATCAAGGTGGGCTGCTGCGGCGACGCCCGCCCCAAGAGCTGCGACTGCACCGAGTGCGCGTCCTTCGAGGCCAGCGGCCGGAAGTGCGGCTGCTGAACCGCCGATTCAATTTGACAGTGAACGCCAATTAACGCGCAGGGCGCACCCGTGAGGGTGCGCCTTGTTGTTTTGGGGGAACTTGTTCTATTTTCTGATTTTGCTGTGTTTTTTGTTGCACTACATCAAATTTTTTGAATCGGTTATTCTTTATGAGTCAGCCATGTTTTTAGTGGCTAGAAAGAGGGGGATTTTACTGAAAATCTCACATTTATCGAACAAAACTTACATCAATCGACATGCACTTTCCCCCTTGCCTCCCCTGAAAGGGGAGGAGGGCCGCCGCCTTTAGGCGGTGGCGGAGGGGTTTCCAGCACAAGGCTGAGTAAAAGGGATAGTCAAATCTGGTTATCATCGGCCTGTGTGGATTGTTCCTGACGATCTACTACCATAAAAAGAAGTAACCGCCCCCAGGTCCCAACTGTGGCGGTTACTTCTTGTAACTGAATCCTAGGGGCCAGCCGTTGCCGGGCAGCGCCCTTGTTCTGTGTATTAGTATAGCCGAAAACCTGAAAAATGTCAATTCCTTTTCCGGGAGCGCTGCGACGATTCATTTCGCAGCGCTCCCTTTTGCTGTCTGCCCCGCGCCCGCCTGGACAGCGGCGGAGCCGCCTTTCCCCCGGAAACCCGCCCCTTTTTCTCTGCCATCGGCACATATTCCGGTTCCACAAACAACTTTTCTCTTTTTTTATGGAGAACATACCGAATAGCGCTTGACACTTCTCAATTCGTATTGTATAATTTCAACAAAGATATTCCCTACTTTTTTTGCTCTTTTGACATTATTCCAGTGCCTGATTTTTCTCTTTTTCAAAAAACACTTTAGGAGATTTCTCAATGGATTTGAAACCTTCTGCCCCGTCTGTCGCCGAAAAATCCGCTCTTTCTTCCTCTGGCTGTTACAATTGCTACGATTTCATGGGGAGCCATCCGGTCAGGGAAAACGGGTGCGAAGGTTGGCGTTTTCGCGTCTGGGCGCCTGCGGCCCAGGGGGTCTCCGTCATCGGGGACTTCAACGGCTGGCAGCCGGAGAGCCACCCCATGGTCCGGGAAACCGGCGGCCTGTGGTCGCTGTTCATCCCCGGCCTGGCCCAATATGACCGCTATCAATACGCCATTCACACGGCGGAAGGGGCCTTGCTGAAAAAGGCCGACCCCTACGCTGTTCACGCCGAGACCCGCCCCGGCACTGCCTCCAAGCTCTACGACCTGGAGGGTTACCAGTGGGGGGACGAGGGCTGGCTCCGCTACCGGGACCAGCGGGTCCGGGACGGCAAAACCGCCCCCATCAACCTCTACGAAGTCCACCTCGGCTCCTGGCGGCGCACCGGCGACGGCCAGGTGCTGAACTACCGCACCATCGCGGAATATCTCGTCCCCTACGTGAAGGAAATGGGCTTCACCGGGGTCAAGTTCCTGCCCGTGGCGGAACACCCCCTGGACGAGAGCCTGGGCTACCAGCTCACCGGCTACTACGCCGTCACCTCCCGGTTCGGCACCCCCACCGACTTCATGTATCTGGTGGACCAGCTCCACCAGGCGGGGGTCAGCGTGGTGCTGGACGGCGTCTCCACCGGTTTCCCAAAGGACCACTTCGCCCTCTATCAGTTCGACGGCACCCCCTGCTACGGGATGCCCGACCCGGCCCCCGCCCCCAGGACCGAGGAGCAAAAGGATATGCGTCCCAGGGATCGGCAGGGCACCCAGGCGGGCCGATCCCCCAGGTTTTCGCTCACCC